>NZ_JBCNTJ010000002.1:0-523843 GCF_039581215.1 Pseudomonas halotolerans
GCGGTAGTTCAGTCGGTTAGAATACCGGCCTGTCACGCCGGGGGTCGCGGGTTCGAGTCCCGTCCGCTGCGCCATATCTGCTTCGAGGCTCACTGAACGCCTTGAAGCTAAGAAGAAGGTTGAAAAGCCAGCTTCTAGTCGGTAGCAAAAACCCTGGTCGAAAGACCGGGGTTTTTTGTTTTTGGAATAACGATAGTGGAGCAGGCCCGTGGCGAGGGAGCTTGCTGTGGCGAGGGGATTTATCCCCGCAGGGCTGCGAAGCAGCCCTTGTTGTTGGCGGCTTCAGAACCCCAATTTATCCCGCAACCCGTAATACCAAGCCCCCATCGCCGCAAACGGCGTGCGCAACAACTGCCCGCCGGGGAAAGGGTAGTGCGGCAGGTCCGCAAACGCATCAAAACGCTCAGCCTGACCACGCAGCGCCTCGGCCAGGACCTTGCCCGCCAGGTGCGTATACGTCACGCCATGGCCGCTGCAGCCCTGGGAATAATAAATGTTGTCTCCCAGGCGCCCGACCTGCGGAAGCCGCGACAACGTCAGCAGGAAATTTCCGGTCCAGGCGTAATCAATCTTCACATCCTTGAGCTGCGGGAAAGCCTTGAGCATCTTCGGACGAATGATCGCTTCAATATTTGCCGGGTCCCTCGCGCCATACACCACGCCGCCGCCGAAAATCAGACGCTTGTCGCCCGTCAGCCGGTAGTAGTCGAGCAGGTAGTTGCAGTCTTCGACGCAATAATCCTGAGGCAGCAGGCTATGGGCCAACTCATCGCCCAGCGGTTCGGTAGCAATCACTTGTGTGCCGCAAGGCATGGACTTGGCCGCCAACTCCGGCACCAGATTGCCCAGATAAGCATTGCCCGCCACGATGATGAACTTGGCCCTGACCTTGCCCTGCGGTGTATGCACCACCGGGCTGGCGCCACGCTCGATGCGCACCGCTGGCGACTGCTCATAAATCACCCCGCCAAGAGACTCAACAGCCGCCGCTTCGCCCAAGGCCAGGTTCAGCGGATGAATATGCCCGCCGCTCATGTCCAGCATCCCGCCGACGTACTCCTCGCACGCCACCACCTCGCGAATCCGCCGCTGATCCAGCAACTCCAACTGGGTATGGCCGAAACGCTCCCACAAACGCTTCTGCGACTCCAGATGGTCCATTTGCTTGGCGGTAAGGGCGGCGAACACCCCGCCATCCTTCAAGTCACACTGAATCTGATACTTCGCCACCCGCTCACGAATGATCCGTCCGCCCTCGAACGCCATGTTGCCTAGTAACTGCGCCTGCTGAGGCCCGACACTGCGCTCGATCACATCAATGTCGCGGCTGTAACTGTTAACGATCTGCCCGCCATTACGACCCGAAGCCCCAAAGCCCACCTTAGCCGCCTCAAGCACCGTGACCTTGAAGCCGTTCTCAAGCAGAAACAGTGCAGAGGACAGGCCGGTGTAACCAGCGCCGATCACGCAAACATCCGTTTCGACATCATCCTGCAGGGCAGGGCGAGCAGGAACTGGATTGGCCGACGCGGCGTAATAAGACTCTGGATACGGTGTGTTCGCCATTCTGCAACCTCTGTTTTATATTTTTTACGAATACGCCGATCCTACCCGAGATAAAAATCAGCCGCCAGCCACCGCCAAATCTTCGTCGCTTTGGTGAAATTAAATATTTTGCATATTCATAGGGTTAGGTGAAAAAAAGGTATTGACACCCCTTTGGAATTCCGTAGAATGCCGCCTCACAGCAGGCACGTAGCTCAGTTGGTTAGAGCACCACCTTGACATGGTGGGGGTCGTTGGTTCGAGTCCAATCGCGCCTACCAAACAAAATCCGCTCTGCTGGGCGGTGTGAGGGGGAATCCGAAAGGGTTCCCCTTTTTCTTTGCCTAAGAAAACGTTCACAAATTATAGGCTTCGTTCACACAAGGCAATGTGAACGTAGATTCCTACCTCCCTCTGTTCACACTCAGAATTGTGAATGAATCCACTTAACCTATTGATACGTAAGGCCTGATCCCTTTCTTGTCTAGGTGGTGGTACGTTCGCAAGCTCACTCCCTTGCCCGTTGTTCGTACCTCACAAGGGCAGGCTTCTAACCAACTGAGCTACGTGCCTGCTGTGAGGCGGCAGACGCCTATCGGCCACGCTCTACACCCCAACGCTCTGTGTTGAATCATGAACGCCATGGCCGACGCTGTAGGCATTCTTGAGCGTTGGCTTGGTAGGGGTGGGCAGGGGGTTAGGGGGAGGGTACTTATGTATGCAATGTGGCTAATCTATTTCTAGCGGAAATGCTGGCGTTCTGCTAGCGTCATATCCTATTTAACTTGGAAGGCACGATCATGGTAGCTCCTAAGCGATACACACCTGAGGAAAAACAGAAGCTGATTGAAGAGTTCAACGCTAGTGGTAAATCACTGAACGCATTCTGTAAAGAGCCCGGCCGTCCGTCTTATCCTGTATTTACTAAGTGGGTTAAGCCGACGGCAGAGAATCTTAGCTCGCCTGTATCCTCAGAGGCATATAATCCGAGTCTGTACGCTCAGTTCCAGCAGACGCTAATGCCTGAAGATCCTAGAGATAAATACATTGATTTCCTTGAGCAGAAGGTTGTTGACTTGACTGCTAAGTTAGATGAATTGTTGAAGGACAATGCCTAAGGAGTAAGCTCGTGAAGCGAGATTTAGACTTGGTTAGAAAGTTGCTAATCTATTTTAACGATAAGCCGGATGATTCAATGGAGAACGCTCCTAAAAATCCGTTGGTAATTGATGGCTACCCTGAGAGTTTGGTTAGCTACCATTTACTCATCATGGATGAGGCAGGTTTACTACGATGTGAGCGTTCAGTTTCAAGTAAAACCGAAGGGCGGGTGATAAGAGTTTACCCATTCTCCCTGACTTGGGCAGGTCATGAGTTTCTTAGCGCTGCTATTGATGATACGACGTGGAATAAAGCTAAAGGCGTGAGCTTGGAGAAGGCGGGCGTTCTTTCGTTTGAGATAATTAAAGACTTACTTATTTTAATGGCTAAAGATAAGCTGGGGATGTCTCAAGGCTGAGTGTGCCTGATAGATCAGAGCGGGAGCGCTCGGGGGTGAGTGGGATGATAGTTAAGGGGTATAGGTGGTTAAAGACAGGGATAGGTTATCTAATCGCTTATGGTATATTGTTCTGGATTTTTCTTATGGCGGTCAAGATTGTAGTTGCACTGCTGAGATTTATTGGTTTTACAATTTAAAGTTATACTGTGAAATTGAACATTATCATCATGAGCCAATGCACCCCCTCTGTTTTAATAAATAATTATTCTATTTTCTGCTTACAAGGCTCATTCGGATCACGTCCGCTTCCATCTCTTCAGCTAGACGCTTCTCGATAGCCACCTGACGCTCTACATCTGATTTCCTTGGGCGTCCTACTGGTCTTACGCTACCAGTTACCTTAAGCATTTCCTTAACCGCTGCTATGTTTCCGTTGACTAGCTCCTGTTTTAATATCTCAATGGACTTATCATGCCAATAGATACGGTGTTCCTCCTTCCATCCTTGTTCATCAGCGTAAGTATTTAGAGTGAGCATGCTTACACCTAGGCGCTTTGCTAGGTCACAGTGTGAATTGGTTTCAATGTATTCGGTCTTATCTTTGTCTGTAAGGTTCATGGTGCTCTCGGTCTTGTATATTGGATTGTGATTGCTAGAGTGAGTGAATAGCAGATGATGTTTAGGGCTATGGCTAGTACGCTGTAGTTCTGCATTATCTGTAAGATTAATGGCTGAGTGTACTGGAGGCATAGCAGGAGAGTTAGGAGGTAAGTCACGGTCTAATAGCAGGTGCTTCCTCAATGTCCTTAAGTCTGCATCGAGAAATATAACCTACAGCTTGTAGGGTGATGCGATGAGTAAGAGATATGTTGTATAGCGCTTGATGGTCATTGCGATTGGCAATAATCTCCTTAGCCAAGCCCCTGCGAAGAATTATATTTTTGAAGGTAAAGGAAGTAATGCTAGGTATTCTAATGGTGTCTGTATCTAACATGTAGTTATCCAATGATGGGTGTGGTCTTAACGTCACTGCGTGACAGAAGCAAAAGCAAGAGCACGCCACGTAGTGGCATACGCAAATAAGAAAGATCAAGAGCGGAATATTGAAAGGTGCTCTGCTTTTGATTCTCTCTTTAATGCGTGCTCTTTGTCGGCTGTGCCGACGTTGCTTTTGCTCTTGGTCTTATTGTTAAGTGTTAAGTGTTAAGTGTTCACAATTCCTTAAAGATACTCTAAGAGAAAGTGGACAGTTTGAGCTGTCAGTTGGCAGTACAACCCTGTTAAAGATCAAAATCCCTTAAGGGTCTTTAAGAGAAAATGATCTCAGTATTGACGACGTTGATCTTAGTTATGCTGCTTGCTCTAGTCCCTTTGTCCAACGCTTGATTGTGGGGTAGGGGATACCTAAATCAATTGCAATATCTTGTCGGCTCATCCCTTTCTCTATGAGAAGAGAGATTACTTCTGCTTGTTGCTGAGCCTTGGCTTTTTTCTTTTCAGATTCTTGTTTTTCCCAAGGCGTCATAACCAAGTCGGTGTTGATTGTTGCTAAGCGTCCGAGCTTCTGTTGAAGGTAAATTGCCATATCCATGCTCTGAACGAATAGCGTGACAGGCTCTGTGCTACTCCTGTCTCTCAGTGATGTTCTAGCTACAGCTTGTAACGTGCTTTCATAGAAGCGTTCGAACTCAATGGCTTTACGTACCTCTGCTACAGGAACACCTAACATTTCGCTTAGGGTGTGAAAGCTTAGTGCATCATCAGGACTCACATTTCCATGTTGAAGACATATAGCAATATGTCTGTCTTGGTAGCCGTTAATGCCCCTGCTATCGATTGGTAGCTTAGTGATGCTTTCACTGAAATTGTATTGCATCCATTGATGCGCAAAGGCTAACCCTTTCTCATCCCCTACCATGGCGGTGATGCAACGTAGCCAGTCAGCTAGCTGCACCCCTTCATCCCACGTATCAGCAGGCTTACCATTACGCTGCATCATGCTTTGAGTCTTTGAATATTTTGTAGTCAAGAAAGGGTGAAGCTCTACACGCTTACCGTAACCATCGAACTCGGGTGTGAATAGCGATGGTTCAAACTGCCAGCCTTGGTAGGTGGCATGAATACCTAGAAGCGTGTCCTGTACATTGTTAGCAAGGATGTGAACGCTATTGGCGTAAGAGAAAGCTGGTAGGAAATCTCTATACCTCACAATGCGTACCAGTCGCTTGCCCTTGTTTGTCTGCGCCTCTACTTCAACGCCACATTTGGGAGTTAGCATTGCTTTGAGGACATCTAAGGCCGAGTCACTGAGTGCGCTGCTATCTTTCGCCTTAATCATATTTTCTACTAAGGCTATATTCTCAAGTTTGAGAGCAGCTTTCTTTTTACTGTCCACCGTTAGATAGTTACCTAAACTACCAAGGTAGCTAATGCTGTCAAAGATGTAACTCTTGCAATCAGAAACGCTAGGGACCTCATCAACCACAAGCTCCCAACCTCCAAGGAGGCGTGGCTCCACACGTCGCAGTGCCTCATGCGTAATCATAACTAGTGGTTGTGTATTCGCGGCTAAGACTTTCTCAAGGTGAACTGTTACATGATCCACCGTGTCAGACGTTATGACTAAAGGAGATATCCCGGCTTTTAGCTTGATGGCTAAGGCAAGCTCTTTGATGAGAGCATTAGTAGGCATTGCATAGAGTGTCTTGCTGGTATGGATTAGGGTGGGCAGTGCGTCGATAAACTTTGCTGATTTGCCGCTTCCTGGGAGGGCTTCTGCTACGTATATAACCCTTGACTCACTTGGGATCAATCAGTTTTCCTTCTTTAAGTAGGCTGTCTACTAGCTTGATAATGTAGCTCGGATGAGTGAAGTTACCTGTTAGCTCGTGAGGGATTTTGTTCCCCTTGATATTCAGGACTTGATAGTAGCCATACTGGCTCATCCCATATTCCACAAATTTGTAGTCACGAATACCTGTGATAAGACGGTTCTTCTGTTGGATGCTGCAATCCATTGCTCCTAGCTCAGAGCGTCGCTCTTGTAACGCTCGTTGCTCTGCTTCTGTTAGATAGGTATTCCCCATTAGTTTTCTCCTTGTTTGTAAGTGGCACGGATAGCGGCCATTAGCTCAGCTTGCTCTCTCATCGTAGCGCCTGTGAGCATGCTCTTAGATGTACCTGTAACGTTGCCTTGTTCATCACGCTGAAGAATGGTTTTGGGAGACTGAGGTGCGAAGCTTTCAGATGCGTTATCGGCGTCTATTAGCTGACGTACAAGAGGATCACCCTTGTACATTTCATCAGCTACACGCTGCTTAGATTCCTTCCATTGTGAGAGAGCGTCCTTGGCAGAGCTAAGAGGTTTACCCTTTGGCTGAGGCGCTTCCTCTGTTAGTTGATAGCCCTGCTCAATCAGTTCCGTAAGGACTCCCATAGGAGTATTGCCTGTACGTCGAGCTAGTTCATTTACATCTGTCATAGTAATTGTTTTCATTTGTCTTACTCCAAGGGAATTAATTTAAACTGGTTACGATATGAGGAGCCGAGCCTTACCTTTCGTAAGGCAATGAGATCGTGTTCTACTAAGTATTGAATGGTTCTGCTACAAGAGCTAGATGATTTGCCTGTCGCTGAGCAGAACTCATCAATGGGGATTTCACACCAGCGTAAGCCATCGTTACTCTTGTTCCTGATCATCAACCACACTAGCTTACGTTCAGTAGTGTTTAGACGCATGATCTTGCTTTCTATAATTTTATCTATGTCCATTGCATTCTCTTTTTATTGTTACTCTCCAATGCCCAAGATATGGGTGCTCACCATTTAGGCAATAAAAAAGACCGCAACCTACTTACTCTGTGAAAGCAGTGTGAGGAAGCAATCTTTATACTTGTATAGTATATACTTCTTTTTTGAGGCAAAAGACTACAACGGTCCCCAAAATTATTTTCTAAGGGTAACCGTGAGTCTTCATCATCCCATTACTCATTGTCACTATAAGCCCCTGTGAAGGGGCTATTAGGCTGCGTGGCTATGATGGTGTGTATTGCTATGTATCGTCGCTCCTGTGAGCTTACAGTGCCTTTAATCAATTAGGTGAAGTACATCCTTAGCATTTAAATGTGAGTACCTAGCTACAGACCTTGTGTCCCTATGCCCCGACACAATCATTATCTGAGCGTTGTTAAATCCCTTCTTGGCAACGTTGGTGATGCGCGTATGCCTCAATTGGTGAAGCCTGACGCTATCATCAAGACCCGCCTTGTTCCTTGCCAACCTAACCGCCTGTGACACTGCATGAGGCGTCACAATAAACAGTCGTCCTCTGTGTGCCTTGTTTGCTAAAGCGAGCCGCTGGGCCTCTTTCAATAGCTCTATAGCACGCAACGTGAGGGGCACAGACCTAGTGCCATTCTTACCGTCCACTACATCCGCAATTCGTTCCTCCAGGTGAAGACATTGAGTCGTGAGCTTAAGTATTTCCGAGCGTCTCATTGCGGTTTCATAGGCAAGCTCAACGATGACGGCCATGGTGGGGGATAGCTTGTTGAGCAACTGTCTAAGCTCGCCAGCACTGATTACCTTGTCGCTAGATTTGTCTGGTTTAGGCAGGGCTATGTCACTTACGGGGTTGTGTATGTCGATTAGCAGGCCACGCTTAGCGAACCTGAAGAAGCGGGACATGAATGCCAGCTGTATACGACAGGTAGCAGGCTTGACCGTCTGTAGACGCTTCAGCTTGAAGTCATTGACTAGCTGAGGGGTGATGTCATGGATTGACTGAGGGAATGCAGCAAAGAGCTGGTCAACGATCTTGATGGCATGGTCATAGCTACCCTTACCCTTGAGTAGGGTTTCACAGTAGGTCATGCCCAAGGTGTAAAGCGTATGGGTTTGGTGTTCCTTGGTGACAGCTTCAAGCTGGTCAGCCCATGCTTGGGCCAGTGCTTGAGTAGGGAAGGTTTTAGACTGGGCAGGTTTCCCTTTCAGGCGTACCTGAGCGTTCCAGTTACCGGAGGGAAGGGAGCGGATATTAGCCATTGTTGACGCCTCATAATGTGAATGGGCGTTCTCTTAGGGCCTTACGCTTCGCGGCGTAGCGCCTAGCATGGTGGCTCTTGACATGGTGGGGGTCGTTGGTTCGAGTCCAATCGCGCCTACCAAACAAAATCCGCTCTGCTGGGCGGTCTAGAAGGGGTCAACAGAAATGTTGACCCCTTTTTGCTGTCTGTGTCCTTTCCAACAAGAAACTTGCTCAACGCCAAAGCGCCGCCGGCGACTATCAAATTCGAGACTTCACGTGGGTAACAGGCTGGCAGAGATACCGGAGGCTCCAGTGATATCGCTATTACTGGAGTCGCTTGGTAAAAAGGTTTCTTAGCGGTTCACGACTTTCGCGGGCAGCGCGATCACCAGCAAAGAGCTAAGCAACAGGCATCCGGCAAAGATGCACATAGCGATCTGTGGGCTGTGAAAATGATCCATGACCACACCCATCAGCGAGTTGCTGACCAGCCCGGCGATGTTGGCCACTGAGCAAGCCAGGGCAAAGCCGGTAGCCGCTGCGGTTCCCTTGAGAAAGGTTGCCGGCAGGCTGAAGAACACAGGGACTGCGCCAATGATCGTCAGCGAGGCAATGGAAAACAGCAGCACCGTAACAGCGACGTTCTGGGTGAAAAAAGTGCTCAGGAACATCGCCGCAGCGCCAATGATGAATGGAACGATAATGTGCCAGCGACGCTCGCGATGCTTGTCGGAGCTTGCGCCGATGGCGAGCATGCCGATCAGCCCTGCAAGACTTGGGATGGCAACCAGCAAGCCTATCTGGCTGGGGTTGGTGACGCCCGCAGTCTTTATAAAGCTCGGCATCCAGAAGCCCATGGCATAGGCACTGAGTAGGATCGAGAAGTCGATACCGCCGAGCATCCAGACTTTAAGGTTGAAGAAGCCTTCGCGAAACGTATGCCCGCCCTTGTTCTCGCTGTTATCCAGGCGTAACACGCCTTCGAGCTCGGTCTTTTCAGTCTCGCTGAGCCACTTGGCCTCGCGAATGTTGTTGGGGAGGACGAAGAAGCACAAAAAGCCCAATACGACCGTGGGAATCGCTTCAATGAGGAACAGCCACTGCCAGCCAGCGAAGCCGCCGACGTCGTTGAAGTTGCTCATGATCCAGCCTGACAGCGGGCTGCCGACCAGAGTCGACAAAGGCAAGCCGATCATGAACAGGGCAATGATGCGGCTGCGCCGATACGACGGGAACCACTGGCTCAGGTAATACAGCACGCCCGGCAGAAAGCCGGCTTCGGCAGCCCCGAGCAGAAACCGCAGGGTGTAGAACTGCCACTCGTTGGAAACAAACATTGTCAGGCCGGAAAGCAATCCCCAACTGATCATGATCCGCGCAATCCATAGTCGCGCGCCTACTTTTTCCAGGACCAGGTTGCTCGGTACTTCAAACAGGATGTAACCGACGAAAAACAGCCCTGCTCCCAAACCGAAGGCGGTTTCACTCATGTGGAGCGAGTCAAGCATCTGTAGTTTCGCGAAGCCGACGTTTATTCGGTCCAAATAGGACGCTAAGTAGCAGAAGCACAGGAACGGGATGATGCGCCAGACGATTTTGCGATAGGTGTCAGAATGACTGAGGTCTATCGCACTGGGGGCTTGTGTATTGCTGAGTGACATGATGCTACTCCTGATTCTGCCGCAGCAGCGGCGCGCAATGGCATATGTTTGAATCGGTAGTCAGGAAGTCGAGGCTCTAGCGGCCCTGTCTATTATCGGAACCCGTCTCTTTTTGGACGGCTGTTACGCTTGGGGTGACTCGATCTATCGGTGCAAGTAATCAATGGCCTCGGCTCTAGTGACAACGTCCCCATATTTGTTGTCGATATCGAATAGATTGGCCTCGTGGGGCGCCTGGTGTCGGTCGCCTACGCATTCGCGTACGACTATGCCGCGAAAACCATGCTGTACGGCGTCCACCGCAGTAGCGCGTACACAGCCGCTGGTGGAACAGCCAGCCATGATCAAGGTATCGATGCCCAATGCTTGCAGCATGGGTGCCAGGCTGGTACCGAAGAAGGCGCTGGCGTACTGCTTGGTCAGCACCACTTCGCTCGGCAGTGGCAGCACTTCAGTGCAGAACGCGGCCAGGGGGTTGCCCTCGACCATGTCCTTCATCACTGGCGCCTTCTTCACCCACATGCCGCCGTCGGCGAAATGCCCGGGGTGGTAGCGGATGTTGGTGTGGATTACCGGAACGCCCTTGGCCCGCGCGGCGGCCAGCAGCTCGACGCTATGGGCCACGGCCTCGACCACGCCCGGCGCGTACAGTGGCGCGCCCTCGGTGGTGTAGCCTTGCATGAAGTCGATCAGTAGCAGCGCGGCGCGCTGACCGAAGCCGACGCGGTTGCCCCAGACGCCGGCGTAGTTGTCCTCTGCGGTGGTCATGGCGGGGCTCCTCAGTACGCGCCGGACAGCAACGCACCGGCACCGGGCACGATCGGCTCCAGTTGCAGGGCCTTGAGCATGGCATAGGTGGTGGCGATGGCAGCGGTGAGCACTGGCTTGCCGGTTTGCGCCTCGACCTTGGCGACGGCGCCCAGGGAAGGCATCTGCACGCAGGCCGAGAGCACGATGGCATCGACGTCGGTCAGGTCGAGGCCTGCGACGATGCCCGGCAGGTTAGCCGGGTCATGACGGGCGACTTCAAGGTTGTCCGGAATCTCCAGGGCATGCCACACCTTGACTTCGATGCCTTCGTGCTGGATGTAGTCGACGACCAGTTCGGTCAGTGGCTTCATGTACGGCGCCACAAGGGCGATACGCTTGGCGCCCAGCACCTTGAGGCCATCAACCAGGGCGCCGGCGCTGGTGATCACCTTGGCCTGGGAGTCGTTGTCCATCACCACTTGGCCCAGGCGCTGCTGGGATTCACGGTGGTAGCCGCGGCCCATGGCCATGATCGCCACCAGACAGGCGTAGCCCAACACGTCGACGCGGGCGTCGGAGAGCTCCAGGGCGCAGCGGTCGGACTGGGCGTCCATGGCCGCCAGCTCTTCCTTCTTCACGTGCTTCATGCGCATACGGGCCGAGTGGTAGGTGAAGCGCTCGGGGCGGATCAACTGGCGCGCCGTGAGCATCGCCGGGATCTCGGTTTCCATGGTGGTGTTGGAGCTCGGCACTATCTGGCCGATGCGGTAGAGCTTGGTCATGTCGTGTCTCCGGAGTCAGATGAGGGGGTGGCCAAGGAAGGTGCCGAAGGCGGCGAAGAAGCCTTCGAAATCGTCCCAGGGAATCATGTGCCCGGCGTCTTGTACGTGTACGGTCTGGATCGACGGCTGCAGGCCGCGGATCTCGGCTTCGTCGTCGGCGCCGATCACGCCGCCCTTGCCGGCGATCATCAGCAAGGTGGGCAGGTGGTTGCGGGGGAAGTCCTGATGGATATCCACCTCGTGGAAATCGCTATACGCCTTGAGGATTGCCGGTGCATAACAGGTGTGCAGCCATTCGGCGCGCAGGGCTCGTTGCTCTTCGGTCCAGGTCGGGCAGAACGCGAGCATGTCATCGGCGTTCATGCCGTGTTCGGCCTGGCGGATCGAGTCGATGTACCACGGTAGCTTGCCCGGGTACTCACGACGGCCGGGGCCGGACACTGGCGGGTCGATCAGCGCGAGCCGGCTGAAGGGCGCGTCGGGGTGGCGGGTGGCGGCGCGCAGAATGAAGCGCGCGCCCATGGAGTGGCCCACCAGCAGACAATCCTTGAGCCCCAGGGTCAGGGCGAAGGCGACGATGTCATCGGCACAGGCGTCGGTGCCGTAGTCCAGGTCTGGCCCGGTGGAAGACAGGCCGCGGCCGCGGGCGTCGAGAACATACGTGTCGAAGTGCTCGGCCAGGCGCTCGGCCACGAACCCCCAGGTAATAGCCGGGCTGGTGATGCCCGGAATCAGCAGCAGCGGCTGCCCCTTGCCGCCATAGCGCAGGTAGTGCTGGCGGATACCGTTGGCCTGCACGTTGGCACCGTAGAGAGGTCTGCTCACGCTGCGTTCTCCGATTTCAGTGGATGGTCGAACAACTCGTAACCGAAGACCCACGATGGGTCTTCCTGGGTGCGCAGCCAGGTGTTGGCGTTGGACACCGCCTGGACGCGGGAGGCGCGCTCCTTGCGGTTGGCCTCGTACAGGCGGAAACCGGTGGCGTAGTCGTTGAGGCCGGTTTCCATCAGGCAGCGGGCGAGCATGGCGCCGTCTTCGATGGCCATGGCCGCGCCTTGGGCCATGTGCGGTTTCATCGGGTGGCAAGCGTCGCCCAGTAGCACCATGCGGCCCTTGCTCCAAACCGGCAGCGGCTGGCGGTTGAGCAGTGGCCACTTGGTGATGTTCTCGGCGTTCTCGATCAGCGCCTGAACGCTCGGGTGGTAGCCCTTGAAGGCGTCGAACATGGCCTCGCGGCTGCAGTCGACGAAGCTGGCATTACCCCCTTCCCATTCGGCCTGGGGCACGCCGCTGACGAAGTAGTACTCGTCGCGCTTGGCGGTGGTGTAGTAGACCATCAGGTGGCGGTCGCCCGACCACCACTTCACGCAGTCTTCGAAATTGAAATCGTATTTGGCCAGCTTGTGCGCCGGGATCAGCGCGCGGTGGCCAACCCAACCGCTGTAGGTGGGGGCTTCGGCGCCTAGCAGGTGCTCGCGGACCCGGGAGTTGATGCCGTCGGCGCCGATCACGATGTCGGCGCGGGCCTGGGTGCCGTCGGCGAATTTCAGCAGCACGTCGCTGCCGCTTTCATCAAGGCTGGCCAGGTGTTTGTTGAAGTGCACCGAGCCGGGCTTGATGGCAGCCATCTGCAGGGCATGTAGGTCGCCGCGGTGCACGGTGATATAGGCCGCGCCGTATTCCTTGCGGGCGAAATCGCCCAGCGGAATGCGCGACATGTATTCGCCATCCTGGTCACGGCTGAGCCAGAAGTCCGGGTGCGAGCCCATGGCTTCGACCTGCTTCTCGATACCTTGGCGGCGGAAAATCTTCAGCACATTAGGGCCCATGTGGATCCCGGCGCCCAGGCGCGAGAATTGCGGCGCCTGTTCGTAGATATCGACTTCGAAGCCTGCCTGTTGCAGCGAAGTGGCGGCTGCCACGCCGCCCAGACCAGCGCCGACGATGGCGATTCGTTGTGTTGCCCCCATGGGATGTGTCTCCTCGATGACCGATCTCAAAGCGCGGGACCGGAACGCAGTTACAGTGTATGCACTATTTATTTTTCATGTGAAGAGCCTATCTGAAAATATTTAAAAAATTCTACTGGGTGCTTAACTGTGAATATGTCCAATAAAATATGGATGTTCTACGGTTTAAGGTAATTGGCTCGCCCTTTGCTGAGCCACCTGAATAGTGTCGGTATTTGCAAATATGCAGTGTATGCATTACAAATACGCACCATCACGAAGCGCTGCGCGCCATCGCGGTGCGTATTTCCAATTCAGCGAAGGAGAGAGGCAATGGCTGTCAGCGACGGTGAACTGACCCAGATGTTCGAGCACGTGCTCAAGCTTTCGAAAGTGGATGCCACCCAGAGTGTGGCCATTCTCAAGGCCCATTACTCCAACCCGCGCACCGTGCGCGCCGCAATGGAAGCCGCCCAGCGCCTGGGCGCCAAGGTCTACGCCGTGGAGCTGCCGGCCTTCAACGCGGCGGTGGCCATGGGTAATGACATGACCGCCTACTGCGGCGACACCGCGCTCACCGGCAACCTCGCGGCCCAGCGCGCGCTGGAAGCAGCCGACCTGATCATCGACACCATGATGCTGCTGCACTCGCCCGAGCAGGAGCAGATTCTCAAGACCGGCACGCGCATACTGCTGGCCGTGGAGCCCCCGGAAGTACTGGCACGCATGCTGCCCACCGAGGCCGACAAAGCCCGCGTGATGGCAGCCGAAGCGGTGCTAAAGCAGGCCCGCACCATGACCGTGCGCTCCCGCGCCGGCAGCGAATTTCGCGCCGCGCTGGGCCAATACCCGGCCGTTACCGAATACGGTTACGCTGATGCCCCGGGCCGCTGGGACCACTGGCCCAGCGGCTTTCTGTTCACCTGGCCGAACGAGGAAACCGCCGAAGGCACGCTGGTATTGGACGTGGGCGATATCTTGCTGCCGTTCAAGACCTACTGCCGCGAGCGCATCACCCTGGAGATCGAGAAGGGCTTTATCACTCGCATCCACGGCGGTTTCGAGGCCGAATACCTGCGCGAGTACATGAAGTACTTCAACGACCCCGAGGTGTACGGCATCTCCCATATCGGCTGGGGCCTGCAGCCCCGCGCGCAGTGGACCGCCATGGGCCTGCACGACAAGAACGACGGCATGTGCATGGACGCCCGCGCGTTCTACGGCAACTTCCTGTTTTCCACCGGCCCCAACACCGAGGTGGGCGGCAAGCGCAAGACGCCGTGCCATATGGACATACCATTGCGCAACTGCGATATCTACCTGGACGACCAGGCCGTGGTACTGGCGGGTGACGTGGTCGCCCCGGCCGCCTCCATCGCCCGTTGATCTGCATCGCTGGCGCCCTTGACGCAAGGTCCGGGCGCGCGGCGTGGTGGACTTTGAGTTATCGTATGCGTTTTCCAGCTGCTGCGGACCCGTCCTGCCCATGAGTTCCCCCGATTCTCCCTACGCTTTCACCGAACAGGTGGGGCATTTGCTGCGCAAGGCTTACCAGCGCCATATGGCGATCTTCCAGCAGAACGTTGGCGAGTCGCAGCTCACGGCGGTGCAGTTCATTACCCTGTGCGCCGTGCGTGACAACGGCCCCAGCTCGCTGACCGAGCTGGTGGCGCTGACCGCCGTCGACCAGGCCACCATCCGCGGCATCGTCGAGCGCCTCAAGGCTCGCGAACTGGTCGAGCTGGGCCACGACGCCAAAGACCGGCGCAAGGTAATCGTGCACCTGTCCGAGGCCGGTCGCGTGGCGGTGGAGCAGACCGAGCCCTGCGCCCGGCAGATCAGCGAGCTGACCCTGAGCAACCTCAACCCCGGCGAGCGGGTAGCGATGCTGTTCCTGCTGCGCAAAATGATCGACGACCCGGCCTGACTCACCTTCTTTGCCACACCTGGCGCGCGGCTCCACGCGCCAGCCAGGAATTGGCACCGTTCTTGCCTTTTGATGTAGTAAGTACTACACGAAAATAGAGAGCGGCATGAGCAAACCTCTTTCGCCAAACGCCACGGCCAGCGTCAACTGCACCGTCAACGGCCAGCCGGTGACCTGCAGTGCCATGGCCGACACGCCCTTGCTATTGGTGCTGCGCAACGACCTGCACCTCAATGGCCCCAAGTTCGGCTGCGGCCTGGGCGAATGCGGGGCGTGCACGGTGATCGTCGACGCAAAGGCTGCGCGTTCCTGCGTGCTGCCCTTGAGCGGAGTGGCGAATCGTAACGTTACCACCCTCGAAGGCCTCGGTGACCGTCACCACCCGCACCCGGTGCAGCAAGCCTTCATCGATGCCCAGGCGGCCCAGTGCGGGTATTGCCTGAACGGCATGATCATGACCACCAAGGCCTTGCTCGACCGCAACCCCGACCCTAGCGAAGAACAGATCCGCCGCGCACTGTCGGCGAACCTGTGCCGTTGCGGTACGCACTTGGAAATCCTTGCTGCGGTGCGTCGCGCCGCCCAGCTATACCGTGAGAGCCACCGCAATGACTGACCGACCCGTTCCCACCCAGGCCGAACTGCTGGCGCGCGAGGGCGTGCTGCTGGTGGTCGACTGGATCCAGCCTCCGCCCGGCCTGGTGCCCAAGGGCAAGACTCCAGTCGTCAGGCCCAAGGAATTGGGGCTGTTCATCGCCCTGTGCGATAACGGCGAATACTATGCCTTCAACGGCCACGTCGACCTGGGCACCGGCATCCAGACCTCGCTAGGGCAAATCGTCGCCGAAGAACTCGACCTGCGCATGGACCAACTGCGTGTGGTACTGGGCGATACCGCCCGCGCGCCGAACCAGGGCGCAACCATTGCCAGCGCGACCCTGCAGATCTCTGCGATACCGCTGCGCAATGCCGCCGCCGAAGCCCGTCGCTGGTTGCTCGCCGCTGCCGCCAAGCGTTGTGGTAGCGATGACCTGCGCATCGAGGCCGGTGTGGTGCATGGCCGCGATGGTCAGGCGCTGAGTTTCGCCGAATTGATCCAGGGCCAGCACATCGAGCTGAGCATCAGCGGCACAGCGCCCCTAAAGCCACTGGACGATTACAAACTGGTGGGGCAAAGTTCAGCGCGCGTCGATATTCCGGCCAAGGCCACCGGCGAGCTGACGTTCGTGCAAGACATGCGCGTGCCCGACATGCTCCACGGGCGGGTCGTACGTCCACCTTATGACGGCTACGATACCGGTGTGTTCGTCGGCACCAGCTTGATCGCCGTGGATGAAAGCTCCATCGCCCATCTCCCCGGCATCGTTCGCGTGGTGGTGATCGGCGACTTCATCGGCGTGGTCGCCGAGCGCGAAGAACAAGCGATCAAGGCAGCCCGCGAGCTCAAGGTGCAATGGCGGCCTTGGCAGCAGCATTTACCAAACCTCGACAACATCGAACAGGCGCTGCGCGACAATCCGTCCATTGAACGGGTAGTGCACGACACCGGCGGCGTCGACGCGGCACTGGCCAGTGTCGCGACGCGGCTGACCCGCCGCTACTTGTGGCCCTACCAACTGCACGCCTCCATCGGCCCGGCCTGCGCAGTGGCCGACTATCAACCGCAGGCCACCCGCATCTGGTCCGGCACCCAGAACCCCCATGCCCTGCGCGCCGACCTCGCCTGGCTGCTGGAGTGCGATGAGGCCGGCATCGAGATCATCCGCATGGAAGCCGCCGGTTGCTATGGGCGCAACTGCGCCGACGATGTGTGCGCCGATGCTGTGCTGCTGTCCCGAGCGGTCGGCAAGCCCGTGCGCGTGCAGCTGACTCGCGAGCAGGAGCACGCCTGGGAACCGAAAGGCACTGCGCAACTGATGGATGTCGACGGTGGCATCGATGCTGCCGGCGACCTGGCCGTGTATGACTTCCGCACCCGCTACCCGTCCAACGGCGCGCCCACCCTGGCGCTACTGCTTACCGGCCGCGTCGAGCCAGTGCCGGTGGCCTACGAGATGGGCGACCGCACCGCTGTGCCCCATTACAGCTACCCCGAGCTACGGGTAAGCATCGAAGACATGGCGCCCATCGTGCGCGCCTCCTGGTTGCGCGGCGTATCAGCGCTGCCCAATGTATTCGCACATGAATCCTATATCGACGAACTGGCTTACGAAGCCGGCATCGACCCGGTGGAATACCGCCTGCGCTACCTGCCCGACGAACGCGCCGCCGAACTGGTGCGTGCCACCGCCGAACGCGCGCAGTGGACACCGCACACCCAACCCAGGCAAACGCCCAGCGAAGATGGCGTGCTGCGTGGCCGTGGCTTCGCCTATGCGCGCTACATCCACAGCAAATTCCCCGGTTTCGGCGCCGCCTGGGCCGCCTGGGTCGCCGACGTGGCCATCGACAAGCACACCGGCGAAGTCGCCGTGACCCGCGTGGTGGTCGGCCATGACGCCGGCATGATGGTCAACCCGGCCGGGGTGCAGCACCAGATTCACGGCAACGTGATGCAGTCCACCAGCCGTGTGCTCAAGGAACAGGTGACCTTCGAAGAGTCGCGGGTGGCCAGCAAGGAGTGGGGCGGCTATCCGATCCTGACTTTCCCGCAGGTGCCCGAAGTCGATGTCCTGATGATGCCGCGCCAGAACGAACCGCCGCTGGGCGCCGGGGAATCGGCCTCGGTGCCGAGCGCGGCGGCCATCGCCAACGCGGTGTTCGACGCCACCGGCATCCGCTTTCGTGAACTGCCGATTACCGCCGAGCGGGTGCTGGCTGCGCTCAAGGCCGCCGAGCCTCAAGACCCGCTCGGGCTGCCGTATGCCGCGCCGCTGAAAAGCAAGAAACGCAAATGGTTGTTCGGCGGCCTGGCCGGGCTGTTCGGTACGGCCCTGGGCCTGGGCATCAGCGCCATGCCATGGCGCGCGGAAATCGCCGCGGTCACGCCGCCGCCGGCCGGTACCTGGAGCACCGCCACCCTTGAGCGCGGCCGGCAACTGGCCGCCGCCGGGGATTGTGCCGTGTGCCACACCGCCCGCGATGGCGTGACCAACGCCGGCGGCCTGGCCATGGACACGCCGTTCGGCACCTTGTACAGCAGCAACATCACACCTGATGCGCAGACGGGCATCGGCAACTGGTCCTTCGCTGCCTTTGACCGCGCCATGCGCAAGGGCATCAGCCGCGATGGCCGGCATCTGTACCCGGCCTTTCCCTACACGGCCTTTCGCAACATCAAGGAAGCCGACATGCAGGCGCTGTACGCCTACCTGATGTCGCAACCGGCAGTACCGAGCACGCCACCGACCAACCAGATGCGCTTCCCGTTCAATGTACGGGCGCTGATGGCGGGTTGGAACACGCTGTTCCTCAAGCAGGGTGAATACAAGGACGACCCGACCCGCAGCGCCCAGTGGAACCGCGGGAACTATCTGGTCAATGGCCTCGGCCACTGCGCTGCCTGCCACTCGCCGCGCAACTTGATGGGCGCCGAGCAGGGCGGGGCGAAGTTTCTTTCCGGGGCGATGGTTGATGGCTGGGAGGCGCCGGCACTGACCGGCCTGTCCAAGGCGCCTACGCCCTGGACCGAAGACCAGTTGTTCACCTACATGCGCACCGGTTTCAGCGCCGAGCACGGCGTGGCGGCGGGGCCCATGGGGCCGGTGGTCAGCGAGTTGTCGACTTTGCCGGACGATGACCTGCGTGCGATCGCCCATTACCTCGGCACCCTCGAAGGTGAGCCCGCCGCGCAGGCGCAACGGGCAGTTGCCAGCGCACCGAGTACGGCCAACCTGGCCAATGGCCGACGGGTGTTCGAAGGCGCTTGCGCCGGTTGCCACAGCGCCTTGGACGGCGGCCCCGAGCTGTTCGGCGTGAGCCCGTCCATGGCCGCCAATACCAACGTGCACAGCGATCGCCCCGACAACCTGATCAAGGTCATTCTGCACGGCATCGGCAACCCCGCAGTCAGCGAGCTGGGCTATATGCCGGCCTTCAAGGACAGCCTCTCAAACACCCAAGTCAGTGACTTGGTGGCCTACCTGCGCAACAACTTCGCCGCCGACAAGGCGCCGTGGCCGCCCCTGGCCAAGCAGGTCGCGTGGCTGCGTGCCAACCCTGGCAGCCACTGAGCGATGTCAGCCAACGGCCAGCCCGCGCAGTACTTGGTCGCGGGCGTAGTCCAGCCAGCGATCGCGGGCGCTTTTGCTGTCCAGATCGACACCCAGGAAGGCACCCAGGGTATGCAGGTTGGAGTTGTAGAAGTAGCACAGCGAGGAAATCAGCAGGTAAGTATGGAGCACGTCCACATCGGTCCGAAATACCCCCTTCGCTTGCCCCGCCTGGATGATCGGCGCCAGGGTATTGAGCGCCGCGCCTGACAGCACCAAAAGGTGGGGCGATTTGCGCGAGTGCTTGCCTTTGTGCAGGTTTTCGCTGTTGAGGATACTGATGAATTCGGGATGGCGCCCATAGTAGTCCCACACGAACCCAAGCAGTTGCTGCACCGCCGCGACCGGCTGTTCGAGGTCGAAGCGCTGGCGGCTCTCGGCTTCGTTGAAGGCGGCGTAGATGCCCTCCAGCACGCGGATGAACAACTGCTCCTTGCTCTTGAAGTAGTAATAAATCATGCGGTCGTTGGATTTCGCCAGCCGCGAGATTTTCTCGATGCGCCCGCCCGAGTAGCCGTCCTGGCTGAACACTTTGGTGGCGGCCTTGAGGATGCGTGCGCGAGTTTCTTCGGCTTGTTGGCTGCGCAGCCCGGAATTGGGAGTGGCCATGGGGGTCCTGTGGCGGAGAGTTCTGAGGCAATGATACGCCATGAGGCTGTGCGGTATGAGTAGGGGTGATAATGCAGCCACTTGATCTGCAGGTGACCTGCTCCCGGTTTCTTCGGTCTCGGTTTTTTGTGGGAGGGGAGGTGGCCCGCAATCCTGATGCCCCTTGGGAAAACGGCTGCCTACACTGGACTAGCTCACTAATCAAAGGACATGCAATGCTCATCGTCTTCAGCGGCCTTCCCGGCACCGGAAAAACGACCATCGCCTATAATCTCGCCGCTACAACAGGCGCCGTGTACCTGCGGATCGATACGATTGAGCAGGCGATTCGAAACTCGGGCGCGCTTGCGCAAGATGTGGGACGCAGTGGTTACATGGTCGCCAATGAGCTTGCGCTGAGTAATCTTCGTTTGGGTCGCACGGTCATCGTTGATGGTGTCAATCCCGTCATCGAAAGCCGAATCGCGTGGAGCGAAATCGCCTCACAGGCGGGTCGTCGATTGGCAAACATCCAAGTGATTTGCTCCGATAAAGATGAACATCGACGCCGGGTGGACGCAAGGACGGTTGATATTCCCGGTCTGACTCCACCCACCTGGCAGTCGGTACTGGATCATGAGTATGAGCCGTGGGATGAAGCTCCATTTTGCATAGACACAGCCTCGACCTCTGCGGTGCAAGCGGTCTCGATGATCATCGACCGATTCCTGTCCAGTGAGTAACGTCGGCGCGTCAGTGGCATCGACGCAAACTCCTACACAAACCTCCGAAACCGCCGATTACCACATCCGCACTGTGACCCCAGTCTTGGAAAATATCGCGTTTCGCTCGGACATCACCTCAGACACGGTGGTGTTGACTGACTTTTGTAAATTGCTGACCACATTGTTACGCGATGGTTGTGATGTCATGGATGTGATTGGAAGACGATTGCGGGCACAGGCGGCGGAATAATGAAACGGGGACAGACTACGATTATGAGACGGGCCGATTGCAAGTAAGCTTAAATCGTGGTCTGTCCCGGTTTCCGCACGTGGTGTCTGGAAGCAATCGGGCGGGGTAAAAGAGGCGGGCTGATCGACTTATAGAGTGGAAGTACGGATAGCCAGCCGATACGCGGGCTTTTTCGTTATGCGTCTATCGCTTCCCAGCCTGCTCGTACACCGAGCTTCGCTCGCGCTTACCGACGGCTAGCACCAGGATAACAATTCGTTCATCCTCAACGCGGTACACAAGTCGATAGCCAACGCCGCGCAGTTTGATCTTGTAGCAATCTTTCATCCCGCGGAGTGCATCGCCTGGCACGCGCGGGCCGGTCTGCCGCTCCTGAAGCTTTTTGAGAAACTGGAGACGGATTGCACCGTCCAGCTTTCGCAGTTCTTTCAACGCTTTCGGATCCCACTCGACTCCGTACTCAACGGCCATTGGCGATATCTGCCTCGGCCTCGCCAATCAGATCGTCGAGAGATACTCGAACAGGCGCTTCGTTGGCATCGAGCCGGGCCTTGACCAGGTGCAAGAGCTCCAGTTCGTCCAGGCGCTCGACCATGGCCTCATAGACATTCGCCGGGACCATGTAGCCCATGACGCGGTTGTGGTTCAGTACAGCCACGGGCAAGCCGTTGGCGCCGCTCAAGACGGAAGATGGGTTCTTCTTGAGTTCAGATACGCTGACGGCCACATCGGCCAGAATATTTTGCATGGATATGACTCCTGAATAGGTCTTTATTCTGGTCTTTTTATTCTGGAGTGACAACTGCCCGGAATCTCCATGCCAGGCCCAAGTCCAGTCAACCAGGGCACATCGATCAGTCCGTCGTGCGTGTGACGCGGGCGTCTTTGCTCCGCTACCTTCTTCACCATGAACGAGAATCGGCGACAGTCCACGATTATGAAGCGGGCCCATTCCAAGGGGCTAATAATCGTGATCTGTCCCGGTTTCTTTAGCCACTGGGCTTTTGTCTACGGTAGATGCCTGGCCAGACTGTTGGTGTGCCATCAAGCCCGGCAAGTCATGATATCGTTCTGCCACTTAGCAATGGAGGCGAGCGATGAAAGTCGATAATTGGCAAGGCTGGGAACCCGAGTGGCTTAGGCTGACTGAGCATTTCCTCAGCGCACCGGCGTCGCCGGGTGCCTACATAATCTGTGCAAACCACGAGATTCGCCGAGCTGTTGGTTCCGACGAGCACGGTATCTTGACTATTGGCGAATCGGACAATTTACGGCGGCGTCTTGCTGCGTTTGTGCGCTGCGCAAGGAATCCCGGAGCCTCAGGACATATGGCGGGCTGGCGTTTCAACTACGCCTCTTTCGAAACCGTCTTCCCTTTGGACACACTCTGGGTTAGCTGGTGTCCGACTTTCGATAAGACATCCGCTTATGCAAAGGAAGGGGAAATGTTAGCCCTCTATCTGGCCCAGCATTTCGAGCTGCCTCCTCTCAACTACAAATTTAACTGGCCTAAGCTGGAAGCTGCAGTGCTCTAGCTCTAGGGGAAAACGACGATAGACTGCGATTGTGTGACGAGCTGATAACAGACCACCTTAAAATCGTGGCCTGTCTCGGGTTTTACTCTACGTTCTGTAATCAGATGCAGTAGGGTATGAAATCCGTTCCGCGGGACTACGGATGCGGCATGGGTGATGCTTGACGTAATTCTTGTGCCGAGAAAAACGCCGGGCACACGAGGGTGCTTACAGCCAGAATGGAGAAGGGCGACGATGGCGAATTACCACATCTATTTCGTGAAGCTAAAAAAGAAAAAATTTAAACATGCCATTCCCACAATGAATGATTATCTGGATTCGTTGGTTGCACACAGGACCCTCGGAAAACAGCCGGCTTACAAGTCTCCATTTTTATGGGTTGAAGTTATCTCTGTCGGTTTTTTAGTCGCCTCGCAAGTCGCTGATTCTGCAACTTTTGCTAATACTGGCGCCGGTTTGTTGTTGGCGCATGTCGATTTTGATACGGTCCGAAAACTATCAGATTTGGATGTATTCGATTTCGAACTTAGCGAGGATTGGGAACAAATTAAAGTATATGTACAGAATATGAAGGACGACGGAAACACCACCAACGGTTTCGCTTAGGCTTGACGGCAGGGCTCTCCGAGGGGATGCCCGGGGATAACGGCGACAGACCACAATTTGAGGCTGGGGGATTATAAGTGAACTCAAGCTCGTGGTCTGTCTTCAGTCTTTGCTGACCTCGCCCTTGGCTCGTAGCAGCGAAGCAATGGTGCTAGATTCTGCGCGTCCAGCGTGTGGGCTCATCTGGCTCGGCGGAATATTTGACTCCTCTCTCAACCGAGACACCTCGTCGTCTGCTTGGGAAGGCGTCATGTCGGCTATGACCCAAGAGCAGGTTGAGGCTATTTCTCAGAAAATCATAAGTGACAAAAGCTAAGTAATCGATCCTGGCTAACTAGTGTTGGTTGACCGGGGCGGGTGGTGATCCCAGTTTTTTCTTGAAGCTGATGAAGCATGCCCCGAGGAAGAGTGAATCAATGCCAAAGAAACACCAGGAAAACAAAGAAGCGACGGCCGCTGACATTGAACGTTCTATCCAGGCACTGAACAAAATGGCTGAACGTCTCTGGGGCGACGGTCGGGAAGCTGAGGCGAAAGCCCTGCTCGATGCCTTGGATGCTTTAAACAGGGCGCTCGATAGGATCCGGATTGGGGAGAGTCGCAGGGTTCTTCATTGAAGGGGAAAGCGGGGGGAGGCGGCGATTATGAGATTAATCAAAGGACATGCAATGCTCATCGCCTTCAGCGGCCTTCCCAGCACCGGAAAAACGACCATCGCCAATGAGCTCGCCGCTACGACAGGCGCCGTGTCCCCGGTTCGAAAGCCGAATCGCGTGGAGCGAAATCGCCTCACAGGCCGGTGTCCGATTAGCAAATATCCAAGTGGACTGTTTCGATAAAGATGAACATCGGCGCCAGGTCGAAACAATAATCATCGACCGATTCCTGTCCAGTGAGTAACGTCGGCGCGAGGCACAGTCCGCTCAGAACTCCGTGTCCAGCGCCAACGCTCCTTGAATCCACTGATCCAAACTCCGGTTTTCTGTACCTGCCGTTCATCCATTGCTCGGCACTTGCAGTGCCCCGGCCTCTCTCATGTTTAAGCGTGCAAATCCCTCACGTCAGAACGGAGAGCCAGCATGGAAATCGACGAGAATGCGCCTGGGAACAAATCCCAGCAGGACGTAACGCGCGGCACGGATAACGAAGCAGGTCACGATCCCAAGAAGGACGGAACCGAGATTGCGCTGCCGCCCGACGATGACGCCCTTATTGAAGAGGATATGTCAGATGTGGATGCTGCCGATTCGGTGGCCAGTGAGCATCCCGACTCTCGATAGTATCTTGCGTCAATGAAACCCGGTCATCAGGCCGGGTTTTTTATGAGGAGAACGCTGACAAAGCCATCGATTGAATTCAGTTCAGCAGCGTCGCTTGCCTCAGAGCTTTGTCGTGGCTTCGTGTTGGGAAAACCCAATATCTACCTATACTCATCGTTCCAGCCCGGTGTCCATCGGGTGCCTTCACGGATGAGGAAACAGCCATGGCTTCCACCAGCAGCACGCTCGCGCCGCAAGACGAAAGCGGGATTGTCAGCGCTCTGAACGGAATCGTCACGAATACCGAAGTTATTGCTGGGGCCATCAGAACCGGCAGGCACATAGATGTCATTTTGGTTCGAGGCGGGAGCAATACGGGGTGCTTGGCGGCAGTGAATAACATGAGCGCAGGTGGAGAGCCGCCCAATGCCCATTGTGGAGCGCCCACGTTGCAACAGATGATCAGTCAGGTAGGTGGGTCTCAGCCAGGTATACCCCAGGTGAAACTACCCGAATTCACCTCCGTTCCTGCTAACTCGGCAAAATGGGCCAAGCGTGGAGGGTGGCTTGTGGTGGCGATCAATACGCAATATCTCATCGCTGGAGACGCTGGGGAGAAAGGTTGGGTTTGCCTGAAAAACGCACCACTTGTCTCGGCCAATTATATTCCTCACCCCAACCCCGTGACGGCACCGGGAGGAAAGAGTCTCCCGAATGCAGACTGATTCCACGGCTGGAGAGTTGAGTCGGTAGCAAGGAGCGCGCAGCTGGTTTGCGCGCCATCGCCCTTGGCTGCTCAGCATCTCTGCGAACGTCTCAGCGTCTTGACCAACAGCCATACAGCGATCAACCGTCATGGATCCCTGCGAAGCCAGGCTTGTCCGTGAACTATGCGCTTTTCGGGATGATGAGTCAGGCCGCATACTGGCGGCTTTTACGCAGTGGATATTTAGAAGAGGCGCTGTTTTGTCGAACGTTGAAACGCATCTACTTGAGTTAAAGCTCAATCACATCTACGACGGCTTCAAACAGCTGCTCCCCATTTCTCTGTTCGTCGTTGTATTCGGCGTCGCCTTTGGCCTGGCCGCAGCGCAGTCAGGGCTGAGTGATGTTTCTGCCGTGCTCATGAGCACGCTGGTTTTTGCCGGTGCTTCTCAATTTGCAGCGCTGGATTTATGGGGCCAACAGGTCCCGGTCGTTCCGCTGATGATCACTGTCTTCGCCATCAACGCCCGACATCTGTTGATGGGCGCCACGCTTTACCCTTGGCTGCGGGAGCTGCCGGTTGCCAAGCGCTACGGTGTAATGCTGGTGGTATCGGATGCTAACTGGGCCATGGCGATGCAGGCGTTCAGCCGGGGAAAACCTGGCCTGGGGCTCTTATTTGGCGGTGGCATCGCGCTCTGGGTCGCCTGGATCCTGGGCAGTTGGCTGGGGCTGCACTTTGGCAGTGCCATTAAAGACCCGGTCAGTTTCGGGCTCGACATGGTGATGGGGTGTTTCTTGCTGGCGATGGTCGTGGGCGGGAAGAAGAACCTGCGCATGTTCATTATCTGGACCGTGGCGGCGTGCTCATCACTATTGGCCTACTGGTACTTGCCGGCCAACAGTCATGTCGTGGTAGGCGCTTTGGCGGGGGGGCTTCTGGGCGCCCTGTGGATGGAGAAACAACCATGAATATCGAAACGGCGGGTTACGGCACGTTGATCGTCATAGTGATCATGGCCGTCGTGACGTTGGCGACGCGTTGGGGCGGGGTTTTCGTGATGTCGTTCGTGCCGATCAACTATCGGGTGCAGCAATTCATCACGGCGATGTCCGGCTCGGTGTTGGTGGCGGTGCTGGCGCCTCTGGCGGTTAAAGGTGATAACGGCGCGCGGCTGGCCCTGCTGGCCACGGCCATCGTCATGCTGACACTGAAAAAACCGCTGCCGGCGATTGCGGCCGGGATACTGGCAGCTGCTTTAGCCAGGCAGTTCTGAAGTCGTGTCGCCCGCTGACAAGCGGGCGACGGGATCAATTGACACCCAGGTCAATAATTCAGGGCAGCAACCTCCCCAAATGAATGGTCCTGCACACCAGCCATGAAGTGCAGCGGCATCTGTGGTTTTGCCTCCAGAGGTGCAATTTCGATATTCCCTACGACTTGACCTTCAAGCGCACTCAGCCGTATCGACTCTTCTTCCTTGGCCTTTGTCATTCTCGCGTGGTTCGCTGCGATTTCGTTGAGAGTTGACACGGTACATCTCCGGTGACTGACCAAGCAGTGAATAGACGGCCGCCGCGTCAGGGTTACGTCGTCCTGGGGCTGCCATGACAAGTCGCTGCAAACCCTGAGCCAGACGCGGCGGAGAACGGCGTGTCACCTCCCATTAACGACGAGTGGTGCGCACCGGGAAACTCTAACCGCGCACAGATGAATATTTAAAGACGCAGGCGGCTCTCAAAGGTCTGTGTCGGCGCTGTAGCCGTCCGGCATGCCTGCCGTTTTGTTGAAGACCACCACCACAGCGATGCCGATCAGGCTGGTGGTGAGCGCCAGCAGCAGGATCACCTGTTGCGTGCCGATAGGCGCGGCCAGCACTGCGACCAACAAGCCTGCCAGCGGTTGGGACAAGTTGTTGAGCAGCGTAATGACGCCAACGGTCTTGCCGAAATCCTGGGGTGGAATGACTTGTTGGCGGATGCTGCGCATGTACACGTTGAACATCTTGTCGAAGCCGACGACCAGCAGGAAACCGACCACATAGCCCCAAGCATGGGGGCTGAACGCGGTGATGAACGCACCGGCGGCGATCAAGGTGTATGACAGGGCACCCAGCAATTTCAAGGGCAGCGTGACCCGCGCCAGGAAGAACAGAATGATGATGGTGGTCACGGCACCGGCGGCCTGCAACCAGGCGTAGTAGTCCTTGCCGGCGCTGTACTCGCCGATCACCATGGCCGCGGAGGTGGCGAGGGTGACGCCGATGATCAGGTTGACGCCCACGGCCAGGCCAATGATTTTTTTCAGTTCGGCCAGGTTGCGAATGTGACCGAAGGCGATGCGCAGCGGGTTCAGCCAGACGTCGTGATGTTGCTCGAAGGTTTCCAGGGTGACCGCACTGGTGCGCTGCCAGTACAGCATCGCCAGGTCCGCCAGCAGGAATAGCCCGGCAATCGCCAGCACGACCCAATGCCACGCCCATACCTCCAGCATCAGCGCAGCGATCAGTGGACCCAGCACCAGCCCGGTCTGATCGGCGATCTGTGAGTACGACAAGGTCTTGGTGTAGGTGTAATGCTTGAAGATATAAGGCATCACCACTTCGCGAGCCATGATGCCCTGAGTGGTCAATACGCCGCAGACCGCCGAGAGGACGACGATCCAATAGATGCCGCCAAACATCATGAAGAGCACCACGGCTGCAACGCATGTCACGGCGCGATACACCTGGCTGATGTGCAGGATTCTGATGGGCGGGAACTTGTCGCACAGTGCGCCGCAAATCGGGAACGACAGAAAACGCGGCAGGGACTCGACAAAAAAAGCCAAGCCCGCCCAGGAGACGCTGTTGGTGGTCTGGAAAACGATCAGCGGGACGATGAACAGCAGTATCTGGTCGGCCAGCCGTGAGAGGAACATTGAAATGAAAAAGGCCAGGTAATCCTTGCGCATGGGGCTCTCGTATCAAAGTGCGGACGGACGGGACTGGGGCTCAATAGGCCGAGCCGGAGGCGTCATTCAGGTTGTGTCGTTCGTCACCCTTGAGCGGCGGGTTGAAGACGCTGACCAGAATCAGGTCCTGGTCTTTTCCGCCGCGTAGATAGTGGCGGTCGTGTTGATCGAGTACGTAAATATCGCCGGGGCGGATCGGATACACGTTGCCCTCCATGTCCTCGACTTCACCCTCACCGGCGATGCAGTAGCAGGCTTCGAGATGGTTGCGATAGTGCAGCAATGACTCTGTTCCGGCGCGCACGACGGTATGGCACACGGTGTAGCCCATGCCGTCTTTTTCGGTCAGCAACCGATGGCTGGTGCCGGCTCCCCACTCGACGAAGTGGGCAGTTTTTTCGATGTCGGATTTATTGCGAACAAACATACCTGTCTCCTGGGTGGTTTTAAGGCGTGATCAGCGTTTGGGGGCAGGCTGGCTCATCGACGACAAAGTCGGCGAAGCCCAGCATGGCGCTATCCCAATGGACGTCGCGGTGCGCCACCATGGTCTGCAGGTCGCGCCAATGACGATGAAGTGCGTTGTCGCGGGTCATGGACGAGGCACCCGCCTGTTCGACCAGGCGCTGGATAGCTTGAAGGCAAAGCCGTGCCACGTAACTGCGATCACGCTTGAGCCGCAACAGTTCTTCCGTGGACAACGGCCGTCGTGCCTGACCGGAGTCGTGCAGCATGGACACCAGTGTTGTGTACAAGGCTGTCGCCGCCGACAATTGCGCGGCGCTGTGGGCCAGCCGTTCCCTCGCCGGGGCGCCGGCCGGGCTTTTCTGCTGTTTCAGCGATTCAATGTACCCGGCATACGCCCCTTCGGCGCAGCCCAGCACAGGCCCGAGAAGGGATGTGGTGATAAAAGGTACGATCGGCACGCTGTACAGGTAGTCGCCGGATAATTCGCTGGTCCGGTGCCCGAAGATGTCTTCCAGGTGGAACACCTGTTCGGCGGGCACCAGGACATCGCGTAGCAACACATCGTGCGAGCCCGTGGCCGCCATGCCGCAGGTGTCCCACGTGTCCAGTATGTCCACATCGCGGGTTGATACCACCAGGAGCATCCTTTGTGTACCGGGAATGCCGTCGTGATCGGTCACCGGTGCGTTGAGCAATAGCCAGGTGGCTTGCTCGATACCCGAACTGAAGCGCCAGGTGCCGTTGACCCGTATCCCGTCCGCGTCCGGCGACAACCGGCTGTGGGGGCCGACCGATGCGGAGGCAAACAGCTGCGGCCGATCATCCTCAAACAACCTGCGCTGGCAAGCCCGGCTCAAGCGGCCGGCAATGGCGGCATGCCCCCCCACGAGGCTGATCATCCAGGCTGTCGAGGCGCAGGCGCGGGCGGCCAGTCGAGAGGCTTCCATCAGTGCGGGCCAGCCGGGCGTATCCAAGGAGGCACGGCGCGGGGAGACCAGTTCAAGCAACCCATCGCCGAACAGCTCGTCGAAAGTCGCCTGGCTCAATTTTCGATGCTTCTCGGCATCTGGCGCGCGCTGATGCCAGTCCGAAAGGCGTTGTCGAACCCGTTCCACGGGCGTTGGCCGGATCGCTTCGTCGAGGCTGTGCATATCGTTCTCACGCATCGGAGCGGTCCTCTTTGCGTGGCATCGGAGCGCGATTCACGTAGCCGATGGCCGAAGCCTCGAAGCAAAACCCGTCCGGTTGGTGGACCGGGCCCAGCAAATCCAGGAATTGCTCAAGTTGGGCCCCGTCATCCGTGGCAACGAACTCATAGAAATTCGTGCTGTTCCACAGCAGGTACACGTATTTGAAATGACTGGACAGCGCCTCCACCAGCTCGTGCATCAGCACCTGGCCGTTTTGCATTTGCTTCAGCATCTGCTGGCGTTTCCAGTCGATCTCTTCTTGAGAGAAATAGCGTGTCTTGAAACCGTTGTCCTTTACCCGCTCACGCTCCAGGTACTGGCCGAGATCCTCGTGGTTGAGCTTTTCAAGAAAAAACACCAGGGCGCCGGGCTTCAGCAAGGGCTTGATGTGATTGATCTGGGCTTTTCGGTCGCGGGTATAAAACTGGAAGGCCGCGGTTTCATAGACGTAATCGAACCCTTCCTGGAATCGTCCGTAAGGCCCAGCAGCGAACAATTGGGGTTGCAGGGTCAGGAACGACTGGGGATAGAACAGGGAGCATGCCGGGTTGGCATGCCGGTCGAAATGGGGTTGATTGGCTTTGTTGGGCGAGGTGGTGAAGGTGTGGATCAGACCCTGCGAATGCGCGGAGAGTGCGCGTGCGTTGCTGCCGTCAAACGCGTCGATCTCGAAAAAATTGAAGGTTTGGGACTCAGCGACCTTCCGGGCCTGTGAGAGTCGCGTGAGGGCGACGCCGATTCTGGCCATCTCTTCGAGGATGTATGGAACGCTCGCCAGGAAGTGCAGGAACAGGGGGCCAGCGTCCGCCACCAGGCGGTCGTGGTAGGCCACCACGTCGGCATCGGTAATGGCGTGCCTGAGATGGCTGGTCAATGGTTGCGCAGGAACCTGGGTTGAGCCGGTGGCCAAACGATGGAAGTGATCGGCCAGTTGCAGCATTGAGCTGCTTTTCAGGTCGTCATCCGGGCTGAAAGAGGTGGCCGGTTGTGTGGTGTGCATTTCTATCGCTCCCTGATATCAGATCAGTCCTTTGCCGGTAATTTTTCCCGAGTCGGTTTTTGGCAAGGTATCCATGAGTACGCACTGGGTCGGCACCATGTGCCAGTCCAGGAATGCCTGGCAGTGCTCCAGCAGCGCCTGCTCCGTTGTGTCTTGGCAATCGGCTTCCAACACGACGCAGGCCTTGGGGACGAACCCGGCGGACTCATCGGCAACGGGAACCACCACGACTTGTGCGACCGAAGGATGGGAAGCCAGGCATTGTTCGATTTCCCGAGGGTTCACTTTCCAGAGATGGCGGGCAAACAGGTCATCTTTGCGGCAGACGTAATAGAGATACCCTTGTGCATCCCTTCGGAAGAAGTCGCCGGTACGGTAATACCGCTCCCGACCGAAACTGTTGGATTTGAACGCCTTTGCTGTCTCTTCAGGCATCTTCCAATATTCCAGCATTAAATAGTCGCTGCTCACCAGAAGTTCGCCGACCTCTTCCGGCTCTGTCACCGGCTCGTCATGTTCGTTAACGATCACGGCATGCACGCCTTTAAGCGGTTTGCCTACCGAGCCGGGGCGCAGTGCAATATCAGCGGGCGGCAGATAACTGACTCGCTTACATTCGGTCAATCCGTAGTTGGAAAAAATATCGACGTTGGGAAGGGCTTGTCTTATTTGTTGGATATGCCGTGGGTAAAGTGGTTGGCCACTGCTGGATATATAACGAAGTGAAGGTAATTGCCGTTGCCAATGTTCGTCCATGCTTGCCAGCAGGAAAAACACTGGGGGGAAAACATGCAGGCCGGTCACCTGTTCTCGCCTGATCACTTCGAGCACGTCGTCGGCACAGTTCGCGGGTTGGCTTTCGATCACGGCCGTGCCGCCAAAGAACAACGGCATCATGATGTTGTAGACGCCGTAGTCGGAAGCCAGGGTCGAATAACTGAGAATGACATCGCTGGCGGTATTGCCCAGGTAATCGATGACGCTGGTCGCGGCCGCGATCATGATGGGGTGGTTGACCACCACGCCCTTGGGGTTGAAGGTGGATCCGGAGGTGTAGAAAATCGAGGTCGGCAGGCGCTCGTCGATATCGGGAACGGGGTGGGCCAGGTCTTCCGGAGTCAGTGTATCCAGGGCTTTGGCAAGGCTGGGCGCTTCTGCCGGGAGGTCTTGCGTTGCGTCGAAGACAAGGATTGTCTCCAGGTTCGCCTCCGAGGCCAACCCCCCTGAATCCTCATAGCGATCAGTGAGTAATACCCGGGCCTCAGTGTGCTTGAGCTGATAGAGCAGTTTGCTGCGGTTGTAGGTGGGGTGCGTTGCGGCAGTGATTGCACCCACTTTCAATACGCCCAGAAAAGCCGCAATCAGATCTGCGCTGATCCGCGAATACAGCGCCACACGATCGCCGCGCTTGACGCCGCACTTGATCAATAAGGCGGCGATCAAGGTGGCACGCTTGTGCAGGGCATCATACCGAGTGTGAACGCCGTCGATCACCAGCGCTGACTTGCCTGGTGTACGGCGGGCATTGTCTTCAAAGAAGTGATGAAAAAGAGGCATCAGCGATCCCTTGCATTAACTGCCTGTTGATTCAATTGAATCGAAGATTCACCTGGACGGCGATACTTATCGGCAAGAAGCACTACACGCCAATGCAGGATCGAGAAGAGTGTTCAGAGGCGATAGGCAGTGAGGCACTGAGAGGCGGCATAAGCGTGATCTCCTTGTTGTTTTTATTGCCATCCATGATGAAGCTGCAGCGTGAAGTCGGCCTGATAGTTCCATTCAGAAGTTTGACTGTCAAGCTTGCCGGGCCGAGCTGGCGTAAGGTTTTTGTCACCGTATCGTGACAATGTTAGAAGTCTGCAGAGAGTGTGGGAGATTGCCTAAATATCAGTCTTCAACCTAAGTAAGAATATTCTTGAAACCCCGTAAGCCCGAGTACTGATAAAAACTGAATGTTGCCTCGGTTGCGGGAGCCTGGTAACGGCGGTTATGGCGGTACGAACCTGGGGCCGTGCTGAGGGTCTACATTGACAGGGGAATATTCCCTTTCTTGAGAGCATTACCATGTTCACATCTCGCTCGTTGATTGCAGCTTTCACCTGCCTTGCTCTGGTGGCGGGTTCCGAGGTTGTCGTGGCGGACCCAGGTAACGGCAAGGGCAACGCACAATTCGATCAAGGCCAGGGCCAGGGGCAAGGAGGAAAAGGAGGGCAGGGCAACAAGGGTGGGCAGGGGAATTCCGGCAACAAAGGCAACCAGGGTGGCAAGGGCAACCCGGGTGGTGGCGGCGATTGGCACAACGGCCCCAGCATCGACCGCGGCGGCGTTCTTGGCCTGATCAGCGGCCATCGTGATTATTGGAGCCCCGGTCCGCCACTGCCACCGGGTATCCAGAAAAACCTTGCCCGAGGCAAACCACTGCCACCCGGCATCGCCAAGAAGCTGGACGGTCGCTTGCTGGGGCGCTTGCCGCACTATGACGGATATGAATGGCAGCAGGTGGGCACGGACCTGATTCTGGTGGCGATTGCCAGCGGCATCATCTACGAAGTGCTCAACGGTGCGTTCGACTGACCCGGTGTTCCAACTGAATCTCCTGTGGGAGCGAGCTTGCTCGCGATGGCGTCGTGTCAGTCACTTCATCGTTGGCTGAACTGACGCTATCGCGAGCAAGCTCGCTCCCACAGGTTTCGCGGATGTTCACGCAATCGGTTATGGGGCAGGGGTTGCATCAGTTTTCCAGTTGTCGCAAGCGTTTGTACAGGGTGTTGCGGCTGACCCCCAGCCGTCGCGCCAGGTGCGAAATGTTCCCGCCCACCGCCTGCAACTGGCGGTTCAGGTCCTCGACATCGTTCAGGTCGACCGTCAGCGGCTCCGGTGTTTCCACCGGTTCCATATCAAGATCAATGAAGAAGTCGTCCGGCAGATGTTCCGGGCGGATCGGCTGCTCCTCGGCCATCGCCAGGGCCACTTGCAGCACGCTGCTGACCTGGCGCAGGTTGCCTGGCCACGGATGGCGTTCGAACAGATCCAGCACTTCGCGGCTCAGGCCGGCCCATTGCGTGGGTTCGCGGTGGTGTTCCCAAAGGCGTTTGAACAGGGCCTGTTTGTCACTGCGTTCACGCAGGGGCGGCAGTTCCAGGGTCAGGCCGCCGATGCGGTAGTAGAGGTCTTCGCGGAACCGACCCAATTGCACCTGTTCGCGTAGAGAGCGGTTGGTGGCGGAGATGATGCGAATGTCCACCGGGAACAGCTCGGCGCTGCCCACCGGCTGCACGCAACGTTCCTGCAATACCCGCAGCAACCGGGCCTGAGTCGGGAGGGGCATGTCACCGATCTCATCAAGGAACAGGGTGCCGCGGTCGGCCTTGCGGATCAGGCCGATACTGCCTTTTTGATTGGCGCCGGTGAAGGCGCCTTTTTCGTAACCGAACAGTTCCGATTCCACCAGCTCGGCGGGGATCGCCGCGCAGTTGACCGCAATGAACGGCTGCTTGCTGCGTGAGCTGGCCTGGTGCAGGGCTTTGACGAACACTTCCTTGCCGACGCCGGTTTCGCCGTGGATCAGCAGGGGAATGTCTTTCTCCAACAGACGTTCGGCCTGGCGCACGGCTTTTTCCACGCGGCTGTCACCGAAGTGCAGGGTATTGAGACTGAACCCGTTCGCCGCCGGGGCGGATGAGGGCGTTGGATCGTTGAAGACCCGGGCCTTGACCGTGACCTGCTGCGGGCGTCTGAGCAAGCACTGGAAGCGATTGCTCCCCGACGCTTGCAGGGCGAACGGCAGGCCGTCGGGCTGGTTCAGCAACTCCAGGAGCGAAACCTTGAACAGGCTTTCGATGCTCACCCGCGACAGGCGCAGGCCCAGCAGATTATCGGCGCGCCGGTTGGCGGAAAGCACCTGGCCGGTTTCATCGAAAATCAGCAGCCCGGCCCATTGGCTGTCGAGGTTGTTCAAGCCGGTGTTGAAGGTCAGCTGGAAATGTTCACCGCGAAACAGGTTGAGGATCAGCCGGTTTTCCACGGTCTGGCTCATCATCTTGACCATGCCCAGGGTGTGGGAGGGCGGCAGGTAGCTGTCGCTGGAAACGTCCAGCACGGCGATGACCTTGCGCTCGGCGTCGAAGATCGGCGCGGCGGAGCCGGTCATGAAGCGGTTGGCCTTGAGGAAGTGTTCATCGTGTTCGATGTGCACCGCCTGTTCACAGGCCAGCGCAGTGCCGATGGCGTTGGTGCCGCTGCAGCGCTCCATCCAGCTCGCCCCGGCACTGAAGCCATGGGCCAGTTTCGGTTCGATAAAGCGCTGGGTGCCCCAGGAGGTCAGCACCTGGCCCTGGTTGTCGGCCAGCATGATCAGGCAATTGGAGTTGCTCAGGATGTTTTCGTAATACGGCAGGACTTCCTGGTGGGTGGTCTGCACCAGCGAATGCTGGCTTTCCAGCAGTTGGGCAATGCCTTCGGCGGGCAATTGATCGAAGGCAGGCACACTCTGGTGATTCAGACCAAAGGCGCGGCAGCGGGACCAGGAGGCCTGGATGATGGCTTCGTGGGACAAGGCTGGAGCAGGTGCGGCCATGGGGCACTCTCGCAGATGTTGTTTTTATTGTTGTGATAAGTCTCGCACATCCTCCTTGTGCTGGGGCATGCCTGAATGCCACTTGATACACAGACCCTTGTGGGAGCGGGCTTGCTCGCGAAGGCGGCGTGTCAGCCGGTAAAAATATCGACTGACACGCCGCCTTCGCGAGCAAGCCCGCTCCCACAGGATCGAAGTCAGGCTTGCCGAAAAACGTTCATTCAGTGTTGTTCAAAAATGTTCATTGTCAACCGCTGAACTGTTCAGTTGTTCAGTCCAGGTTGTTCACTTTCGTTCATCAACGAACCTAATTCCCTGAGGCTTTTTAGAAAAATTAAGCATTATCAATGGCTTGGTATTTTTGGCACGGCTTTCGCTTTTAGACTCGGGTCGCTTGACTCCAAATAATAAAAAGGCCGAGCCATGTCATTAACGCTTGAGCACATTTGTCGCACCGTCGAAGGCCAGACCTGGATCGACGATGCCAACCTGAGTTTCGAACCCGGATCCTTTAACGTTCTGCTGGGCCGCACGCTGTCCGGCAAGACCAGCCTCATGCGCCTGATGGCCGGCCTGGACAAGCCCGACAGCGGTCGCATCCTGATGAACGGCGTCGACGTCACCCAGCGCCCGGTGCGCCTGCGGAATGTGTCGATGGTTTATCAGCAGTTCATCAACTACCCGACCATGACCGTGTTCGAAAACATCGCCTCGCCGCTGCGCCAGGCCGGTGTGTCCAACGAGGTGATCCAGAGCAAGGTGCTGGAAACCGCGAAGATGCTGCGCATTGAGAAGTTCCTGCAGCGTCACCCGTTGGAGTTGTCCGGTGGTCAACAGCAGCGCACCGCCATGGCCAGGGCGCTGGTCAAGGATGCCGAACTGATCCTGTTCGACGAGCCCCTGGTGAACCTGGACTACAAGCTGCGCGAGGAGCTTCGCCAGGAAATGCGCGAACTGTTCCAGGCCCGTCACACCATCGCCGTGTACGCCACCACCGAACCCAACGAAGCCCTGGCTTTGGGCGGCACCACGACGATTCTGCATGAGGGCCGGGTGATCCAGAGCGGCAAGTCGGCCTCGGTGTATCACCAGCCACAAACCGTACTGGCCGCCGAGCTGTTCTCCGAGCCACCGATCAATCTCATGCCGGGTCGTATCGCCGGCAATGAAGTGAGCTTTGCCAATTTCGTGCACTTTCCGTTGAACGTCGATCTGCGGCCGGTGGGCGAGGGTGAGTTCCGCTTCGGTGTGCGGCCCAGCCATATTTCCCTGGTGCCGAGCAACGACGACGACCTGGAACTGGCGGTGACCGTCGAGGTGGCCGAGATCAGCGGTTCGGAGACGTTCCTGCACGTGCGCAACGAGCATTTCCTGGTGGTGCTGCACTTGTCCGGCGTCCATGAGTACGACGTGGATGAGCCGATTCGCATCTACATTCCGACTCACAAACTGTTTGTCTTCGACGCTCAGGGCAAGCTGGTCCAAGCCCCGGGCCAGCGTATTGCGAGGGTTGCCTGATGGCTGAAATTCGTTTGCAGAACCTCGCCCACAGCTACACCAGCACCCCGGCGGGCCCTGAGGATTACGCGATCCGCGAGATGAACCACATCTGGGAGCAGGGCGGTGCCTATGCGCTGCTCGGGCCATCGGGCTGCGGAAAATCCACCTTGCTCAATATCATTTCCGGACTGCTGAGCCCTTCCGAAGGCCAGGTGATGTTCGACAGTAAAGTCGTCAACGAGCTGACCCCGGAGCATCGCAACATTGCCCAGGTGTTCCAGTTCCCGGTGGTGTACGACACCATGACGGTGTTCGACAACCTGGCCTTCCCGCTGCGCAACCAGGGCATGGCCGAGGCGAAAATCCACACCAAGGTGCAGGAAATCGCCGAGGTCCTGGACCTGCAGAGCCTGCTGGACAAAAAGGCCCGTAACCTTACCGCCGACGAAAAACAGAAAGTCTCCATGGGCCGCGGGTTGGTGCGCGACGATGTGTCGGCAATTCTGTTCGACGAACCGCTGACGGTGATCGACCCGCACCTGAAATGGAAACTGCGGCGCAAGCTCAAGCAGATCCACGAGCAGTTCAACATCACCATGGTCTACGTCACTCACGACCAGTTGGAAGCGTCCACCTTCGCCGACAAGATCGCGGTGATGTATGGCGGCCAGATCGTGCAGTTCGGTACGCCCCGGGAGTTGTTCGAGCGTCCGAGCCACACCTTTGTCGGCTATTTCATCGGCAGCCCGGGGATGAACCTGATCGAGGTCACCGCGCAACCCGGCGGCGTCGGGTTCGCCTCCACCCACCTTCCGCTGTCCGAAACGTTGCAACGCGCCATTGCCCAGGCCGAAGGCAAAAGCCTGAAGGTGGGTATTCGTCCTGAATTCGTCCATGTCTGGGACGGGCCTTACGACGATGCGATGCAGGCCAAGGTCGTTCACGTCGAAGACCTGGGCACTTACAAGATCCTCACCCTCAACCTCGACGGCGCGCCGATCAAGGTGCGCCTGGCCGAAGACAAACCGGTGCCCGAAGGCACCGCCTACATCAGTTTTCCCGGTCAATGGCTGATGGTGTATGCCGATGAATACCTGCTGGAACCGTTGAGCGAGGTGCAGCCATGAACAAGGTGCAGAACAACAAGGCCTGGTGGCTGGTGTTGCCGGTGTTCCTGCTGGTGGCGTTCAGTGCGGTGATCCCGATGATGACCGTGGTCAACTATTCGGTGCAGGATATTTTCGACCAGTCCAGCCGCTATTTCGTCGGTGCCGAGTGGTACAAACAGGTGCTGCTCGATCCCCGGCTGCACGACTCGCTGCTGCGTCAGTTCATCTATTCGGCGTGCGTGCTGCTGATTGAGATTCCGTTGGGGATCGCCATCGCCCTGACCATGCCGACCAAAGGCAAATGGTCATCCCTGGTGTTGATCATCCTGGCGATTCCGCTGCTGATTCCATGGAACGTGGTGGGCACTATCTGGCAGATTTTCGGCCGCGCCGACATCGGCCTGATGGGCTCCACGCTCAACGCCATGGGCATCAACTACAACTACGCAGCCAACACCATGGACGCCTGGGTTACGGTCTTGGTGATGGACGTCTGGCATTGGACGTCCCTGGTGGCGCTGCTGTGCTATTCCGGATTGCGGGCGATTCCGGACGTGTATTACCAGGCCGCGCGAATCGACCGGGCTTCCAACTGGGCGGTGTTCCGACATATTCAGTTGCCGAAGATGAAGAGTGTGCTGCTGATCGCGGTGATGCTGCGCTTCATGGACAGCTTCATGATCTACACCGAGCCATTCGTGCTCACCGGCGGCGGGCCGGGTAACGCCACCACGTTCCTGAGCCAGACCCTGACGCAGATGGCCATCGGTCAATTCGACCTGGGCCCGGCGGCGGCGTTTTCCCTGGTGTACTTCCTGATCATTCTGTTGGTGTCGTGGCTGTTCTATACCGCCATGACTCACTCCGACGCCAACCGTTGAGGCCCGCGCCATGAGCAAGAGAAAGCTGATTCCGTTGCTGATCTACATCCTGTTCCTGCTGGTGCCCATCTACTGGCTGCTGAACATGTCGTTCAAGAGCAACACCGAGATCCTCGGCACCCTGACGCTGTGGCCCCAGGATTTCACCTTCCAGAACTACAAGGTGATCTTCACCGACCCGAGCTGGTACACCGGTTACCTGAACTCGCTGTACTACGTCAGCCTGAACACGGTGATTTCCCTGGCCGTGGCGTTGCCGGCGGCCTATGCGTTTTCCCGCTACCGGTTCCTGGGGGACAAACACTTGTTCTTCTGGCTGTTGACCAACCGTATGGCGCCGCCGGCAGTGTTCCTGTTGCCGTTCTTCCAGCTGTACTCGTCCATCGGGCTGTTCGACACCCATATCGCCGTGGCCTTGGCCCACTGCCTGTTCAACGTGCCGTTGGCGGTGTGGATCCTCGAAGGTTTCATGTCCGGGGTGCCCAAAGAAATTGATGAGACCGCCTACATTGACGGCTACAGTTTCCCCAAGTTCTTCGCGAAGATCTTCATCCCGTTGATTGGCTCCGGCATTGGTGTCACGGCGTTTTTCTGCTTCATGTTTTCCTGGGTCGAACTGCTGCTGGCGCGCACCCTCACCTCGGTGAATGCCAAGCCGATCGCGGCGGTCATGACCCGCACGGTCTCGGCATCGGGTATCGATTGGGGTGTGCTGGCGGCGGCGGGGGTATTGACTATCCTGCCAGGCATGCTGGTGATCTGGTTCGTACGCAACCATGTGGCCAAGGGCTTTGCCCTGGGCCGGGTCTGAGGAGACGATGATGGAATGGATGAACTGGACCGGCCCGACGGCGGCCTTTTTTGGGGTCATCGCCTTGCTGTTGGCAGGCATGACTACGTGGGAACTGCGTTCGCCGAGTATCCCTCGGCGCGGTTTCCTGCCGATTGCCACCACCCGTGGCGATCGGCTGTTTATCGGTCTTCTCGGTAGCGCCTACCTGCATCTGCTGGTGATTGGCGCCACCGACTGGAGCATCTGGATAGCGTTCGCGTTGTCTTTGGTGTGGCTGTTGGCAGTGATGCGGTGGGGCTAAGTGGTCTGTGTCGCTAATTCGTGCACTCGAATTACCGTACAGGCCACGTCGAAGGTTCGACGATCAGGCTCTTAAACCCAAACAGGAGGTCTCTATGTTCGATAAAAACAATAAGCTGCGACATAGCGTTTCATTGGCAGCCGTGCTGGCACTCAGCGGGCTGAGCGCTGCGGCCTGGGCCGACGCCTATGAAGACGCGGCGAAAAAATGGATTGGCAGTGAATTCAAGCCGTCTACCCTGACAGCCGAACAGCAGCTCGAAGAGCTCAAGTGGTTCATCAAGGCGTCCGAGCCGTTTCGCGGCATGAAAATCAACGTGGTGTCGGAAACCATCGCCACTCACGAATATGAATCCAAGGTGCTGGCCAAGGCCTTCAGGGACATCACCGGGATCGAGCTGACCCACGACCTGTTGCAGGAAGGCGACGTGGTGGAGAAGCTGCAGACCCAGATGCAGTCGGACAAGAACATCTACGACGGTTGGGTCAACGACTCGGACCTGATCGGGACGCACTTTCGCTACGGCAAGACCGAATCGATCACCGATATGATGGCCAACGAAGGCAAGGCCTACACCTCGCCGACCCTGGACCTCAAGGACTTCATCGGCACATCGTTCACCACCGGCCCCGACGGCAAGCTCTATCAACTGCCCGACCAGCAATTCGCCAACCTGTACTGGTTCCGTGCCGACTGGTTCGAGCGTGCGGACCTGAAGGCCAAGTTCAAGGAGAAATACGGCTACGAGCTGGGTGTACCGGTGAACTGGTCGGCCTACGAGGACATCGCCAAGTTCTTCACCGAAGACGTCAAGGAAATCGACGGCAAGCGCGTCTACGGTCACATGGACTACGGCAAAAAGGATCCTTCCCTGGGCTGGCGCTTCACCGATGCCTGGTTTTCCATGGCCGGTGGCGGCGACAAGGGCCTGCCCAACGGTTTGCCAGTGGACGAGTGGGGGATTCGCGTCGAGAACTGCCATCCGGTCGGCTCCAGCGTGACCCGTGGTGGCGATACCAATGGCCCGGCGGCCGTGTACGCGACCACCAAATACGTGGACTGGATGAAGAAGTACGCGCCACCGGAAGCGGCCGGCATGACCTTCTCCGAATCCGGACCGGTGCCGTCGCAAGGCAACATCGCCCAGCAGATTTTCTGGTACACCGCTTTCACTGCTGACATGACCAAGCCGGGCCTGCCGGTGATGAACGCCGATGGCACGCCGAAATGGCGCATGGCGCCGTCGCCGCGCGGACCGTATTGGGAAGAGGGCATGAAGCTGGGGTATCAGGATGTGGGTTCCTGGACGTTCCTCAAATCCACGCCTGAGAAACAGCGGCTTGCCGCCTGGCTCTACGCGCAATTCGTGACGTCCAAGACGGTGTCGCTGAAGAAAACCATTGTGGGTTTGACGCCGATTCGTGAATCGGACATCAATTCCCAAGCCATGACCGACCTGGCGCCGAAACTCGGTGGTCTGGTGGAGTTCTACCGCAGCCCTGCTCGCGTGCAATGGTCCCCGACCGGGACCAACGTGCCGGATTATCCTCGCCTTGCGCAGCTGTGGTGGAGCCACATCGCCGAAGCCGCCAGCGGCGAGAAGACTCCGCAACAGGCTCTCGACGGTTTGGCCAAGGATCAGGACGCGATCATGACCCGTCTGGAACGCTCCAAGGCCCAGGCCACCTGCGCCCCGAAAATGAACCCCGAGCGCGACGCGCAATACTGGTTCGACCAGCCGGGCGCACCGAAGCCGAAACTGGCCAACGAGAAGCCTAAGGGTGAGACAGTGAGCTACGCCGAGCTGCTGAAATCCTGGGAAGCGGCACGTAAGTAAAGCAGGACCTGCAATGAAAAAACGGCACCGCAAGGTGCCGTTTTTTTTTTCGTGTCTGGCTCCAAAGGGCGTCTGAAGTGCACACAACTTCCTGTGGGAGCGAGCCTGCTCGCGATGACGGCAGCACATCCAGCCTGTATGCAAACTGACCCACCGCCATCGCGAGCAGGCTCGCTCCCACAGGGGGATTGGCGGCAAAGGTGATCAGCCAGCCTTGGCCGCTCTGGTAGGAGGGTGGCCGGCCACCGGCGATGGCCCGGCTTTCATCAGGGCCTCCAATGCCTGCCGATAGGTGCTGCCCGCCAGGTTCATGCTGTTGTTGTGCGTCGCGCCCGGCACCAGCAACAGGCGCTTTGGCTCCTGGGCGGCGTTGAACAATTGCTCACTGAAACGCGGCGGGACGTAGCGGTCGGCGGCGCCGTGCACCACCAGCAACGGCATGTTGATCTCGCGGATCTTGTCGATGGAGTCGAATTTCTGCGACAGCAACCAGCGCACCGGCAGGGACGTGTTGGCCATGGCGGTGGCGACATCGCCCAGGGAGGTGAACGTGGACTCGATGACCAGACCACGGGCGGGCACGAGGCTGCCGTCTTTCGCCGCCTTCTGGCCCAGTTCCGCAGCGAGGTCGACGGCGACGGCGCCACCCAGGGAGTGGCCGTAGATCAGCCGCAGGGCCGGATCCGGTTGCAGCACTTCAAGACGCTCCCAGGCAATGCGCGCATCTTCATAGACGCTGGCTTCCGACGGCAGATCGCCCTGGCTTTTGCCGAAACCCCGGTAATCGATGGCCAGCACCGAAAAGCCCAGGGCCCTTAACTGCCGAATACGAAACAACTGACCGGTCAGGTTCCAGCGCACCCCGTGCAGGTACAGAATCGCCGGCGCGTTCTTGCGTTCGGCCGGCCACCACCAGCCGTGGATACTTTCCCCGGCCTTGAAGCTTTTGGGCTTGAGGTCGAACTCCTGGACGTCGCCCGGCAAGCCGCTGAACCAGGTCGCCGTCCCCGGCTCGATGCGAAATACCAGCTCGCGCTCCTTGTGCTGCAACACGCCACAGCCCACCGGCAGCCCGATCACCAGTGTGATCATGCAGAGCAAAGCCAGCCAGCGTCGCCCAAGGCGGGAGAGAAGAGACGAAGACATCGATGCGATTCGCTGCTCAAGACATGAAGGTGCTTTTTTATCAGATTCGTCTGAAGGATGGATGGATTTCGGATGGCCTGTTTGGTCGCGTCTCTCGAATCACTGCACATCCCCATATTCGCTCAGCCTCAACACCTTTACCGCCGCGCTGTATGCCACCCTCGGCACGCCCGCCAGGCGTCTGTGCAGCACGTGGGTCAATGAGTCCCCTGGCGCCAGGCTCGCGTCGCCAAAATCCTCTTCCAGATGCAATGGATGAACGATCACCTCAAGCGAACCGTGGCCCGGCGGCGCCGTATGGTGCAGGTCAGCCGGTGTGCAGACGTAGTCGGCCGTTGCGCCGCACAGACTGCGCAGGCGGCGGTTGAGCAACGTTTTGAACAGGCGCTTGGGCAGGTTAAGGTTCGCCCCCAGGTTGCGCGCCAGTCGAATCGGCACGCCCTGTCGGGCAGCGAAGCGGGCCACCAGCTCCCCAATGGGCCAGATGTTATGCACGTGTTGATGGGAGTCGAGGTGGCTGGGCTGCAGGCCGTGGTCCAGGCAACGTTGCCATTGGGCATCGAGTTCTTCCTGTACCGCGGTGAGGTCCTTTGAACCGAGGCGCAGGCAGTAGCGCGAGAGATTCAGGTCGAACTCGCCGTGGGCGTCGCAAAACGCCGGTCGCCGAGCAATGGTCTGGCTCAGTGGGCGGCCGTAGCTGAGGTTGAAATGCAAGCCGATTCGGCCGTCGAGCAGTGGTTGTCGAGCCATTTCACAGGCTTGCTCGAAAGCCGGCATATTGGCCATGGCCGTGGCCGAGCTGATCACGCCCGCTTCGAAGGCTCGCAGGATGAGCGCGTTTTCGTTCAGGTCGAGTCCGAAGTCGTCAGCGTTGACGATCACTTGGCGGGGCATTCACATTCTCCTTGTGCTTGGCGGGCGATGGCGAAGCGGCTGTTGCGGTTTGCCCGGCGGGGCGCTTGTGCAGCAGCGGCTTGAGGCTTTTCCATAACCGTAAGGCCAGCCCCAATACCAGGCCGTCGGGCTGCCACGAATAAAAACTCCAACGCCAGTGCTCCAGTTGTCCGGTCATGCGTTCATGCAGTTGATGGCTGGAGTTCTCCAGGCTGACCCGCGACGCATCGATCCAGCGCCAGTTGTCATCGAGCCCCCAGCGAATCCACTCCTCAAGCAGAACCCGGCCGCTGCCCAGATCGGCATGCTGCGGCAGGAACGCCAGGTTGTAGTCGTACAGCCGTCCCTGGTCCAGCAGGCCGAGGCGATAACTGATGCAGCGACCGTCCAGCTCCAGCATCACCACCCGCACCATGCCCTCGGCGGCGAGCGCCGTGAAGGCGTGATTCATCCATTGCCGACGCCCGGGGTCGGCAAAAATGCCGACACCTTCTTCGCCCTTCCAGCTGGCTGCTTCGACTTCGGCAAGGTCGTGCAGCAGCAGGCCCATGCTGATGGCGTCCGGCGTCACCCGGCGGACCTGGGCACCGCAGGCGGCGATTCGCTTGCGCGCCCGGCGTAACTTGTAGCGCGGATCACCGGAAATTTCCTGGCGGTCGCTGTCGCTGATCAAATGCACCGGCACCCGACAACTGAGCCGCCGTTCCCCGGTGGAGCTCAGGGCCATCCAGGCACTGAGGACGCTGCCTTCACCCACCGGCTCGGTGACTTCATTCAACTGCAGCAACGCATGGGGTAGATGTTGGCGGATCTGCATCAGCGCTTCTGCCATCCCCTCGGCGTCCAGGCGTATCAGCGGTGCGATGCGGTCAGCCAATGGATAGCCCAAGTGACGCAATACCCGAAACCGCAGCCCGCCGATGCGCTCGCGCCCCGCTATCAGCGGCAGACACAGGCACAGTGTCTGATCCTGCCAGCCAAGCAGTACGTTGAGCTGCTGATCGGGCAGCAGCGCAAATTCCGCAGCTTGCAGCCAGGCCAAGGTGTTGAACGGTGTAGTGTCGGCCACCTGGGTTCGCAGCTGTTCATAAGCTGTTGCGGGGAAGTCCGCACCCAGGGAGCGGCACCATTGGAACCTGACCGCCATGGACATCAGGCCGTCGCCGTGGTGGCGGTTGGCTGCGCGGGTTTGCGAAACGCCTCCAGCAGCGAGCCGCTATAGAACGTGTCGCGGAAAAAGCGCCAGCGGCCAAACAGGCAATACACATGGGTGATTTGGCCGCGCTCTTGATAGTCCATGCGCAAGTGCAGTTTGACGGCTGGAATATTCTCCAGATCGCAGACATCGACTACTTTGTCGCTGCCTTTGTCGGCCATGGTCTTCCAGAGATCCAGTTGCACGTCCACCGACAACTGACTGCCCCAATAGGCGCGGATCATTTCACCGCCGAACTCGAAGAACTCGCCCGGTTTGACCGGGAACCAGCAACCATAGAAGTGGCGGTCGAAATAGTCGCGTTGACTGCCCCAGATGAAACTCACGGTGTCGCCCTTGTTGTCCAGGTACATCAAGCCGGTGTGGCCTTCGGCTGCCAGCTCACGCATGGTCTCGACGCGGTCGCCGAAGTGGGTGGCGAAAGCATCGGCATTGCTGGTAGTGATGACTTCCCGGCGCAACGGTGAGTAAGGCTTGAGTTTGCAGGGTCGAATCGGGCTCACCAGATCACGCTCCATCCATATCAGTTGCGAATGGAAAAACACGTAGCGTCGGCACAGTTTTTTGAGGACGGTGCGCAGGCCTTTCTTCTGGATGCGGTCAAGCAGTTTTTGCAGAACGTTCATGGTGCCTCCTGACGGGTGGCGGGTTGGGGAGTGGCCACCATCGCGAGCTGGCTCGCGATGGCGGTTTGGCTGACGAGCACATTCATGCTGATGTCCCCATCAGCCTGCGGCGTATCGGTAGCAAGTCGCTGGGCAGGATGACCTGTGTCTGCCACGGCGCCACGCCGCTGAGGCGGCAAGGAACGACACCATTGGAGCCGTATCGCCATGGCCATCAGGCCGCCGCAGTCGATGCAACCGGCTGGGCCGGTTTCTGAAAATCGCCCAGAACCGAGCCGCGGTAAAACGTGTCGCGGAAAAACCGCCAGTGACCGAACAGGCGATACACATGGGTGATCTTGCCGCGTTCCTGAAAGCCCATGCGCAGATGCATCTTGATCGCCGGGATGTTTTGCAAGTCGCAGACATCGACCATGGTGTCGCAACCTTTGTCTGCCATGATCTTCCAGACTTCCAACTGCATATCCGCCGACATCCTGGACCCCCAGTAGGCACGGATCATTTCGCCACCGAACTGAAAGTACTCGCCAGGCTGGATCGGGAAGTTGCAGCGATAGAAATGGCGGTCGAAATAGTCTCGCGTACTACCCCAGGCGAAACCCACGGTGTCGCCCTCACTATCCAGGTACATCAAGCCTGTGTAGCCTTCGGCCGCGAGCTCGCGCATGGTTTCGACGCGGTCGCCAAAGTGCCGGGCAAACGCGTCGGCATTGCTGACCGTGATGAACGCCAGGCGCATGGGTGGATAGGGCTTGAGGTTATGCGGTGGAAGCGGGAGCCGCACATCGTGCTCCAGCCATACCAGTCGGGAGTGTAAATACACGTAGCGCCTGCACAGCTGTTTGAACACGGCGCGCAGGCCTTTCTTCTGAATGCGGTCACGCAATTTTTGCAGGGACTTCATGGTGCCTCCTGACAGGTGACAGGGTGGGGAAAAAGGGGGGTGTTCCAGTCCATGGCAAAACAGGGTGTCTGCGGGCAGGAGAAACCCGATCTGACGGATTTGCATAGGCTCCGGGCCGACCCCATCGCGAGCAGGCTCGCTCCCACATTGGAGGTGTAGCGACCGCAGTTTTTGTGCCCGGCGCCGGGCCCTGTGGGAGCGAGCCTGCTCGCGATGGCGGTCTGCCTGACAACGGCGTTCATGCGGATTTCCCCATCAGCATCTGCCGCATCGGCAGCAGGTCACTGGGCAGGATGATCAGCGTCTGCCACAACGCCACGCCACTGAGGCGGCAGTACATCGCCAGTAGCGCGACGGTCACGGCCATATAGGCGATCGAAGAAGCCGCGGCGGCTCCGACGATGCCGTAACGCGGAATCAGGACCAGGTTCAGCGCCAGGTTCAATAACGCCCCAACCCCCATCAGCAGCGAAACCGTACCGGGCCGGTTCTTGCCCAGCAGGTCCAGGCGCAGGATGCTCGCGTAACACAGCCCGAACAGCCCCGGCAGCAGCGCCAGCAAGGCGGGATACGCCGGTTGGTAGGCCGCGCCGAACAGCGTCACGATCAGCCATTCGCCAATCAGCGCCATGCCCAGGCAGGCGCCGAGCATGACTGTGGCGGTCAGGCGCAGGGCCAGGGGCGTCAGGCGTTTCATGTCGGTGTCTTGTTGCAGCAGGCGCTTCATCAGCGGCGTGGTGACCGCTTCCGGCACGATCAGCAGCAGTTCGGCGGCGGCACTGGCCATGGCGTAATGACCCAGGGCAGTGCTGCCCAGCAGGGCACCGATGAACAGGTAGTCCGAACGCAATACCACCTGCTGGAACATCAAATCGGGGTGGCTGCGGGCGCCGTAGCGCAACAGCTCCTTCTGGTGGGAGCGATCCCATTGCAAGGTGAACGGGTGGTCCCGCCGCAGCCAGACCCAACCGGCCAACACCACCAGGCTCAACCCTGCCAGCCAACTGATCAGCGCCGCTTCCAGGGCAGTGTCTTTCCACATCCAGAACAGCGCCAGGAACAGCAACAGCGGTGCCAGTGACTCCATCAGTCGCAGGGCATTGAAGGCGCCCACGCCGCCGGACGCATTGTGCAGGGTCAGCAGGCCGCTCTTGAGCACGGTCAACGGCACGGCCAACAGCAGCAGCCACGCCAACAATCCCAACTGAGTGGTGATGTCCAGTTCGCCACCGAACTCGCGCACCAGCGCCACCACCAGCACCGTCAACAACCCGGCCAACAGACAGCCAAAGATCAGCACCTGACTGAGCAGCACCCCCATCGAGCGTTGTTGAGCCGCTTGATAGCCCACGGCCGAATTCAAGCCGCCACTGGTGACGGCGCTGATCAGGTCCGGCAGGGTGCTCAGCAATGCGAACAGCCCGCGTTCGCTGGGCCCCAGAATTCGCGCCAGCAACACATTGCGCAGCAGGCGCAGACCGATCATCGCCAGGCGCGTGCCCATGCTCAGCGCCAGATGCTTGAGGTAGTGGCTGCGGCTCATGAGCGGGTCCCCCGGCGAATGCGCCAGGCCAGCAGTTCGGGGTGCTGGGCATTGCGTTGGCTGACACCGAAGCGTGGCACGTTCAACGGGTCACCGTCGGTGCGATACAAACCGGTCTCGGTGCCCAGGGCAAATGGAAAACCGTGGGCTGCCACCTGTTGGCGTACGCGCTCATCGTGATCGCCGTTGGGGTAGCAATACACCGGCAGCGGTTGGGCGCAACCGTTCTCCAGAGCCGCCCGGCTGCGGCTCAGTTCTTCGTGCAGGCGCTGATCATCCAGCCCGGTGAGAATCGCGTGGCTGGCACCATGGGGGCCGAAGCGGATGAGCCCGGAATCCTCCAGCATCCGGACCTGGAACCAATCCAGTGCCTGGGGTTGCGCGCCCGTGGGGCAAGCGTTGGTGAGGTCGCTCAAGACCTGCGGATCCAGGCTTTTGAGGCTCTGCAAATAGTGCATCAGCGACAGGCTGCGGCGCTGGTCATCCAGGTCATCGAGCATCACCGGCAACGGCCGGCCGGCGTTTTGCAGGTGCTCGATCAGCGAATACCGCGCCACTTGGCCGTGGCTGTCCCACAGGGTTTCTCCGATGCTTTCCCACCAGAAGTGCTGGCGGCTGCCGATGAAATCGGTGGACAGGAAAATACTCGCCGGCACCTGGTATTGGCGCAGCAGAGGAAAGGCATTCATCGCGTTGTCGCGCCAGCCGTCATCGAAGGTCAGCGCCACTCGCGGACGGTTCGGGACGCTGTCAGGGTCCGCCAGCAGCAGGCTCATCAAGGGCACGCATTCGAAATAGCGTTGCAGCCAGATCAGCAAATGCTCGAAGGCTTCAGGCCCCACGCACAATTCGTTGCGATGGGGCAGTTCGGCGGCGCGGTCATTGTTAAGAACCCGGTGCAGCATCAGAATCACGCCGGCACCACGCAGAGGGCCGCGGCCCAGGGACGTGTTCAGGTACAGCCAGCCGCCGGTGCGCTTGAAGACTTGTTTGATGGACATGGGCCGTCTCCTTAGCGGTTCTGCTCGGGGTTCCATTGGCTGTAACGATGGCCTCGCAGAAACTGCCACAGCCCGATGCTCATGCCCGCCAGCGTCACCAGTACGAACGCGGCCAAGCGAAAGGGCCTGGGCAAACGGTGGCGTACGTCCAGCAGGCCGATTAACGCAATGGCGTAGCCGAGCAGCTGCGCCGCCAGGCTCAGGCGATAGAACAGATGGTCATTCCACAGCCAGGCGTTGCTCAGCAGCAGCGGCAATAGCAACACCGGCGCCAGGCGACGGATCAGTTTGTGGCTGATCAGGCCGATGGCGTAGAGCCCGTGACGCAGGGGGTTGAGCAACTGCCGGCGCTGGGCCAGGCTTTGCAGGCCGCCCACGGTGACCCGCTGGCGCCGGCGAAACTGCTTGTCGGCTTCGTCCACACCCTGGTCGGTGACCCGGGCCAGTGGCGCATACACGATGGATTTTCCCGCCGCCGGCGCACAGGTGCTGAGGAAGAAGTCGTCGTTGACCTGCGCCGGTATGGGCTCAAACAGCTCGCGACGCAGGGCCAGCAAGGCGCCGTCGGCCGAGACCATGCAGCCGGTGCGGCTCTCCACCTGACGCAGCCAGCCTTCGTAATGCCGATACAAGCTATCGCCCAGGCTCAGGCCCTTGCCCGGCACGGGGATTTCCATGTGCCCGGCACAGGCGCCGACTTGTTGATCGCCCAGCGGGGCCAGCAGGTGCCCCAGGGTATCGTCGGCCCATTGGTTGTCGGCGTCGGTGAACACCAGGATCTCTCCGGTGCTGTGGGCGACGCCGGTATTCAGGGCAGCGGCCTTGCCCTGGCGCGGCAGGTCGAGCACGGTGATGCGCGGGTCGATGACCTGCCGAGCGCAGGCCACCGTGTCGTCGGTGGAACCGTCGCTGGCCAGGATGATTTGCAGCGAGCGCGCCGGGTAGTCCTGGGCCAGCAAGGTGCGCAGTTTCTCTTCGATGTGCCGTGCCTCGTTGTGGGCGGCGATGACAATGCTGACGTCCATCGGCAACGCCGGCCCGTAGCGCCGGACCGGAAACAGCGGCGCCAGCAGGCTCAGCATCAGCGGATAACCGAGGTAGGCGTACACCGGCAGCAACAGGCACGACCAGTAAAGAAATTCAGCCACGGGCAGGTCTCCTGACGTTCCAATGAAAAAGGTTGAGAAGCAATGCAGCGCCGGTCAGGTGCAAGCGCACCCCGTGCAAGGCCCACAATTGCAGCGTCAGGCGCAGGTCCCGGCCGCTTTGGCGCAGACTGAGGAACAAGGCCGGCAGAGAGGTCATCATCAGCAGCATCAGGGCCATGCGTGGCTGACCCTGGAACAGGGCGACCAACGCCAGAAAATCCAGGCCCCAGGCCCCGATGGACAACGCGGGAAAGCGCAGCAGACGCAGGCTCGGACCATGGCTGCGCAACAATTGCAAATGACTGCCCTGGCGCCACAGTTCCTTGCTCATCCACTCCCGCCAACTGCCTTCGTAGCCCCAATGCAGGGCCACGCTTTCATTGACCAGCAGCAACTGCGCACCGGCGTCGCGCAGGCGCAGGGAAAAATCCTTGTCTTCGCCCGTGCGCAGGGTTTCGTCGAACCCCCCGACCTGCTCAAACCACCGGCGACGCAACAACAGGTTGGCGCTGGGCAGCCACTGCACCCGGTGCAAGGGCCGCGAGCCAGGACGTTGGCTGCGGCGTTGCCAGGCTTGAGCAAACCAAGGCGCCTGACGAGGCGTGTCCAGGTCCAGGCCCAGTACATCGCCCTGGCCTTGGAGCTCCAGCAACAGTGTGAGCCAGTTGGCCGGCATCTCGATGTCGGCGTCGATGAACGCCAGCCAGTCCCCGTGGGCGACGGCTGCACCGCGGTTGCGCAAGGCACCGATGTGCACGCCGGGTACGATCAGCACGCGCGCGCCCAGTTCGTTGGCGATGCGCGGCCCATGATCATCGGAGCCGTTGTCCACCACGATCAGTTCGCAGTCCAACTGCGCCTGGCGGGCGGCTTCCTGCGCCGCCAGCAACGTCCGGCCAATGTGTCGGGCCTCGTTGAACATCGGGATTACGATGCTGATGCAGGTCATGGCCGGGCCTCTTGCGGTGCTGCTTGTTCGGCGTCGTAGCGCAACACGCTGGTGAGGGCGAGCATGATCCACAGCAGCTTATGGTTCGGGGCGCTGAGGAACATCAAAAACAGCGTCAGCGACAGGAAGCTCATGCCCAGGTGCGTCACCAAGTCTGCCTGCGTCCAGTCTCGTCGCTGCAACCAGAGCTGGCGGGCGCGCAGCAGGTTGTACAGGCCCAGGCCGAGCATGCCGACGAACATCAGTCCGCCCGGGATGCCGATCTCGCTGAAGATTTCCAGATAGGTGTTATGGGCCCGGCGATACAGATCCCCCAGCTTGCGATTGGCCGAGAACGCCTTGGCGTAGCCGGTGGGCGCGTAGTGCAGCGGGAAGGTGCCCGGACCGCTGCCCAGCACCGGGTTCTCGCGGATCATCTGACTGCCGACCACGATGTACGAGGCGCGTCGGCCCAGGGATTCGTCTTTGTGGGCACTGGCACCAGCGCTGAGAATGCTCAGCGACTGGATGCGCGCCACGTAGCCGGCCGGCATCAGCGCGATCCCCAAGGGAATCAGGATGGCCAGCCCGAACATGGCGAAGCCCAGGTGTCGCGGGCGGATGCGCGGCAGCTGTGCACGATAGTGATAGAGGCCAATCACCAGGCTCAGCAACAGCACCACCAGCCCCGAGCGCGATTCGGTCTTGGTCATGCCGCCCAGCAGCAGGATGAAACAGCCGCCCCAGAACAGTCGGTACAGCAGGTTCCGGCTGCGCAACACCAGCAGCAACGCCAATGGCACGGTAAAGGCGATCAAGAGGGCAAAGGTGTTCGGGTCTTCCAACAGGCCGGATGCGCGGCCCTGGTCCTGGTATTTGGCCGAGAACATGGCCAGCACACAGGTGGTGCTCACGCTCAGGGTCATCAGCCGGCAGAACAGATCCAGGTTCAGCTCGCGACCGATCAGCAGGGTGATCACGAACAGGATCAGCCCCACCATCAGTTCGCGCAAATGGGTCATGGACAGACCCAGGTTCTGCGACAGCAACAAGCTCAGGCCATAGAGCATCATGAAGGCGATCAGTGGCCGCCAGATATTGCTGCGCAAGCGTGACGAAGGGATCTGACGCAGCGCCAACTGCAACATCAGGATCAGAATCAGCGCCACGCCGAAGAATTTGCTACCCGAGAAGGCGTTCTCCTTGAACAGACCTTCGAACGGCACCAGCGCGGCAATGCCCAGCAAGCCCCAGCCAGGTTTGCGGTACAACATGGCGACGCCCACCAGGCCAAGCACCGCCCCCGGCGCCAGGAAGGGATAGGGGCTGGCCAGCAACATCAGGCAAACCACGCCCAGCAGGCTGACGATCGAGAGCGGGACAATCATGGGCGAGCCTCCCGTGCCGTGCGGATATAGAGCTGCGACCAGCGTTCGGCCAGGGCGCGCAGGTCATAACGGTCCCGTTGGGTGCGGCGCGCGTTGTCGGCCAGGATCCGCGCCAGGGGCGGTTCGCCAAACAGTGTTTCGATCTGCCGGGCCAGTTCGGCGCTGTCGGCCGGCGTCGCGAGCAGGCCGTTGTGACGGTCCTGCAGCACATCGGGAATGCCCCCCACGCCAAACGCCACCACCGGCACTCCGGCCTGCATCGCTTCGAGCAGAATCATCGGCGTGCCTTCGGTGCGCGAACTGATGACCAGCGCGTCGAGCTGACTCCACCAGGGGTTCATGTCGGTCTGATAACCGGGCAGCTCGATGCGCGTCGGCAGGCCAGCGTCGGCGATGCGCTTGAGCAGAACCTGGCGTTCCGGGCCATCGCCGAGCATTACCGCGTGCAGCGATGCATGCCGCTGGCACAAGGGAATCATGGCGTCGAGGAACAGGTCCGGGCCTTTCTCGTGGCTCAAGCGACCGACGTAGCCGACCCGCCAGCGCAGCCTGTCGTCACGATGAGGCAGGGGGGCTGTGACCGATGGCAGGCCATTGGGGATCACGTCGAGTTTTTCCGCGCGCACGCTGGCCTGGCGGTGCAGCACGGCAATGCTTTCGGCCACGCAAACCACCCGGTTGACTGAGGCAGTGCGGCACAGTTGCAGGCTCAGCCAGGTGTAGAAACGTTGCTTGGCGCTGCGCGGGGTGAAGCCGTGCTGGGTGATGACCAGGGGCAAGCGCAGCAGCGTGGCCGCGGCCCAGCCGAACAGCAGACCCTTGAAGTTATGGGTGTTGATCAGCGGCTGCTCCTCCCGTCGCTGGCGCAGGTGCTGCACCAGCTCGGCCCAACTGGCGCAGTGGCGGCAATCGACTCCGGCCTGGCGAAAGCGCGTGATCAACGTCGGCGGCGCCGCCAGGAACAGCACTTGGTGCTGCCCCGGCGTGGCCAGGCAATGATCGAGCAACATCCGCTCGGCCCCGTAGAAGCCGCCGCTGTCGAGCAAATGAATGATCGGCAGGGCGCTGCTGCGGCAAGTCGGGCCCACCGGCGCGTTCAATTGCGCACCCAATGGACAAGGCTGGGCAGGCTCCAGTTGCGGTGGGGGTTGACCTGTTCCGGGGTCTGCTCATTGATCACCAGCAGCACCGGTACATCCAGTTGCTGGGTAATCTGGGCAGGGTGCTTGAAGCGATGGTCGAAGAACTCACGCACATAGACCAGAGCGATTGCCAGGAGCAAGCCGCTGAACAGGCCGAACGTAATAATCAGCATCGGCTTGGGAAACGCCGCAGCGGTGGGTTCAAACGGCGGGCTCAGGACGCGGGCGTTGGACAGGTCGTTGTCCAGCGAGCGGGCGGTGCTGCTTTCGGCGAACCGTTGGGCGTAGGTGGAGAACGCCGCATGCAGGGCATTGATCTCGGTGTCCATCTGCCGCAGCTTGCTCTGGGTTTGCTGCAACTGATGGATGCGCTCCTTGAACTCGGCGATGCGCGCAGTTTTCTGGTCGATCACCGAACTGACGATCGCCAGGTCGTTGGTGCGTTCCTGGATCCGGTTGCTCACCACTTTGAGAAACTGCTGGCGAGTGCGCGCGATCTGTTCGCGGGTCAACAGCATCGGTTCGCTGCCGGGCTGGAAGATCGCCAGGTCATTCATGTAGCGGCTGACTTGGGAGGTCAGTTGCTCACCCAGTTGTTTGATCTCCCGGTCTTCGAAAGCGATGTTGTCCACGGTGGTGGTGAAGGTGAAGGGGAAGGTGTAGTCGTTGAACCGCGAGCTGTTCGCCGCCGTCAGGCTGGTCTTGAGGTAATCGAGCCAGCGCTGGCTTTGCAGCAGGCGATCGCGGTACAGGTTCAGGGCCTGTTCTTCGGTGTTGATGGCGTTCAGACGGAAGGTGATTTCCTCCTTGGGATCGGAGGAGCTGACGTCTTCCAGCAATGCCAGGCGAGTGCCTTCCAATCCGTCGAGGCGAGTCTGGTATTGGGTTTTCTTCTGTTCATAGAAGGCTTGCGGCAGCTCGATCGATTGCAGGGCCTGGCGACCGGTGAGGTAATTCTCCAGCAGTTGCGCCACGAACCGGGTGCCCTGGGCGGGGTCACCGAAGCTGTAGATGATGGAAATGACGTTGGAGCCGGGCAGGGTTTCGATTTTCAGGTTGGCGATGGCTTCGTCGGTCAGGGTGTCGAGCGTGGTGTCACGCACCGGATCGACCTCCAGCCCCAGGCTGTCACGCAACGGGTTGACGACATACTCGCGCAGCGGTGTGGTGACATAGTGCTTGAGCGGCTCGCTCACCCATTTGTTGAAGATGCCGGGGCTGGGGGTGTACTCGCCCTGGTCGCGCAGGGTGCTGATGGTCTGCCTGATCAGCGCTGGCGAGCGCAGGATATTGCTCTCGGTTTCCATGTCTGCCAGGGACGGCGGAATGAAGGTGGCGTTTTCCTGGTTCAGCGACGTGGTGGCGTCGCCCTGGGAGAGTTTTTTCGACTGGACGATGACCTGAGCGGTGATGTCGAAGCTCTGTTTGAGCATCAACGGCAGCGCCAGGGCGATCACGGCGAAGATCAGGAAGACGCGCTTCACCCACTGCTTGTTGGCGAAGAAAATCCTGAAGAACTCATGCAGATAGTTTTCCTTGGGGTTCATGATCAATCACCTGAGTTTCAGTTGTCGCTGCCTTTGTTGTCGACGCGGTAGCCGAAGCTGAACCCCACGCCCTGAAACAGCACCACGTCGGCCAGTTGCCGGGCCATTTCACCGGCTTTGGCCAGACCGGTCTTGGGTACGAAAAGCATGTCTTCCGGTTGCAGGTAGGCGATCTGCGAGGCGTCACCGCTCAGGGCTTTTTCCACGTCATAGTGGCGGGCTTCGACCTGGTTGCCGTTGCGGCGCATGATCACCACCGAGTCGAGTCGGGCCTTGACGTTGGTGCCACGGGCCAGGGTCAGGGCCTCGAGGACCGAGATCGGCCGGCGGATCGGGTAGGAACCGGGCTGGGCGACTTCGCCCAGGACATAGATTTCGTTACCGGCCGTGGATTTGAGCAGCACATCGACGGTCATGCGGCCCGGCAATTGGGCGTAGCGCTCGTTGAGGTAGGTTTCCAGTTGATTGACGGTCATGCCTTGCAGCGGCACGGCACCGATTTCCGGGAAACTTGCGTAACCATCCCGGCCCACGGTGATCTCCCGGCTCATGCCGGTGCCCGGGTGGGTCAGGGTGTTGCGCAGTTTTGTCTCGTTGCTCAGCGGGCTGGTGACCTGCACCGTCAATTGATTGCGGTTGGGCTGGAACAACATTTTCCGGTCATAGGCACGCTGTACCTCCAGACGCGCTTCATCCGTGGTCAGGCCGGCGATTTTTACCGAGGTGTTGGCCCCCGGCAGCTCGATACTGCCGTCGGGCATGACCTGTTGCGCGCCATTGAGCTGGCTGGCGGCGGTGAAGTTCAGGGCCACCTGGTCGCCCGGCTGGACCCGGTAGGCGTCCGAGCCGGAGGTACTGATGTGAAAGATCACATCCAGCACATCCTGGGGGCGCAGGGTCTGTTCGACCCGGGGCATGTCGGTGGCCTGGGCGTTGGCCGGTGCGGCCGTGAGGATCTGCACCGGCATGGAGCGGGTTTCGGTGTGGCTGCTGCAACCGGCAAGCGGCAACAGCAGCAGGACAAGCAATCTGGCGTTCATCTCGTCATCCTTTTGCAGGCTTACAGGTTGTTGTAGAGCCACTTGGGCATGTAGTACTTGCGGCGGTTGAACACGCTGCCCACCACTTTGGCGCCGGCTTGGGCCAGCCGCTGGCGAGCGGCCTGGGCCACCTCCCAGCGGGTGTCTTCACCGCGTACCACCAGCACCACGCCGTCCACCTGGGTGCTCATGACCAAGGTGTCGGAGGCCGAATACACCGCGTCGGCATCGATCACCACAAAGCGGTATTGCCCGGCCAGTTGCTTGAACAGCGGGCGAAGCTGCTCGGCGTTCAGACGTTCGGCATTGCGCCCCAAGCGGCCGTTGGGCAGCACGTCGAAGGGCAGACTGGAGGTCTGCACCACGCAGTCCTGCAGCAGGGGCGGGGCGAGGCTGTTGAACAGCAGGTCGCTGAAGCCGCGCTCTTTGTGCAGCGACAGTTGCTGGCTGAGGTTGTGCGGCGACTGGCTGGCGTCCACCAGCAGCACGCGTCCGCTGCTCATCTGCGCCAGTTGAGCAGCCAGCGCCATGGCGCTGGTACTGGTTCCGGTGCCGGTGTTGGCGGCCGTCAGAAGCAGGATTCGCAAGGAAGGGTCGAGCACGGTCGAGGTCAGGTTGGTCTCGCTCGGGCTGGCGATGGTCAGGATATTGGTTGAACCGTCCATTTAACTCGCTCCGTGGCCGCTGAAAACTTTGAAAGGGGTGATCATCAGGATCTTCAAGTCCAGCAACAGGCTTTGTTCAGCGATGTAGCTGAGGTCCAGTTCCACGCGCTGGTCGAAGTCGATATTGCTGCGCCCGGAGATCTGCCACAGGCCGGTCAGGCCGGGGTAGATGCTCAGGCGGACAAGATGGTTGTCCTTGTAGCGGTAGGCGTTGAACGAGGTCGGCCGCGGGCCGACCAGGCGCATGTCGCCGGTCACCACATTGATCAGGTTGGGTAACTCGTCGAGGCTGCTGCGTCGCAGGAACCGGCCGACGGGGGTGATGCGCGGGTCGTTGTCGATCTTGAAGTCGATGGCATCGGCGCCGTGCTTGTTGAGGTGGCGCAGTGACTCCTTGAGCGCCTCGGCATCAGCCACCATGGTGCGAAACTTGTACATGCCAAAGACCCGGCCGCGGTATCCGGTGCGTTTCTGCACGAACAGCACGGGACCGGGGCTTGAGAACTTGATCAGCAGTGCCAGGCCCAGCATCAGTGGGCTGAGCAGGAGCAGAATCGACAACGCGCCGAGACAGGCCACCACCCGGTTGGTGCGTGACACCGTCCAGGGTCGACCGCCGTCGCGACCGGTCAGCCAGCCACGGCCCTGACGATGGATGGCCGCGTCCAGGCGTCGGCGGTGCTCGGGATCGACACGCTTGTCGCCCCCGCGGGCGGTGAGAGGGATGCTTTGTTCATGTCGGGTCATAGACTCCTCCGCTGAAGGTTGGTCGCAAGCGTTTGGCTGCAAGCGGTGTCGGCGATAGGCAGGGCGTAGTAATCGAGGAACCAGTCGATGAAGCGGCCGAGGCCCTCGTCCAGCTCGATGCGCGGCTGAAAACCGGTGGCCCGTGCCAGGTCGCTGGCATCGGCGCAGGTGTTCAACACATCCCCCGGTTGCAGGGGCAGCAGTTCGATCCGGGCGGTTTGCCCCAAGTGCTTTTCCAGCAGCGCTACATAGGTGCACAGCGCCACCGGGTGCTGCCCGCCGATGTTGTAGATCCGCCAGGGCGCCGCGCTGGTGGCCGGGTCCGGTTGATCGCGATCCCACTGTGGCGTGGCATGGGGCGGGCGTTCGATCAGCCGGGCGATGCTTTCGACGATGTCGTCGATGTAGGTGAAATCGCGCTGGTGCTCGCCATGGTTGAACAACTGCAACACGCGGCCTTCGGCGATGGCGCGGGCGAACTGGATCGGCGACATGTCCGGCCGGCCCCAGGGGCCGTACACGGTGAAAAACCGCAGGCCGGTGCACGGAATGCCAAATAGATGGCTGTAACTGTGGGCCATCAACTCGTTGGCTTTCTTGCTGGCCGCATACAGCGAGAGCGGATGGTCCACGCCGTCCTGTACTGAGTAAGGTGTGCGCTGGTTGGCGCCATACACGGAGCTTGAGGAGGCGTAGATCAGGTGCTTGACCGGATGGCGGCGGCAGCTTTCCAGAATGTTCAGGAACCCGGTGAGGTTGCTGTCGACATAGGCCCGCGGATTCTCCAGGGAGTAACGCACGCCGGCTTGGGCGGCGAGATGAATCACCACGTCGGGGCGGTGCGACTGGAACAACTCATCGATGGCCGAGGCGTCGGTCAGGTCCACCCGTGCCAACGTAAAGTCCCCGGCCTGGTCCTTTACCCATGCCACGCGATCGTGCTTGAGCTGCGGGTCGTAGTAGTCGTTGAAGTTGTCCAGCCCCCACACTTGATGGCCGTCGCGCAGCAGCCGCAGTACGCAATGGGCGCCGATGAAACCGGCTGCGCCGGTCACCAGAATGTTCACGCCCGTGGCCCCTGGGGCAGAGTGCTGGGCACGGTGTGACGCAACCCGATGCCGCGATACAAGAGGCCGGCGGCGGCCAGGTGTTCGGGGTTGTACAGGTTGCGGCCATCGATGATGACCCGTGCGCGCAACTTGTTGGCCAACAGGTCGAAATCCACCACGCGAAAGTTTTTCCATTCGGTGCAGATCACCAGGGCGTCTGCATCTTCCAGGGTGTCGTCGCGGGTGGCGCACAGGTTCAGGTCCTTGCGGTAGCCGTAGAGGCGCCGGCATTCGGACATGGCCTCCGGGTCGTAGGCGTGGACCCGCGCGCCTTCGCGCCACAGCGCTTCCATCAGGTAGCGGCTGGGGGCTTCGCGCATGTCATCGGTGTTGGGTTTGAAGGCCAGGCCCCAAATCGCAATGGACTTGCCGGCCAGGCCATCGGGGAACTGTTGCGTCAGTTTCTCGAAGAGAATATGCCGCTGGCTGTCGTTGACATCGGTGACGCTGCGCAACAGGCGCAGGGGCATGCCGCTTTGTTCGGCGGTATGCAACAAGGCCCGCAGGTCCTTGGGAAAGCATGAACCGCCGAAGCCGCAACCGGGGTAGATGAAGTGATAGCCGATGCGTGGGTCCGAGCCGATACCCTTGCGTACTGCTTCGATGTCGGCGCCTAGGTGTTCGGTCAGATTGGCCAGTTCGTTCATGAAGCTGATGCGGGTGGCGAGCATGGCGTTGGCGGCGTACTTGGTGAGTTCCGCACTGCGGTTGTCCATGAACATCAGTTTTTCGCGGTTACGGCAAAAGGGCGCGTACAGCTCGCTCATCTGGTCGCGGGCCAGCGGGTCGGCAGTGCCGATGATGATCCGGTCCGGGCGCATACAGTCGGCCAGGGCGCTGCCTTCCTTGAGAAACTCGGGGTTGGACACCACCCGCACATTCAGCTGTTTCAGACCTCGGCGAGCCAACGCCTGACGGGCACATTCGGCGACCTTGTCGGCAGTGCCGACCGGTACCGTGGACTTGATGATCAAGGTACGGTCGCTGTCCATGAAGTCAGCGATCTGGCGGGTGACCGCCAGTACATGGCTCAGGTCTGCCGAACCGTCTTCATCGGCTGGCGTGCCTACCGCGATGAAAATCAGTTCGCCGTGATTGACCGCATCGCTGGCCTGATCGCTGAACAGCAACCGGCCACTCTTGATGTTCTCTTCGAGCAGTTCGGACAACCCAGGCTCGCTGATCGGTGGCACCGCTTGCTGCAGCTGACGAATCTTGTTGGGGTCAATGTCGATGCACAAAACGCGGTGGCCGACGTCAGCCAACGCAGCCGCTTGAATCAATCCCACATACCCCGTACCAAATACGCTCACGTCCATTTTTGGCGCGCCTCGCAAGACGGTTGATGTAACTCGGATGAAACTGTTTAGAGGGGTATAGCGCAGCTTCAGAAAAGCGTGTCAGCAAAATGACAGTTGTCACTGTTGGCAAACTCGACAGGGCTTGGCCTTTTGATATCAAGTCATTGACTGGTTTGGAAAAGTGCTGTTTTTAAAGGGCTGTAACGGCATTTAACTAGGCGATGAACGGTAATTATCCATAGATTTTTACGTTTTACGTGCTCAAAGCGTGTCATTTTTGGGCTAACTTTTTTTTGACGCTTTGGCCGTTCATCCCTTTTCTTGCGCTTTGGAACACCGCTGCTAACGTGCAGAAAACGACCCCGTCTCCAACGCCGCCAAATCGTCGAGAAACACATGCTCCGATACTTCAAGGAACTGTTGCTGGTGCTGTACCTGATCAGGGGATATGACTATTACCTTGATCGTCTGAATGCCTTGGGTTTGGGATTCGCCACGTTGCTGTTCGGTGCGATGTTCGTGGTGTTGGTGGTGGCGCTGTGGATGAGTGCATACATTCGCCAGACCTTCGTGCGTCACCTGTTCGCACTGGCAATGTTTGGTTCGGCGGTGTTCTTCGAGGTTTACACGCGGGTGACCGACAGCTACCTGACGTACAGCCAGTTTGTGTCGCTGGTGTATTCGGGTGGTTTTATCGGGGAGGCGGCCCACCAGTATCGCGAAGTGATTGTCAGCGCCGCCACCGGCGGCCTGTTGTTGCTGTTGGGGATTGGTCTCAAACCTCGGCGGTCGCTGCCATTGCCCGGTTATTTGCCCATCGCCGCGCCTGTGTTGGGGGTGTTGTTGCTCAGTGGCGTTCTATTCGTACGGGCGGGCGAGGGGGCGCGGGGGCTGCCGGTGATGTACACACCGCTGGCCTATCTGAATCTGTTCGTTTATGAAGCCCTGCACAACACTGTCGGCCCTCGGGAGCCGGTCCGCTTGGTGCGGACAACATCGGCGATCGAGCATGATATTGTGCTGATCATCGATGAAAGCGTCGCTGGAAATTATCTAGATATCAATACGCCCTTTGGCGTTCGAAGCGGCCTGAAGACGCCGCCCGATGGGGTGCAGGTGTTTAATTTCGGTTACGCGGCCTCCGTCGCCAACTGCAGCGCCGACACCAATGTCACCTTGCGTTACGGTGGCACCCGAGCCGATTACGTGCGCATCAACAGTACGTTGCCGTCGATCTGGCAATACGCCAAAAACGCCGGGTTGCGCACGGTCTATATCGACGCCCAGCGTACCGGTGGTCACCTTCAGAACCTGATGACTGACACCGAAAAAAACGATATCGACGACTTCGTGCAGTTCGACCGCACCCCGGTGTTCGAGCGAGACATGGCGGTTGCCACGCAACTGATCGAGCGGCTGGGCAATGACCGGGCCGAACTGGTGGTGGTGAACAAGCTCGGTGCGCATTTTCCCGTGCATGACAAGTACCCGGATGAGTTCATGAGCTATCGTCCCGCCCTGCCGCGAGGGCGGTTTCTTGAAGTCGCCGATACCGGCCAGCGTGACGGTTTTGATGGCCGGACCCATGACTGGGAGCTGTATCGCAATGCCTACCAGAACACCTTGTTGTGGAATGTCGGAGAGTTCTTCAGGCGGATCTTCCAGCAGGCCGATTTAAGCAACGCCGTGCTGATCTACACCTCTGATCACGGCCAGGACCTTCACGAGCGCGGCAACCCCGGGCTCAATACCCATTGCGGTGGTGACCCGGTGGCGGAGGAGGGCCTCGTGCCGCTGGTGGTTATAGAAGGCGCGCGGTTACAGACCTTGGATTGGCAGCGGGCATGGGCGCAGAACAAGGACCGGTCCAGCCACTACAACATCTTCCCGACGCTGTTGCAGTTGATGGGGTACGACCCGACCGGTGTTGAAGCAATCTATGGAAAATCCTTGAACCAGCCGACCGAAGACGCCTTTACCTTCAACTACCGCTTCAATGCGCGGCTGGGGGCGACGCCTGAATGGAAACACATCGATCTCAAGCAGATTGTCACTCCGGGCCCGGTTCAAGCCGAGATGGCGGCGGGGCAGTCGGCACCGCTGTTGAATGTGCCGCCGTCATCGCGAGCAGGTTCGCTCCCACAGTAGATCTTCGTTAATGATGTGCCTGGCTGGCTGGTGGCATTACCCGACGGTCGGTTTTTCCACCACAAAAAACAGCATTGTCTACAGTTTGAAGTGACGGTGGTTCCGTTGCCGTCACCGTGATCGTCCAGAAAAATCCGGCCAATGCACCGGGTTTCCACCTGATCAGGAGTGCACGATGGACCTCAACCGTCGTCAGTTCTTCAAGGTCGCTGGTCTCGGCCTTGCGGGCTCAAGCCTCGGCGCGCTGGGCATGGCCCCGACGCCAGCTTTCGCCGAACAAGTGCGTCATTTCAAGCTCGCCCATACCCATGAAACCCGCAACACCTGCCCGTACTGCTCGGTCGGTTGCGGCTTGATCATGTACAGCCTGGGCGACAATGCGAAGAATGTCGCCCAGAGCATCATCCACATCGAAGGCGATGCCGACCATCCCGTCAATCGTGGCACCCTCTGCCCCAAAGGCGCAGGCCTGCTCGATTTCATTCATAGCCCCACTCGTCTCCAGTACCCGCAGGTGCGCAAGCCCGGCACCACGCAATGGACGCGAATCTCCTGGGATGAAGCGCTGGATCGCATCGCCGACCTGATGAAGGCCGACCGCGACGCCAATTTCATCGAGAACAACGCCCAGGGGCAAACGGTGAATCGCTGGCTGACCACCGGTTTCCTTGCGGCGTCGGCATCGTCCAACGAAGCGGGGTACATCACCCACAAGGTGATTCGCAGTCTCGGCATGCTGGGGTTTGATAACCAGGCACGTGTCTGACATGGCCCGACGGTGGCAAGTCTTGCCCCGACGTATGGCCGTGGTGCCATGACCAACCACTGGACCGATATCGCCAACGCGAATCTGGTTCTGGTGATGGGTGGCAACGCCGCCGAAGCGCACCCTTGCGGTTTCAAATGGGTGACCGAAGCCAAAGCCCACAACAAGGCGCGGCTGATTGTGGTCGACCCGCGTTTCACCCGTACCGCCTCGGTGGCCGACTATTACGCGCCGATCCGCACCGGCACCGACATTGCCTTCATGGGCGGGCTGATCAATTACCTGCTGACCGAAGACAAGATCCAGCACGAATACGTACGCGCCTATACGGACCTGTCATTCATCGTCAAGGCCAACTACGGCTTCGAGGATGGGTTGTTCAGCGGTTACGACGCGAGCAAGCGTATCTATACCGACAAGTCCGGCTGGGGCTACGAAATCGGCGAGGACGGTTTCGCCAAAGTCGACCCGACCTTGCAAGACCCACGCTGCGTCTATCAATTAATGAAGCAGCATTACAGCCGTTACACCCTGGAGCTGACCAGTCAGGTCTGCGGCATGCCCGTGGATGCAATGCAGAAAATCTGGGAAGAGATCGCCACCTGCTCGCAACCGGGCAAAACCATGACGATTCTCTACGCCCTGGGCTGGACTCAGCATTCGACCGGCTCGCAGATGATCCGCAGCGCGGCCATGGTGCAACTGCTGCTGGGCAACGTCGGCATGCCGGGCGGGGGCGTCAATGCGCTGCGCGGACACTCCAACATCCAGGGCCTGACCGACTTGGGCTTGCTGTCCAACCTGCTGCCCGGTTACCTGACCCTGCCGACCGAGGCCGAACAGGATTACAACGCCTACATCGCCAAGCGCGCACTCAAGCCGCTGCGTCCCGGGCAGATGTCTTACTGGCAGAACTACGGCAAGTTTCACGTCAGCTTGATGAAAGCCTGGTACGGCGCCAATGCCACTGCCGAGAATAACTGGGGCTATGACTGGCTGCCCAAACTGGACATTCCCGGCTACGACATCCTGAAAATGTTCGATATGATGGGCAAGGGCGAGGTCAATGGCTACATGTGCCAGGGCTTCAACCCGATCGCAGCCTTGCCGGACAAGAACCGGGTAATGAAGGCGCTGGCCAAACTCAAGTGGCTGGTGGTGATGGACCCACTGGCCACCGAAACTTCGGAGTTCTGGCGCAACGCCGGCCCTTACAACGATGTGCAAACGGCCGAGATCCAGACCGAAGTCATCCGTCTGCCCACCACCTGTTTCGCCGAAGAAAACGGTTCGCTGGTCAACAGCGGTCGCTGGCTGCAATGGCACTGGAAGGGTGCCGATGGCCCGGGGCAGGCGCGCACGGACGTGAAGATCATGGCCGAGTTGTTCTTGCGCCTGCGCAAGCGTTACCAGGCTAATGGTGGCGCTGGGGCCGAGCCGATCCTCAAGCTCGACTGGCCCTACAAAGTGCCGGATGACCCGGCGCCGGAAGAGCTGGCCCGGGAATTCAACGGCCACGCCGTCTCCGATGTCACCGACGCTTCAGGCGCGGTGATCAAGGCGGGTCAGCAACTGTCCGGCTTCGGCCAACTCAAGGACGATGGCAGCACGGCGTCCGGGTGCTGGATCTTCTGCGGCAGTTGGACCGAACAGGGCAACCTGATGGCCCGGCGTGACAACAGCGATCCTTTCGGCATGAAGCAGAATCTGGGGTGGGCCTGGGCTTGGCCGATGAACCGGCGGATTCTCTATAACCGCGCCTCTTGCGACCCTCAAGGCAAACCATGGGACCCGAAAAAACGGCTGGTGTGGTGGAACGGCAAGGTCTGGACCGGCACCGACGTGCCCGATTACAAGGCCGACGCCGCACCGGAAGCGGGCATCAACCCGTTCATCATGAACCCCGAAGGCGTGGCGCGTTTCTTCGCCCTCGACAAGATGAACGAAGGGCCATTCCCGGAACACTATGAACCGTTCGAGACGCCCATTGGCATCAATCCGATGCACCCCAACAACAAGCAGGCGACCAGCAACCCGGCCGGGCGGATCTTCGATTCAGTCTGGGACACGCTCGGGCAGGCCAAGGATTTCCCTTATGCGGCGACCAGCTACCGGCTGACCGAACACTTCCATTTCTGGTCCAAGCATTGCCCGATCAACGCTATTACCCAGCCCGAACAGTTTGTCGAAATCGGTGAAGTCCTGGCCAAGGAGAAGGGCATTGCTGCTGGTGACAGGGTGCGGGTCAGTTCCAAGCGCGGGCACATCGAAGCGGTGGCGGTGGTGACCAAGCGGATTCGTCCGCTGCAGGTCAACAATCAAGTGGTGCACCAGATCGGTATCCCGTTGCACTGGGGTTTCACCGGCGCCACCCGTCACGGTTACCTGACCAACACCCTGGTGCCGTTCCTCGGCGACGGCAACACACAGACCCCGGAATCCAAGTCATTCCTGGTCAACGTGGAGAAAGTCTAAATGGCCAGCCAAGACATCATCGCCCGTTCGGCCACCACCACCATGCCGCCCTCGGTGCGCACGCAAGAGGCAGTGGCCAAGCTGATCGACACCACCAAGTGCATCGGCTGCAAGGCCTGCCAGGTCGCCTGCTCGGAATGGAACGAGCTGCGCGACGATGTCGGTCACAACCTCGGCACTTACGACAACCCTCAAGACCTCAGCGCAGATACCTGGACCTTGATGCGCTTCACCGAGCATGAAACCGACGCCGGTAACCTCGAATGGCTGATCCGCAAGGACGGCTGCATGCACTGCGCCGAGCCCGGCTGCCTGGCGGCGTGCCCGAGCCCCGGCGCGATCATCAAACACGTCAACGGCATCGTCGATTTCGATCAGGACCATTGCATCGGTTGCGGGTATTGCATCACCGGTTGCCCGTTCAACATTCCGCGCATCTCGCAAAAGGACCACAAGGCTTATAAATGCACGCTGTGTTCGGACCGGGTGGCGGTGGGGCTGGAACCGGCCTGCGTGAAAACCTGCCCGACTGGCGCCATCGTTTTCGGCAGCAAGGAAGACATGAAGGAGCACGCCGCCGAACGTATCGTCGACCTCAAGAGTCGCGGTTTCGAAAACGCCGGTTTGTATGATCCCGAAGGCGTCGGCGGCACGCATGTCATGTATGTGCTGCACCATGCCGACACACCCAGGTTGTATGCCGGGTTGCCGGATCACCCGGTGATCAGTCCGTTGGTGGACCTGTGGAAAGGCCTGAGCAAACCCCTGGCGTTGCTGGCCATGGGCGCGGCGGTGCTGGCCGGGTTCTTCCATTACGTGCGCGTCGGGCCACAACGGGTCGAGGAAGACGAACATCCAGTCACCCTCGACCCGGCGGTGCATGAATTCGATCCATCGGTACACACCTTTGATCCGACGAAACCCGGCGGGGAGGACAGGCCATGAACGACAAAACGATCCTGCGCTACACCTCCAACCAGCGCACCAATCACTGGCTGGTGGCGATTCTGTTTTTCATGGCCGCGCTGTCGGGGCTGGCCTTGTTCCATCCGGGATTGTTCTGGCTCAGCAACCTGTTTGGCGGCGGTTCGTGGACGCGCATTCTGCATCCGTACATGGGCGTGGCGATGTTTGTGCTGTTCCTCGGCCTGGTGTGCAGTTTTTGGCGGGCGAACTACTTCAGCGCCAACGACCGGTTGTGGCTCAGGCGCGTCGGGACGGTCATGCGTAACGAGGAGGAGGGCGTACCGCCAATCGGCAAATACAACCCGGCGCAGAAAGTGCTGTTCTGGGTCTTGCTGATCTGCATGCTGGTGCTGCTGTTCAGCGGGTTGGTGATCTGGCGTGCCTGGTTCAGCGCGTACTTCGGCATCACCAGTATTCGCTGGGCGATGCTGCTGCATGCGCTGGCAGGGTTCATCCTGGTGCTGAGCATCATCGTTCACATCTATGCGGGTATCTGGATTCGTGGTTCGGTCCATGCCATGGTGCGTGGCAGAGTCAGTCGCGCCTGGGCGAAAAAACACCATGAACTCTGGTACCGGGAAGTGACCCGAGACCAGACGCCTGAGCGACCGATCAGCAGAAAAGGATGACCCCGTGGCCACGATCCTTGAGCCTGGGCAGATAGAAGCGGCGGCGAGCTCACCGCCGTTTCTGTACCTGCCACCGAATAACCTGTTCACCTTGCGCGCGCTGCGTCTGGAGCACCTGGCCGACGGGCATCCCATGGCGGCCTATCTGCGCTTGATCGCGGGGCTGTGCCACGCTCAGCAGAAATTGATGGACGATCCGCCCGTGGCCGCCATGCCCGATCCCGAACGTCTTCGGGTGTGCGTGGAACATGGTTTGCCACCGTTCGCGGCCGACAGTCTGGTGCGCGAAAACGTTTGGTTGCCGTATCTCCAAGCCTTGTTGCAGCGCTATCAGCCACCGCCACAATCGGCGGTAGAAAATGCCGTGGCGACTTTGCGTAGTGCCAATCCGGGGAAGCTCAAGGCGTGGGCGATTGCCTTGGTCAGCGGCCAGTATTCAATGCTGCCGGCAGAGCTGGTGCCGTTCCTCGGTGCAGCGCTGCAAGCGGCCTGGAGCCATTGGCTGCTGAGTTCACCGAACCTTGAACTCAAGCGCGGCGACAGTCTTAGTCAATGCCCGGCCTGCGGTTCACCGGCGATGGCCGGAGTGATTCGTCATCGCGGTAAATACAACGGATTGCGTTATCTGGTGTGCTCGTTGTGCGCTTGCGAATGGCATGCGGTGCGGGTCAAGTGCGTGTATTGCGAACAGAGCAAGGGGCTTCAATACGTCAGCTTCGAGGATGACCGGCATGCTGCCAATCAGGCGCCGTTGCGGGCGGAAGTCTGCCCCGGCTGCAACAGCTATCTGAAACTGAGCTACCTGGAAAACGACGCCGAAGCCGAAGCGCTCTCGGCGGACCTGTCCAGCCTGATGCTGGACATGCGCCTGGAGCAGGAAGGCTACCAGCGCCCGTCGCCGAATCTGATGCTGGCACCGGGAGGCGACTGAACCTGTCCTCCTAAGCCTATCCCTATGAGCTCAGCGGCTACACTCAGACGCGACGGTCATTCGCTTCCGGGAGCCTCTGATGTCTGCAACCTCCGTCAGCCCAGTTTTGCGGCTGCCCTCCATCGACAGCTTGCTGCGCCATCCCGCCTGCCAGGTGTTGGCTGAGCGTTATGGGCGTGACGCGCTGCTGGCCGGCCTTCGACAACTGCTCGAGGACCTGCGCGAGCCGATGCTCAAGGTTGAACTCGCTGCCGTTGAAATAGCTCCCGACGTATTGGCGGGAAGGGTGGGTGAGCGTCTGGCGATCCAGCATCGCAGCCAGGTCCGTCGGGTGTTCAACCTCACCGGCACGGTGCTGCACACCAACCTCGGGCGCGCGTTGCTGCCGGAGTCGGCTATCGAAGCCGTTCAGCTCGCCGCCCGCTATCCGCTCAATCTGGAATTTGATCTGCACAGCGGCAAGCGCGGCGACCGCGATGATTTGATTGAAGGGTTGATCCGCGAGCTGACCGGCGCCGAAGCGGTGACCGTGGTCAACAACAACGCCGCCGCCGTGTTGCTCGCCCTCAATAGCTTGGGCGCGCGCAAGGAAGGCATCATTTCCCGTGGTGAAATGATCGAAATCGGCGGCGCTTTCCGCATTCCCGACATCATGGCCCGCGCCGGAGTGCGGCTGCACGAAGTGGGTACCACCAACCGCACCCATGCCCGCGATTACGAGGCGGCCATCGGTCCGCGCAGTGGCCTGGTGATGCGCGTGCATGCGAGCAATTACTCAATTGAAGGTTTCACCGCCCGGGTGCCGACGGCTGAACTGGCGGAGTTGGCTCACCGCCACGAACTGCCGCTGCTCGAAGACTTGGGCAGCGGCAGTCTGCTGGACCTGACTCGCTGGGGCCTGCCCGCCGAACCGACGGTACGCCAGGCCCTGATCGATGGCGCGGATATCGTCACCTTCAGCGGCGATAAACTGCTCGGCGGTCCCCAGGCCGGGTTGATAGTCGGCCGCAAAGACCTGATCGCGAAGATCAAGAAGAATCCGCTCAAGCGCGCACTGCGGGTCGACAAGCTAACCCTGGCAGCCCTCGAAGCCGTATTGGCGCTGTACCGCGATCCTGAGCGGTTGGCCGAACGCCTGCCGAGTCTGCGCCTGCTGACCCGCCCCCAAACCGACATCTTCGCCCAGGCCGAACGCCTGCAACCGCCACTGGCACAGGTATTGGGTGACGGCTGGAGCATCAGCGCGGTACCAGCGCTGGGCATGATCGGCAGCGGCAGCCAACCAGTGGCGCGCTTACCGAGTGCTGCGTTATGCCTGCGGCCCAACGTATCCAAACGTCTGCGCGGGCGGCGATTGATGGGGCTGGAAGCGGCGTTTCGTCGGTTGCCGATTCCCGTGCTCGGGCGCATCGACGGCGATGCGCTTTGGCTGGACTTGCGCCAACTCGACGACGAAGCCGCGTGGTTGGCCCAACTCAATCAACTGCAGGAGGAGGGCCAGGACGGGTGATTGTCGGCACAGCGGGGCACATCGATCACGGCAAAACCTCCTTGCTCCAGGCACTGACCGGCCAGGCCGGCGACCGCCGCCGGGAAGAACGCGAACGCGGCATGACCATCGACCTCGGCTACATCTACGCGGCGCTGGAACCGGGCGCCGCGCTGACCGGTTTTGTCGACGTCCCCGGCCATGAGCGCTTTACCCACAACATGCTCGCCGGTGCTCAGGGCATTGATCTGGTGTTGTTGGTGGTGGCGGCCGATGACGGTGTCATGCCTCAGACCCGCGAACATTTGGCGATTGTCGAATTGCTGGGCATCCCTCGGGCGCTGATTGCAATCACCAAATGCGACCGCGTCGACCCTGCTCGTGTGCAAGCCGTCCAAGAACAGATCGAAGCATTGCTCGCACCCGGACCATATGCCGGCGCGCCGAAAGTCGCGCTGTCGAGTGTGACCGGCGAAGGCGTCGAGACACTGCGTAAAGCCTTGCTGGATGCGCAACATGAGGTGCTTCAACGCAGCGCCAGCGGCGGTTTTCGCCTGGCGATTGATCGGGCTTTCAGTGTGGCCGGTGCCGGGATCGTGGTGACCGGCACCGCGTTGTCTGGCCAAGTGGCCGTGGGCGATACGCTGATGTTGAGTCCGCTGGGCAAACCGGTGCGGGTGCGAGGCCTCCATGCGCAGAATCAGGCGGCTGACAGCGCAACGGCCGGGCAGCGAGTCGCGCTGAACCTGAGTGCCGACCGTTTGGCCCTGGAGCAGGTTCACCGGGGCCAATGGTTGTTGGCCGAATGGCTGCATGCGCCGCCCCAGCGTCTGGATATCGAGATGACTTTGTTGGTCAGCGAGGCGCGAAGCTTCGAGCACTTTCAGCCAGTGCACGTGCATCTCGGCACTCAGGACGTGACCGGGCGAGTGGTCTTGCTGGAGGGCGTCAGCCTGGCACCGGGTGAGCAGATGTTCGCGCAATTGCGGGTGAACGCGCCGGTGCTGGCGGTGAAGGGCGATCGTTTGATCCTGCGCGACCCAAGCGCTCAACGCACTCTTGGCGGTGGCCGGGTGCTTGACCCGTTCGCTCCGGCCCGACACCACCGTAGCCCCGAAAGATTGGCGCAGCTAAAGACGCTGGCCACCACGACCAGCCTGGAAGACGCACTGCCGGCGCTGCTGGCCAACAGCGACACCGGGCTTGATCCGCAGCGTCTGGAACGCCAGTTCAATCGTCCGCGCGATAGCTGGGTGTTGCCCGATGACGTGCGCTTGATCGATACGCGGCAAGGGCCGTTGCTGTTCAGCGCTGCCCGCTGGGAGGCCTTGAAAGCGCCACTGCTGGAACACCTGGCACGCTTTCATCAACTCGAACCGGATCAAATGGGACCAGACAGGGATCGCCTGCGTCGCTTCGCCGGCACCGCGCTGGACCGGCCGACCTTTATCAGCCTGCTCAACGAATTACTGGCCAGCGGTGCGATCGTCGCCAGCGGCCCTTGGCTGCACTTGCCCGATCACCAAGTGCGATTGAGCGAAGACGACGAAACCCTGTGGCAACAATTACAGCCGTTGTTCGAACAGGCGGGTTTCGATCCGCCGTGGGTGCGTGATCTGGCTAAAGCGACAAGCCATGAAGAGGCCACCGTACGCCTGTTGCTGCGCAAGATGGCGCGTTTGGGGTGGATGCATCAAGTGGTCCGTGACTTGTTTTATACCGAGGCCCTGGTGCGCCGATTGGCGGCTATGCTGGTACAACTGGCCAGCGATGACCCGGTGATTCAGGTCACCGCGTTTCGCGATGCCGTGGGCCTGGGGCGCAAGCGCAGTATTCAGATTCTGGAGTACTTCGACCGAATCGGCCTGACCCGACGCTTTGGCGACCGGCGCCACATCCGGCTCGACAATGCACTGGCCCAACAAACAGAAGACTGAGTTCATGGAAGGCAATCGCGCCCGGTGGCGCGGCCGGGCTTCAAACCCGGTTGGGGACGGCATCCGTTCCCGGGCAGGTTCGACTCCGGCTGCCTTCCGCCATTTGATAGAACACAGGGACAGGCGCAATCGCTGTGAGAGCCTGCTCGCGAAATGTTGAATGTGAGTCCGTCGACAAGCGGTGTTTGCCCGTCGCCTGAGCGCAACCCTCGGTCTTCCCCTCAGCCAACTCCGCTATCCTGAGCCTCACGTTTATCCATCGAGCCGTCTCATGCTTGAAGTTCGCGATGTTTTCAAGAGCTACGCCACGCCCCAAGGGCCATTGCCGGTGCTGCAAGGTATTGACCTGACGCTGCCTCCTGGCGACAGCCTGGCACTGATGGGCGAGTCCGGCAGCGGGAAAAGCACCTTGTTGCATCTGGTGGCCGGTCTGGACAAGGTCGATCGTGGCAGCATTCGCTTTGGCGAGCGCAGGCTTGACGGCATGAGCGAAAGCCAACTGGCGAGCTGGCGACGTACCGAAATTGGCCTGGTGTTCCAGCAGTTCAACCTCATCAGCAGCTTGCCGGTGGAGGATAACCTGGCGTTCCAGGCTCGCCTGTGCGGACGTTATGAACCCGTCTGGCAAGAGCATCTGGTGCAGCGGCTCGGGCTTTCGGATTTACTGCGACGCTATCCCGAACAGCTTTCCGGCGGCCAGCAGCAGCGGGTGGCGTTGGGTCGGGCGCTGGCCTCGCGGCCGCCCTTGTTGCTGGCCGACGAACCCACCGGCAGCCTCGACGAGACCACCAGCGACGAGGTGTTGCAACTGTTGCTGGAGTTGCTGGACGGCAGCCCGACGAGCCTGCTGATGGTCACCCACAGTCCCCGGGTGGCGGCCCGCCTGAGCCGTCGCGTGGTCTTGCACGGCGGGCGTCTGGCGCAGGTGGCTCAGGGGTGATGATCCTTCGCCAGACGCTCCAGGCCTTGCTCAGCCATTGGCGCCAGCACCCGGTGCAGTTCTTCAGCGTCCTGACCGGACTCTGGCTCGCCACCAGCCTGCTCACCGGCGTGCAGGCGCTCAACAGTCAGGCTCGGGACAGCTACGCTCGAGCCAGCCAGCTCATTGGCGGCGAACCCCAGGCCAGCCTCAGTGCGCCCGGTGGCGGCACCTTCGCTCAGCAATGGTTTGTCGATCTGCGTCGTCTGGGATGGCCGGTGTCCCCCGTGTTGCAGGCTCGGGTGACGCTGCAGGGGCACGAGGATCAGCGCCTGCAGTTAATGGGCATCGATCCGGTGTCTTTGCCCCCTGGAGCGGCAGTGGCGGGGCAGGTCCGGGAGATGGCAGACGTGGTGGCGTTTTTCACTGACCCTGGCCGCACCTGGATCGCTGCGCAGACCTTGCAGGCCTTGGGACTGAGCGAGGGTGATCGGCCTCGGACGGTCGATGGACAATCCCTGCCACCGCTGCTGATCCAGGCAGATATGGCGCCGGGCGTGCTGTTGATGGACATTGGCTTCGCCCAGCAAGTACTCGGTCGGCCAGAGCAGCTGTCGCGGTTGCTGCTACCTGCCACGTTCAACGCGCCCTTGCCGGATGTGTTCAACGGCCGATTGCAGTTCAAGCACGCCGATGAAGAAAACAATCTGTCACGCCTGACCGAAAGCTTTCACCTGAACCTCGACGCCCTGGGGGTGCTGTCGTTCGTGGTGGGGCTGTTCATCGTTCACGCTGCCATTGGCCTGGCCCTGGAGCAACGCCGCGGCTTGCTGCGAACCCTGCGGGCTTGTGGCGTCAGTGCGCGGGTGCTGGTCGCCAGCCTGGCCCTTGAACTGGGCGCGCTGGCCTTGCTCGGCGGAATCGCCGGGGTGCTCAGCGGCTACTGGCTGGCCAGCCTGTTGTTGCCCGATGTCGCGGCGAGCCTGCGCGGCCTGTACGGCGCCGAAGTGGCCGGCAATCTGAATCTCAGCCTGGGGTGGTGGTTCAGCGGCGTGGGCCTGAGCTTGCTCGGCGCGCTATTGGCCGGAGCCGACAGTTTGATGCGGGCGGCGCGCCTGCCGCTGTTGGCGCTGGCCAATCCCCAAGCCTGGCATCAGGCCCATGCCCGCTGGCTGCGGCGCCAGGGTCGGGTGGCGACCCTGGCCGGATTGCTCGCGCTCGCGGCGTTGATCTGGGGGGACAGCCTGGTCAGCGGTTTTGTCTTGATGACGGCCTTGCTGCTGGGGGCGGCGCTGGCCTTGCCGGTGTTGCTCAACAGCGCCCTGAACCTGCTGTTGCGCCGCAACCGCTCTGTGCTCGGGCAGTGGTTTCTCGCCGATTGCCGCCAGCAACTGCCTGCGCTGAGCCTGGCCCTGATGGCCTTGCTGTTGGCGCTGGCGGCAAACATCGGTGCCGGCAGCATGACCGCCGGTTTCCGCCAGACGTTCAGTGACTGGCTCGAGCAACGGCTGACCGCCGAGCTGTATATCAGTCCGCAAACCCCGGCCCAGGCGGGTGAGCTGCACACCTGGCTCAAGGAGCAGCCGGCGATCACCACGATATTGCCCAACTGGCAGGTCTCGATCCCTTTGCAAGGCTGGCCGACGGACATCTACGGCATCATCGACCACAGCGCCTATCGCCAGCATTGGCCGTTGCTGGAATCGGTTTCCGACAAGCCTTGGGAGCAACTGGCGGCGGGTGACACGTTGATGCTCAGCGAACAGCTGGCCCGGCGTCTCAATGTGAACATTGGCGATCAATTGACTATTGCAACGCCCCAGGGCCCCTGGACGCCGCGCCTCGTCGGGATCTATGCCGACTACGGCAACCCCAAGGGCCATGTGCTGGTCAATGCCGACCACTTGCTCAAGCACTGGCCGCAACTGACGCCGAACCGCTTCAACCTGCGCATCGAACCGAGCGCGATCCCGGCGCTGCTGACGGCCTTGCAGGCCCGGTTCCGTCTGGAGGACAGCCGAATCGTCGATCAGGCCCGGCTCAAGGGCTGGTCGACGCAGGTCTTTGAACGCACCTTCGCCGCCACTGCTGCCCTCAACAGCCTGACGCTGGCGGTGGCGGGGGTGGCGCTGTTCATCAGCCTGCTGACCCAGAGCCAAAGCCGCCTCGGTCAGTTGGCGCCGCTGTGGGCGTTGGGGGTGACGCGTCGGCAGTTGATGTTGCTCAACCTCGGACAGACCTGGCTGTTGGCGCTATTGACCCTGGTGCTGGCCTTGCCACTGGGCATTGCCCTGGCCTGGTGCCTGGACGCGGTGATCAATGTGCAGGCCTTCGGCTGGCGCCTGCCGTTGCGGGTGTTCCCGTGGCAATTGGCGCAGTTGCTGGGTCTGGCGATGTTTGCCACCCTGCTGGCGTCGGCTTGGCCGCTGTATGCGTTGTATCGCACGCAACCGGCGGATTTGCTGAGGACCTTTGCCCGTGAAGATTAAACTCGGCCTGATGGTGCTGGCGCTGCTCTGCGGTTGTGATAACCGGCAACCGCCGCCGAAGGGCTTTGCCGGCCTGGGTGAGCAGGCCGGCACGTTCACGCCCGTGGTGCCGGGGCGGGCATTCAGTTTTCCCGCCGATCATGGCGTTCATGAGGGGTTTCGCATCGAGTGGTGGTACGTCACCGCCAATCTCAAGGATGCCGAGGGCCGCGATTACGGTGTGCAATGGACGCTGTTTCGCAGTGCCCTGAACGCTGCGCCCCAGGCCAGCGGCTGGCGCAACCAGACAATCTGGCTCGGGCATGCCGCGGTCACGTCCTCCACCGTCCATCATGCGGCTGAGCGCTATGCACGGGGCGGCGTGGGCCAGGCGGGGGTGCAGACGAGCCCTTTCGACGCCTGGATCGATGACTGGCGGTTCGCTACACAAGCGTCTGGGCCCGAGCCATTGGCGGACATGCAGCTCAAGGCGCGTGACCGACATTTCAGTTATGAGCTGCGCCTCACATCGACGCGTCCGCTGGTGCTACAGGGCGATAAGGGGTTCAGCCAGAAATCCGAACAGGGCCAGGCGTCGTACTACTACAGCCAACCGTTTTTCCAGGCCAGCGGTCATGTGGAAATCGACGGCCAGCGTTATACGGTCAGCGGCCCGGCCTGGCTTGACCGCGAATGGAGCAGCCAGCCGCTGACGGCGAACCAGACGGGCTGGGACTGGTTTTCCCTGCACCTGGACAGCGGCGAGCATGTGATGCTCTACCGTATGCGCCACAAGGATGGGGCGCCATACCTCACGGGCACCTGGATCGATGCCCACGGCCAGGCGCAAACCCTGCCGGCCGGGGAGATCAGTCTTGAGCCACTGGAGACCGCCCAAGTCGCCGGGCGCCCGATGCCGGTGCGCTGGGCGATCAAGATCCCCGGCAAGCGACTCGACATCATCACCGATGCCCTGAATCCCAACGCCTGGATGAACCTGCGCATTCCCTATTGGGAAGGGCCGGTACACCTGAACGGCAGCCACGGTGGCCGCGGTTACCTGGAAATGACCGGCTACTGAGAATCGGCGGAACTCCCCTGGAACGTCGACCCTCATACCTTATGAATGCCTCTGAGGAGCCCGTCATGAGCGATGACCTCACACTTTCCTCGTTGGCCGACTGGCAGCGCTTGTTCGACGACAAGACCTACTGGCAACAGTCGCCCGACGTCCATTTCACCGAGCTGATGCGGGTTGCCGATGATCTGTTCGGCCAGGGCGCTATCGACCTGGCGCAGTGGCAGGAACTCAAGGCCAAGGCCGAGCAACTGCACCATCGGTCACCTGATGCCAACGTCGCTGAAGAAGTGGCCGATCCGGACGCCTGACGTGCCGGCCCGCGAAACCCAAGGAGTTCGTCATGAAACCCAGTGATCAAACGTCGCACAATCCAGACGAGCCGGCGATGCCTGGTGAAGTGGAACGTGACAACGACGCCCTGCGCCCTAACGACCCGGCTAAACGCAAGCAGCAGGAAGGCGACGCTGAAGCAGGGGAGACCGATGCACAAAAGACCGGACGACGTGGCTGAGGTTTGCTCGACCGTGCGGTTTTTAAAATGGTTTGTTAATGACTGTTTTAATTGCCACGTCTTTTTAGGCGTGGCTGATATGTTTTTGTACTGCTTTTGGATTTTGTATAGCTGTTTGTATAGCTATGCGGGGCAGGTTGAAGTTTGCCGAAGTTCGTATGGAGAGCGCCCGCTCGCCCCGGCTGCGAAGCGACCAACAAATACCGGCTGCTACGCGGCCGAAGGAGAGCAGGCATGCGCTCGTCACGGCTATTGATTGAGCGTTAATAATGACGGCTTAAGATAAATAATTATTTAAACAGGCACCCGGACATATTTCGCAAGTTCCACTATTATTATGCCCGTTCGCCCAGTGTCAGGCTCTTTACCAGTGCATGGAATGCCGAGGCCGTCGCACTGGGCGAACACCACCCTCTGAATCAATAACTACCGGCTATTAACCGGCGACTGGCGAGCGCCAGTCATCGGAGCCCGACGTGCCGCTGACTTCGTGGGTCCAGGTGATCTTGCGGTAGGTGAAGTGCACATCTTCCAAATGGGTGTAGTGCGCGTTCGCCGGGTCCTGGCAGTTGAGCATGTAGTCCTTGATATCGACGATGATCGCATCCTCCAGGGTGGTGGTGTAGTAATGCTCCTGGGTACCGGCCGCCGAGGTGCGGTACCACTGGATCTCGACTTTGGTCAGGCGTTCTCCACAGGTCAGGGCCGTCAGCAGCAGCGGCGAGGCCTTGTCGAACACTTTGGTGATAACCAGGGGTTTATGCACGCGCTGGCCGGTTGGCTGACCCGACTGGGGATCGCGGGGGATGATGACCTGGTGATCGAAGCCTTGCACCATGACTTGGTCTTCATGACCTTCCTGGTAGGTGTTACCCACCGAGTCGGCCGAAAACGCGCCGGCAGTGATCAGACCTTGTTTGGTGCCTTCGATGGACATGTAAGCGGGGGTAGCCAATGGATGCTCTCCTTGCGGGATAACTAAAGGGACCTGGGAAGGGAATCGTCCCCAGGTGGCCTGAGCGTTATCAAGAGCTATGCCATATTCAACAAAAACCATATATATCAACGGCTTGAGGTTAAAGCTCGGTCCATCATCGCGCCGGGTTCAGCGGGAATACGCGCGAGGAGTTGCGTAGTTGGCCAGCCGGATGCGCAATTTCTTACGCATTCGGCTTTCGGTTTTTTCCTACATTCCCAGGGCGGACATGCACTCATCCATGGAGCGCTGTTGCGTTTCGGCATACAGCCGCAGCTCATCGATGGTCGGTTGTCCCAGCGCTTGCTCGAATGCCTGGCGGTTGGACTGCCCGGCATAATGAGTTTGGGCAGCATCGCCGAGGTTCGACTGGAAGATGCCGGCTGCGCTCACGGGCAGGAAGTCCTCGTACACCAAGGGTTCGGCGCGCAGGTATTGCGCTTCCAGCAAGCGCTCCAGCGAGACCGGTGGCGTGATAGTGCCTTTGGCGGCGAGGCCCTTTGGCGTCACGAAATAGCGAAAGTACGCCAGTGCCTGCCGACGCAGCTCATCGTGGCTGTCAGGAAACTGGGCAAAATGTTCGGTCATCAGTGCGTTATAGCGTTCGGCGTTGGCTTCGTTGGGGAACTCCCCGAGTGCGTCCCGCGCGGCGTTCAGTAACTGATCGTAGAGCGCGCGACCTTTAGGGGTGAGGGCGGCCCCCCGTTGTTCGATTTCGCCGAAGCGGGCGCTGTGGCTGCCTTGGGAGTGGGGCTGGTCGGTGAACGCTACCGGTTCGTCGAGCGCCTTGAAACTGGTCTGGCGCAGCAGGATCGGGCAATGCCGACGGGGCGGGCCTTCGACGACTGCCTTGGGGGTGATGCCGTGCACGGGCATCTGGGCCTGAACGATGTCGATGTCCAGGGTGCGTGGCGTCAGATGGTTGATGTGCGGGCCCTTGAAAGCCACCACGTCGGCGATCAGCCGATGCTGTGCGCTCAATTGTCGATATTGCTCGGCCGTGACGGTGGCGCTGTGGTGCCAGCGAAAGGTTTCCAGGGCCTGCAGGACGAAGTCATCAGCCTGTGGTTGGGTCAGACCGCCTTGGCGTTCGGCGAGATCGATCAACTGGAGAGCCAGGGGCGTGAAGATCTGGCGTTTGTTCAGCACCGATTCGGCAAACGCCCGAAGCTCGGCGTTTTCGATCAGCTCCAGACGCAGCAAAGAGGTAAACACCCGAAACGGACTGACCTGCAAGGCGCTTTCATGCACGGCTCGAAAGGCCGTGGAATGCACAGGCACGCCGGCGGGCGTGAGGTCGTAATAGCCCACCGGGTGCATGCCCATCACCGCGAACAGACGACCCAGGGTTGCCAGTTCTGCGGCGGTGCCGACACGGATCGCGCCGTGGCGCTCCAGGTCCAGGCGCTGGAGCTCGCCGGTGCTGCACAGGTGTTCGGCCAGGTGCGGGTCGTTGACCAGCACCTGGGCATTGGTCTGTTCCACCAGGTTCATCAGTGCCCCGTACAGCGGCACCTCGTCGCGGTACATGTCGGACATCGCCTTGGAGAAGCGTTGGCGGATCAGGTCGGGACTGACGAAGCTCATTGTGAGAATTCCTGGCGCAAGCTGTGGGAAAGTGGGAGGAAAGATCGCAGCCTTCACCAGCGTCGACAAACGAAGAATCTTCAGGACTTCATTCTGTCAGGGACTGATCCGCCCACTTCACCGTGGCTCAGCGGCATCAAGGTCATTGGCCCAGGCCCTTGAGAAAATCGCGATACAGCGCGGCGGTTCTCCCGGGGCGTTCGACCATGGGCATGTGGCCGACCCCCTCCCAGATCTCCACACGCAAGTCGGCGATACCCTTGCTCCACACGGGCACGCTGCTGACGTCGATCAGTCGGTCCTTGCGCCCCCAGAGCAGCAGCGACGGCGCGCGGATGTCGGGCAGGCGCGGTTCCATTGGCGGGCTGGCGCGAAAGTCCACGAAGATCTCTTCCAGTTCATCCCGTCGCTGTTCATAACGTTCTGCCAGCGCCGCCAGCACCACACTCGGCACCCACGGCGGCGACGCCATTGTCATTGCATAGAAAGGGGCGAAATCGTCCCGCGAGCGCACCAGGAAGGGGTTGTGGCCGGCTGCCAGGTGCCGCTCCATGTCGCTGGGCTCGGGCGCGGTGACGCCGGCCGGGTCGATCAGCGCCAGGGTCAATATCCGCTCCGGGGAAGTCGCCGCCAGCCAGGCGGCGAGATGACCGCCCATGTTGTTGCCGATCACATGAACCTTGTCCAGGCCGCAGGCGTCCAGCAATTCGATCACCCGCCGGGCCTGGGTCGGGATGTCATAACCGCCGCCGGCCTTGAAGCCGGTTTCGCCATGACCGGCCAGGTCCGGAACCACCACCCGGTAGTCACTGACAAAATGCCGGGCAAAACGCAGCCAGAGGTTCTTGTCGGCGCTGTAGCCGTGCAGCATCAATATGCTCCCGGACGCTTCGTAGGGCCCGCCTTGCCAGGTCGACACGGTCATCTCGCTGATGGGCACCGTGATCTTGTGCAATCGGTAGAGACGAGCCTCCAGGGCCATGCCCATGTCGTACAACACATGGCCGATGCCTGGATACGTCAGCCAGCTCCAGGCGATAAACACGGCGAGGACTACCCACAACACCAACATGTTTTGCCCTCCAGGGTCAGGACAGAATGTGATCGGCCAACCGGAGCCGACGAGTCAGGTAGTGATAAGTGAAGCTGAAACCTGGGAATATCGCGATAACATGGCCGTTTTTGCTTTGATACCAGCTGTGACAACCGCCGGATTTCCCTACAGTGCGTTGCGTTGGCGGGTTGATAGCCGCGTTTACGATAAGCAGGCAGGGAGGTCTGGCAGGTTGGTACCCACTGGGTGGGAGCGCTGGGCGCAGACGTCTGGGCGGAGTAAATATCCTTTCAACAGTGGTGGCTATTTGATGGTGCCCTGATAGACTTCAAGCAGCCCAACCCGAAACCCCGGGAAGCCCTCGGTACAGAGGCCTCTATGCAAAAAACGGGACGAAAGGGACTGTCATTGGCCAGGAGGCTTTACTCCTCACGAATCCTGGGCCTGACGCTGGGCTTGTTGCTGGTGAGTTTCGCTGTCTATCCCCTTTCACCGGCCCCCTGGGTCTGGTGGTTCATGCTAGTCAACGGCTTGTTCTGGCCGCATTTGGCTTATCAATGGGCCCGACGCTCGGCGGTGCCGTACCATGCCGAACGCCGAAATTTGCTGATCGATGCCTTTCTTGGCGGTTTCTGGGTCGCGGCGATGCAATTCAATCCGCTGCCTGCGGCCGTTATTCTGGCGATGATGGCGATGAACAACGTCGCCATTGGTGGCCTGCGTTTCCTGTTTGCCGGGGCGGCGGTGCAAGCGGCAGGCATTGTCGCAGGCGCAAGCATCTTCCCGCTGACCAGTGTGCCCATGACCAGCTCGGCGCAGCTCTATGCCAGTTTGCCTTTGCTGTGCACATATCCACTGGCGCTGGGCTGGATCTGCTTTCGCCAGACCGACACCCTGGGCCGGCAAAAGCGCGAGTTGTTGGCCCTGAGCCGCACTGACAGCCTGACCGGTTTGCTCAACCACGGGGCCTGGAAGGACCGGCTCAACGAGGAGTTCCAGCGCTGCCTGCGTCACCCAAAAGACGGGGCAGGGCGCGGCGCGATTGCACTGATCGATATCGACCACTTCAAAGTCATCAATGACACCTATGGCCATGTGACTGGCGACATCGTGCTGCGTCAACTCGGCAAGATGCTCAAGCAAAACCTGCGGGCGGCCGACATTGTCGGGCGTTATGGCGGTGATGAGTTCTGCGTGATCCTGCCGGACCTGACCATGCACAACGCCGTGCAGGCCATGGACGGCCTGCGCGAGCGATTCGCCCTGCTCGGTTACGAACAGGTCCCCGCGCTAAAAGTCAGCCTGAGCATTGGCCTGGCGGCCTTCAACCCCGCCTATGACGACGCGACCCTCTGGCTCAACGACGCCGACCAGGCACTCTATGAAGCCAAGACCACCGGGCGCAACCGGGTCGTTTGTCACCGGCAGCGGCAGATGTTGGAGGTGTCGGCCGTATCTCTTTAATACCAACTTTTGGTCACGATAGGTGGGTTGCTACACCAACGTTGGGCGGTGTCAGTAAACCCAAACCTCCACCCGCCGATTCCTGACCCGACCTTCATCCTCGCTATTGGCCGCAACCGGCATCAAGGCACCGAAGCCGCGTACTTCGCGTAGCGCCACGCCGTGTTTGACCAATTCGCGCCGCACCGCCATGGCCCGCAGCCGCGACAGCAGGTCAGCGCGTGCCGGGTCGTCCTTGGCGTCGCCAAACCCCACCAGCGTGACTCGGCGGTCGAGCTTATCGTGCTGCTTTATATAGGCGAGCACACGACCCAGGTCCTGCTGGGCCTTGTTGTCGAGGCTGGCGCTGCCTTCTTCGAAGCGGAAGTTGACCGACAACCGTTGGGCGTGGCGGCTCAGGGCCTGGTAACCCTCAGGCATCAACGCATTGGGGGTGACGGCCATGGCCTGCACCGTTTGGGCGATGAACCCGTTGGCCGCGACGATGGCCTGGCCCTTTTCGCTTTGGGTGAACTCAACCAGGGCCTCAGCCCACGGGTTTGTTTCTTGCGGTGGCAGATAAAAGAACAGTCGGCGGGACAAGGGGTAGTCTTCGGTGGCGATCAGGTTGTTCAACGGCATCATGGGTTGGGAGTCGCCGTCGACAATCGCCAGCGCCTTGGCCCGGCGCACATAGGGCAAACCGATGAAACCGATGCCTTGCCGGTCCTGGCTGACCGCGTCGGAAAGCTGCTCGCTGGATTCGAAGCGCCGGGCAGAAGCGGCCAGGCGTTTGCCCTGTCGGTTGAGCACCAGTTCCTTGAAGGTGTCGTAGGTGCCGGACTGCTCATCCCGGGCGTAAAGATGAATCGGGTCGCCGGCGCCGCCCAGCGCTTCCCAGGTGTTGACCTCGCCGCTGAAGATCTTCGCCAGTTGCCGGGTGTCGAGCTGGCGCAGCGGGTTCTGTGGATGAAGAATGATCGCCAGGCCATCGATGGCAATGACCTGTTCGGCGCTGGGATCTTTCAGGTCCCCCAGATGTGCCAGTTCCTTTACCTCGCTGTCCTTGATCGGTCGCGAAGAGGCCGCCAGTTCGGCGCTGGCGTGCTTGAGGGCGGAAAACCCGGTGCTCGAGCCATGGGCGGCAATTTCTATTTCCACCCGCCGACCATCGGCGGCCTGGCCGACGATACGCTGCTCGTTCTCACGGTCGGTGATTTCGGTACGGACCTTGAGCAGCCCCTGATCCACCATCAGCGCCTTGACCAGCGCCGGCCCCAGCGTAGCGCCGATGGTGTTCGAGCCTTGCAGGCGCAGCGCGGGGCCGTGTTCGGGAATCGGCAGGCCGCTGGCCCATGCCGCGAGCGGCAGCCAGAGGCCCATGAAAAAAACAACGCGCAGCCGCATGCCGGCACCTTCTGAACCTGAGAACGTGCCGGAAGATTAAGTCAGTCAGGTTACTGAAAAGTGACAGGCGTGCGACTTGTCAGCCGCCAAAGAGTGATGCAAGAAGCTGCATTCTGTGGGAGCACAGCGTGCTCGCGATCCAGGCAACTCGGTTTAACGGCCGGGCCGTGTCATCGTTCATCGCGAGCAAGCTTTGCTCCCACAGGCTTGTGCAGGGTTTTGTGTGCGCCAATCAGCTCAACTGCAGCCAGATCGGCGCATGGTCTGAAGGTTTTTCCATGCCCCGCAGCTCATAGTCCACGCCGGCATCTTTCACCCGTGGCAGCAGGCCATGGGAGGTGAGGATCAGGTCGATGCGCAGGCCCCGCTTGGGTTCGTCTTCGAAACCGCGGCTGCGGTAGTCGAACCAGCTGAAGCGGTCGGTGACGTCCGGGTTCAGGTGGCGGAAGCTGTCCACCAGGCCCCAGCTTTTCAGGCGGGCCATCCACTCGCGCTCTTCCGGCAGGAAGCTGCATTTACCGGTTTTCAGCCAGCGCTTCATGTTGTCCGGGCCGATGCCGATGTCGCTGTCTTCCGGGGAAATGTTCACGTCGCCCATCACCACCACGGGCTGGTCATTGCTGAAGCGGCTTTCCAGCAGTTGCTGCAGGTCGTTGTAGAAACGCTCCTTGGCCGGGAACTTGGTGGGGTGATCGCGGCTTTCGCCTTGGGGGAAGTAACCGTTCATGATCGTGACCGGCACGCCGTTGGCATCCGCGAAGGTGCCCCAGATGAAACGCCGCTGGGCATCTTCATCGTCACCCTCGAAGCCTTTGTGCAACGTCAGTGGGGGCTGGCGTGAGAGCAGGGCGACGCCGTAGTGACCCTTCTGCCCGTGGAAATGCACGTGATAACCCAGGGCCTGCACCTCGGCCAGGGGGAACTGCTCGTCGTGGACCTTGGTTTCCTGCAGGCCGATCACGTCAGGCTGATGCTTCTCGATCAGCGCCGCCAGCTGATGGGGGCGGGCGCGCAGCCCGTTGATGTTGAAGGAGACGATCTTCATGGTCGGCAGTCCTGGCAAAACTGCGATGCTAGCTGACATGTAGGAGCACGGCCAGCGTGGCAGTAGGGCAAATGCGCTGCTAATGTCCTGTGCATGTAGGAACGATCACAGCCTAATCGGGTTCGTACTCAATAAGAGCGGGGCCTCACCGAGCCTCGCCCAGGAGATTGACCGTCATGCCAGAAACCTCCACCGCCATCGCCGACATTCATATGCTCGACCGCGGTTATTCGCGCGAAGCCCGTTCATTGCTCTACCAGGCTTACCGGCATGAACCGACTTTCAGCTTTCTCTTTGAATCCGAGCGCCCCGGTTATGAACATCGGGTACGGGCCACGGTGCGCGAGTTGGTCAAACAGCACTTTCTCCAGGATTTGCCGGCCATCGGCTTGCTGGTCAACGACCGCCTGATCGGCATCGCCCTGATTGCTCCACCGCAGCGCCGCCTGGGTATCACTGAAAGCTGGGCCTGGCGCCTGCGCATGGTGTTGAGCACCGGCTTTCGCTGTACCCGGCGTTACCTGGACTACCATGCCGCAGTGACGGCCTGCCTGCCGTCGGATGCTGTCCATGTATTGCCACTGCTGGGGGTGCATCCGCAGTTTCAGGGCCAACACTTCGGCGAACAGTTACTGGAGGCGGTCCATAACTGGTGTGCGGTCGACGAAAACTCCCAAGGCGTGGTGCTGGACACCGGCAACCCCCGTTACCTTGAGTTCTATAAACGTCAGGGCTATGAGGAAATTGGCGAGATTGCGGTAGGACCTGTCCGCGAACATGTCTTCTTTCACGCCAACCCGCAGGTGTTGCAGAGCGCAACGGCGTAATCCGGGGAAACTTTTGAGACATGTCCGGCTCTATCAGGCTTCCAAGCCCGTGATAGCATCCGCGCCATGAATTTCCCAGGACGAATGACCAGTGGTGCGCTCTTGCTGTCTATCAGTTGCGCGGCGCTGGCACAAAGTGAATTGGCTGTACGGGTCAAACCGTCCAACGACCCGCTCAAGGCTAACGTAGAAGGCTATATCGGCGGCGTGGGCGATCGTGACGAAGAAGCCTTGCTGCGCTTCAGTCGAGGTGCCGAGGAGCAGGCGCGCAAAGCCGCCCAGGCGTTGGGCTACTACCAACCGCAGATCGACAGCGAGGTCGAGGGCGGCAAGACCCCGCGCCTGATCCTGACCATCGATCCCGGCGAGCCCGTGCACCTGCGCAATGTCACCGTGCGCATCGATGGCCCGGCCGCTTCCCTCAAGGCTTTTCGCGTACCCGACAACGCCGCGCTCAAACCCGGCGCGGTGCTTAATCATGGGCGCTATGAAGACGCCAAACGGATGATCCAGAACCAGGCCTCGCGCTACGGATTTTTCAGCGGGCGATTTGTCAGCCAGAAGCTGCTGGTAGACCCCCAGGCCGGCGTGGCCGACATCGAGCTGGTCTACGACAGCGGCCCGCGCTACGCCCTGGGGCCGGTGAGTTTCGAGGGTGACACACCATTTGATGAAGCGTTGTTGCAGCGCATGGTGCCGTTCAAGGCGGGCGAGGCGTACGACTCGGAACTCATCGCAGAACTCAACCAGGCCCTGCAATCGAGCGGTTATTTCGAAGGCGTTCGGGTGGACGCGGCACCCACTGCCGCCACCGATAACGTGATCCCGGTGGCGGTCAAGCTCGACACCCGCAAGCCGCGCACCATGGGCCTGGGCTTGGGGTTCTCCACCGACGTCGGCCCGCGGGCCAAGGCCAACTGGACGCGCCACTGGGTCAATCCCCAGGGCCACAGTTACGGCTGGGAAGCCGAAGTGTCGGCGCCCCGGCAGAACGTCGGCCTGTGGTACGACGTCCCCCTGGACCCGCCCTTGACCGACAAGATGCGCTACGCCGGTGGCTATCAATATGAAGAGCTGTCCGGCACCGACAGCCTCAGCAAGCTGCTGACCGTGGGCCCGGAATGGCACAGCAAGTTGCCCAGTGGCTGGCAGCGGGTGGTGTCGCTCAAGTGGCAGCGAGAGGAATATCGGCTCGGCGACGACTCGGGCCTGAGCACCTTGCTGATGCCCGGCGTGAGCTATTCCTACCTGCGCAGTGACAACCGCATCGATCCGCGCAACGGCTATCGCATTCAATTTGACACCAAGGTCGCCAAGGAAGGGCTTGGCTCGGACAACAACCTTTTATATGGCACGGCCATGGTCAAGGGCCTGACCACCGTGTTCGACAAGCATCGCCTGCTGGCCCGTGCCCAGGTCGGTGGCAGCGCCACCAACGGCTACAAATCCATCCCGCCATCGCTGCGCTTCTTCGCCGGTGGCGACCAGAGCGTGCGCGGTTACGATTATCAGAGCCTGTCACCGGAAAACTCCGAAGGTGATCGCATCGGTGGTCGCTACATGGTCGCCGGCAGCCTCGAGTATCAGTATTCGATTGCGCAAAAATGGCGGTTGGCAACCTTCGTCGACCAGGGCAACTCCTTCAACAGCCTTGAGCTGCCGAGCCTCAAGACGGGCGTTGGCGTCGGTGTGCGTTGGGTGTCGCCGGTGGGGCCGATCCGCCTCGACCTCGCCCACGCACTGGATGACGACGGCGGCATTCGCTTGCACTTTTCCATGGGGCCCGAGTTGTGAGTCGTGGTTTGAAAATAGCGCTGCTGGCGCTCGGCACGTTGCTGCTGGTGGCCTTGTTGACCCTGAGCGTCGTGCTCGGCACGCCATGGGGCAGCCGTTGGGCGCTGGGCGTTGTGCCGGGTTTGAGTACGGATAATTTCCAGGGACGCTTGGGCGGCCAGTGGAGTGCCGACCACCTGGTGTGGCAGCAGGACAGCAGCCGAGTGGAACTCGATCAGGTGATCTTCGCCTGGTCGCCGCTGTGCCTGGCGCGCATGACCCTGTGCATCGATCAGCTCAAGGCCGATAAGGTCAGCCTGCAATTTCCTCCGTCCGCTGACGCGCCGAGCAGCGGTCCGATCACCTTGCCGGACCTGGACTTGCCGCTGGCCCTCGAACTGGGCGACGTGCAGGTCGGCAGCCTGTCGTTCAATGGCAGCGAACAACTCAAGGGCTTGCAACTGGCTGCGCACTGGACCGCCCAGGGTCTGCAGATCGACGCGGTGCAGTTGCAGCGCGACGCGCTGAGCCTGAAGTTGTCCGGGATGCTGCAACCGGGTGGCGACTGGCCGCTGAAGGCCCAGGGCCAGCTGACCTTGCCGGCGCCGGGCGCCACGCCGTGGACGCTGGACCTGAAGATCGATGGCAATCTGCTGAAAACCCTCAGCCTTAATGCCGACAGCAGCGGTTATCTGCAAGGCCGATTGGTCGGTGAGCTGCAACCGCTGGCGGACAACCTGCCAGCCAAGGTACGCATCACCGCCGACGGCTTCAGGGCCAGCGCCGATCTGCCGGATACCCTGATGCTCAATCAGGTTGAGCTGACCGGCGAGGGCGATCTGAACAGCGGCTACCAGTTGCTTGGCAAGGCAACATTGCCCGCCGAAAAAGGCCCGGTGGCATTGCTGCTGCAAGGCAAAGTGGACGCCAACGGTGCGCAGATCGCCGGCCTGGACCTCAACGCCAGTGATCAGCAATACCTCAAGCTCACCGGCCAGTTGGACTGGCGCGAAGGCCTGCGCGCCGAGGCGAAAATCGCCTGGCTGGACTTCCCCTGGCATCGCCTCTATCCGCTGATCGACGAGCCGCAAGTGGCGCTGCGCAGTTTCAACGGTGAAGTGTCGTATACCGATGGCCAATACCTGGGCAATTTCCAGGCGGCGCTGGACGGCCCCGCCGGAGCGTTCAGCCTGGACAGCCCGTTCAGCGGCGACCTGACGACCCTTCATTTGCCGCAACTCAAACTCGCCGCCGGGCAGGGCAAGGCCGAAGGCCATCTGACCCTGCAATTTGCCGATGGCATTGCCTGGGACACGGCGCTGGCGTTGTCCGCCATCAACCCGGCGTACTGGTTGGGCGAGCTGCCCGGCACCCTGGCCGGGCCGTTGCGCAGCACAGGCTCGATGAAAAACGACCGCCTTGAGCTGGATGCGGACCTGGACCTCAAAGGCAAATTGCGCGGCCAACCGGCGCTGTTCCAGGCCAAGGCCAACGGTGGCGGTGAGCAGTGGAACCTCAGCGCGCTGGACATTCGCCTGGGTGACAACCGCATCAACGGCACGGGCAGCCTGCAAGAAAAACTCACCGGTCAGATCGACATCAAACTCTCGCGCCTGGCCCAGCTCTGGCCACAGTTGCGCGGGCAGGTGCGCGGTCGCCTCAATGTGGCCGGGACACTCAAAGCCCCCCAAGGCAAGCTCGACCTGCAAGGCACGCAACTGGCGTTGCAGGACAACCGCCTGCAAAGCCTGAACCTGGACGCGACCCTCGACAGCGCGCAGCGCGGCAAGGTTGACCTCAAGGCCAGCGGTATTCGGGCAGGCGAAACCTCGCTCGGTGTCCTGACGGTCAGCGGGCAGGGCGACATCAGGCAGCAAAAACTCACCCTCGACCTGCAAGGGCCACAGCTTGAAACGACCCTGGCACTCGATGGCGTGTTCGACCAAGGCAACTGGCGCGGGCGTCTCAGTACTGGCAATGTGCAGGCCGGCGGCCAGGCCTGGCGTCTGCAAGCCCCGGCGAAGCTGGAGCGCCTGGCCAACGGCACGCTCAACCTGGGAGCCCACTGTTGGCGTTCCGGCCAGGCCAGCCTGTGTGGTGAGGACCAGCGCCTGATGCCGGAGCCGAAGCTGCGTTATCACCTCAAGCAATTCCCTATCGAAAGCCTGGCCCAGTGGATGCCCAAGGATTTTGCCTGGCAGGGCCGGCTCAACGCCGACCTGCAACTGGACCTGCCGGCCAGCGGCCCGAACGGACGCATCCTGGTGGACGCCAGCGGCGGTACTTTGCGGATCCGGGACAAGGACCGCGACGATGAGCAATGGCTGGACTTCCCCTACCAGACCTTGACCCTCGACAGTCGCCTGACGCCCAAGCGGATCGACACGAACCTGAATTTCGTCGGGGCCAAGCTTGGCGAACTGATGCTCCAGGCGCAGATCAACCCGTTGCCGGCCAGCAAACCGCTGAGCGGCTCTTTCCGCCTGAGCGGCCTGGACTTGTCCGTGGCTCGGCCATTCCTGCCGATGGTGGAAACCCTCACCGGGCACCTGAATGGCAGCGGCACGCTGTCGGGTGGTTTGTTGGCGCCCCAGGTCAACGGCAACCTGTTGATCAGCGATGGCGAAGTGTCCGGTCCGGAACTGCCGGTCAGCCTCGAAGACTTGCAGATGCGCGCCACGATTGCTGGTGACACGGTGCGTCTGAACGGTGACTGGAAAAGTGGCAAGGGCGGCCGAGGCAGCTTGACCGGGGACATTGGCTGGGGCGAAGCCCTGAGCCTGAACCTGGCGCTCAAGGGTTCGCAATTGCCGGTCACCGTCGAACCTTACGCGGTGCTGGAGGTGGCGCCGGACCTGACCATCACGATGAAGGGCGAGCGGCTTTCCATCGCCGGCAAGGTCCTGGTGCCCAAAGGCGAAATCACCGTGCGCGAACTGCCGCCGTCTACCGTCAAGGTGTCGGATGACACGGTGATCGTCGGCCACCAGACCGAGGAGGGCAAGACACCGATGGCCATGGCGATGGACATCGATGTGATCGTGGGCCAGGAAAAGCTCGCGTTTTCAGGCTTTGGCTTGACGGCCAACGTACAAGGCCAGGTGCACATCGGCGACAACATGGACACCCGTGGCGAGCTCTGGCTCAACGACGGTCGCTACCGGGCCTATGGGCAACGGCTGACGGTGCGGCGGGCGCGGCTGCTGTTCGCCGGACCCATCGACCAGCCTTACCTGGATATCGAAGCGATTCGCCAGACTGACGACGTGATCGCCGGCATTCGTTTGAGCGGCAGCGCTGAACAGCCGACCACGCAAATTTTCTCTGAGCCGGCCATGAGCCAGGAGCAGGCGTTGTCTTATCTGGTACTCGGCCGGCCGCTGAGCACCACCGGCGAGGACAACAACATGCTCGCCCAGGCAGCACTGGGCTTGGGGTTGATGGGCAGTGCGGGAGTCACCACTAGCCTGGCCAACAACCTGGGGATCGAGGATTTCCAGCTCGACACCCAAGGCAGCGGCGATGCCACCAGCGTCGTGGCCAGCGGTAATCTGACGGAGAAACTCAGCCTGCGTTACGGCGTCGGGGTGTTCGAACCGGCCAACACCATCGCCCTGCGCTACAAGCTCAGCAAACGGGTTTACCTGGAAGCCGCCAGCGGCGTCGCCAGCTCCCTGGATATCTTCTACAAGCGCGATTTCTAAGCCTCCCCCCGATCATCTGTGGGAGCGGGCTTGCTCGCGAAAGCGCTGTGTCAGTCAAATCAAAGTCGTCTGACACAGCGCTTTCGCGAGCAAGCCCGCTCCCACATTTTTATCTGCGTTTGTCGGGTTATACATAGCCCGCTAACTATTTGTTTGACATTTGCTGCCTAGGCAGTAACATCTCGACATACATTCACTGCCTAGGCAGTAAAAGGTGGTCAGATGAAACATTTCACCCCGGACGATTTCCACAATTGCCACCTCGGCATGCTGCTCGGTCGTGCCGCGCTGCTCAAAGACCGGATCATCGACACCCACATGGAACCCGTCGGCATCACCGCCGCGCAGTTCAAGGTGTTGATCATCATGGCCCAGCACGGCATCGATACGCCGGTCGAGCTGTGTCGGTATCTGTCCCTGGACAGCGGTTCGATGACGCGAATGGTCGATCGTCTGGAGCAAAAAGGTTTTCTGATCCGTCAGCGCTCGGCGGATGACCGGCGGCAGGTGCGACTGGTACTGACCGAAGCTGGTCAGGCCCTGGCCGATCGCCTGCCGGTTATCGGCGCCGATGCAATGAACCAATTGGCGGCCGCCATCAGCCGCGAGGAGCTGCAAATCCTCGAACAAATCCTCAAGAAAATTCTGCTCGCCGCCGGTGATCCCATCACCGTGTTGCGGTTGGGGGGCAAATGAGTCGTAAAACCTTGCGTACCCGCATCAGCCTGGTGTGGCTGGCCATGAGCCTGGCCGGTTGTGCCAGCTACAGTGGCCTGAACACCGAAGGGGTCAGCCTTGAAGCACAACACCTCGAGGCCGGGCAGTCGCTCAACGGTGTCACGCTGTCGCCCGCTGCCTGGCCGAAAAGCGATTGGTGGAAAAGCCTCGGCGATCCACAACTCGACGGCCTGATTCGCGAAGCGTTGCGCGACAGCCCGGACATGCAGATCGCCAGCGCCCGGGTGCATCAGGCCAGCGCCGCTGCCTATGCCGCCAATGCGGCGCGCATGCCGACTCTGGATGCCAGCGCCAGTGTCAGCCGTTCGCGCCTGGCCCGTGACCAGGATCCGCAAGGGCAGGGCGGTGCGTACAGCACCCTGCGTTCGCTGGGCGTGGATTTCAATTACAACTTCGACCTATGGGGCGGCCAGCGCGCGGCCTGGGAAGCGGCCCTGGGCCAGGCCCGGGCCGCCGAAATCGACCGGCAGGCCGCGCAGCTGACGCTCGCTGCTGACGTGGCCCGGGCCTACAGTGATTTGGGTCAGGCTCATATCATCTATGACCTGGCGTCCGAGGACCTCAAGCGCACCCGGCAAATGCTCGATCTGGGCAAGCGCCGCCTCAGTGCCGGGATCGACAGCGAATACCAGTTCCAGCAGACCGAAAGCCTGGAAGCCAGCGCCGATGCGAGCCGGATCGACGCGGAAAAACGCCTGCAAAGCGCAAAAATCGCCTTGGCGGTGCTGTTGGGCAAGGGGCCGGACCGCGGCAATGAAATCGCTCGCCCTCACGTGCTGCAAGCCAGTGCCGTCGCCTTGCCATCGAACCTGCCGGCCGAACTGCTGGGCCGTCGTCCGGACCTGGTCGCCGGTCGTTGGCGCGTCGAGGCGGCGGGCAAGAACATTGAGGCCGGCAAGACGAATTTCTACCCCAACCTCAACCTGAGCGCGGCGGCGGGGGTGCAGTCGTTGTTGGGCGACGCGATGTTCGGTTCGGCCAGCCGTTTCTTCAACGTAGCGCCGACCGTGTCGCTGCCGATCTTCGACGGTGGGCGTCTGCGGGCGGACCTGGATGCCCGGGATGCCGATTACGACATGGCGGTGGCGCAGTACAACAAGAGTCTGGTCAAGGCCCTTGGGGATGTCAGCGACACCATCAACCAGTTGCGCGACATCGAACGGCAGATCGCCGCGCAGCAACACGCCACCGATATCGCGCAGAACTCGTACGACACCGTGGTCCAGCGCTATGGCTCCGGCATCGGAAATTACCTGGACGTGCTGAGCATCGAGCAGCAGTTGCTCCAGGCCCAGCGCCAACTGGCGAACCTGAATGCCGAGCAGATCGACCTGTCGATCCAACTGATGCAGGCCCTGGGCGGTGGCTTCGAGGCCGACACCCTGGCTTCGGCCGCACCGGCCTTCACCACGCCGAACAACTGATTCGAGGTACTTGTCATGGCGACTGCCGAAACATCGCAACCCTCTGAAATTGCCCAGGACAGCAGCAACCCGCGCAAGCGCAAGCTGATGCTGCTGGGACTGACACTGATTGTCGTGCTGGGTGGCCTGGGCGTCTGGGCCTGGCACGAACTGTATGGTCGCTGGAGCGAGAGCACCGACGACGCCTATGTGAACGGCAACGTGGTGGAGATCACGCCGCAGGTCACCGGCACCGTGGTGAGTATCGGTGCCGACGACGGTGACCTGGTTCGCGAAGGCCAGGTGCTGGTGCGGTTCGACCCCAACGACGCCGAGGTCGGGCTGCAAAGTGCCCAGGCCAACCTGGCCCGTACCGTGCGCCAGGTGCGTGGTTTGTACAGCAACGTCGATGGCATGCGCGCCCAGGTCAAAGCCCAGGAGGCCGAGGTGCAAAAGGCCCAGGAGAACTACAACCGACGCAAGAACCTGGCGGCCGGCGGGGCGATTTCCCGGGAGGAACTGTCCCACGCCCGTGACGACTTGACCTCGGCGCAGAATGCGTTGGCCAACGCCAGGCAGCAACTCAAGACGTCCAGTGCCTTGGTGGATGACACCGTGGTGGCTTCCCATCCGGACGTGCAATCGGCCGCCGCGCAATTGCGTCAGGCCTACCTGACCAACGCTCGCAGTACCTTGATCGCGCCGGTCACCGGGTACGTGGCCAAGCGCACGGTGCAGTTGGGCCAGCGGGTGCAGCCGGGCACGGCGCTGATGGCGGTGATTCCACTGGATCAGTTATGGATTGACGCCAACTTCAAGGAAACCCAACTGCGCGACATGCGCATCGGCCAACCGGTGGACATCGAAACCGACCTTTATGGCAGCGATGTGAAGTACAGCGGCACCGTCGACAGTCTCGGTGCCGGCACCGGCAGCGCGTTTGCCCTGCTGCCGGCTCAGAACGCCACCGGCAACTGGATCAAGATCGTGCAGCGGGTGCCGGTGCGCATTCATATCAATGCCCAGGAACTGGCCAAGCACCCCTTGCGGGTCGGCCTGTCGACCCAGGTCGACGTCAATCTGCGGGATCAGAGCGGTCCGGTGCTGGCCCAGCAGCCACCGAAAAAAGCCTCTTTCAGCACCCAGGTTTACGACCGGCAACTGGTCGACGCCGACGCGATGATTACCCGGTTGATCCATGACAACAGTGCTGCTGCCAATAAGACGGTGCAGCGCTGATCACCCTGTGGGAGCCGAGCTTGCTCGCGATAGCGGCATGACAGGCAGCAGAGATATTGGCTGTAAGGGCCCCATCGCGAGCAAGCTCGGCTCCCACAGGTTTTGTGTTTTGTTCAATGGTCCAGGTAGTCCTGGAACCTGTGGGAGCAAGGCTGCCCGCGATTTCACCACCTGCGTTTCATAGGATCTCGCAATGAGCAATAACGCGTCCTTCACGCCGCCCAGCCTGTTGCTCAGCACCATCGGGCTGTCGTTGGCGACGTTCATGCAAGTGCTCGACACCACCATTGCCAACGTCGCCTTGCCGACCATTTCCGGCAACCTGGGCGTCAGCTCGGAGCAGGGCACTTGGGTGATCACCTCCTTCGCGGTGAGCAACGCCATCGCCTTGCCGCTGACCGGTTGGCTGAGCCGCCGCTTTGGCGAGGTGAAGCTGTTTTTGTGGGCGACGATGCTGTTTGTGCTCGCCTCGTTCCTGTGCGGTATCTCCACTTCGATGCCGGAGCTGATTGGCTTTCGTGTCCTTCAAGGGTTGGTGGCCGGACCGTTGTACCCCATGACCCAGACCTTGCTGATTGCCGTGTATCCGCCGGCCAGACGCGGCATGGCCCTGGCGTTGCTGGCGATGGTTACGGTGGTGGCGCCGATTGCCGGGCCGATCCTTGGCGGCTGGATCACCGACAGCTATAGCTGGCCGTGGATCTTCTTCATCAACGTGCCCATCGGGATCTTCGCCGTGATGGTGGTGCGCCAGCAACTGAAGGCGCGGCCGGTGGTCACCAGCTACCAGCCAATGGATTACGTCGGATTGATCACGCTGATCATCGGTGTCGGTGCGCTCCAGGTGATCCTCGACAAGGGCAACGACCTGGATTGGTTCGAGTCGAACTTCATCATTATCGGGGCGGTGATCTCGGTGATTGCCCTGGCGGTGTTTGTGATCTGGGAAATGACCGACCGCCATCCGGTGGTCAATCTGCGGCTGTTCGCCTACCGCAACTTTCGCATCGGCACCATTGTGCTGGTAGGAGGCTATGCCGGGTTCTTCGGCATCAACCTGATCTTGCCGCAGTGGTTACAGACCCAGATGGGCTACACCGCCACCTGGGCCGGGTTGGCGGTGGCGCCCATTGGCATCCTGCCGGTATTGATGTCGCCCTTCGTCGGCAAATACGCCCACAAGTTCGACCTGCGCCTGCTGGCCGGGTTGGCGTTTCTGGCCATCGGCCTGAGCTGCTTCATGCGCGCCGGGTTCACCAACGAAGTGGACTTCCAGCACATCGCCCTGGTGCAGTTGTTCATGGGGATCGGCGTGGCGCTGTTCTTCATGCCGACCTTGAGCATCCTGATGTCGGACCTGCCGCCGCACCAGATCGCCGATGGCGCGGGATTGGCGACGTTCCTGCGTACCTTGGGCGGCAGCTTCGCCGCGTCCCTGACCACCTGGATCTGGATCCGCCGGGCGGACCAGCACCATGCCTATCTGAGTGAAAGTATCAGCACCTTCGAACCCGCCACCCGCGAGGCGCTTAACCAGCTCGGTGGCGCGAGCGCACCCGCCTATGCCCGGCTCGAGCAGATCCTCAACAGCCAGGCGTACATGCTCTCCACCGTGGATTACTTCACGCTGCTGGGCTGGGCGTTCATGGGGCTGATCGTGCTGGTGTGGCTGGCGAAACCGCCGTTTGCGGCGAAGGCGGGGCCTGCCGCCAGCGGCCATTGAGTCAAGTATCTCCTTGTGGGAGCGAGCCTGCTCGCGATGGCGGTGGATCAGCCGGTACAGATGGCGACTGACACGCCGTCATCGCGAGCAGGCTCGCTCCCACAAGAGGGCTATGTGTGGCTGGAGATCGTGTCGGGCGCCGGGAGTTGCGGGGGCGGGGCAAAACCAAACGGCGCCAACGCAAACCCCTGTTCATCCACCTGCAACGCCCAGCCCTGCTTGTCCCAATCCCCCAGCACAATGCGTCGGGCGGCGTGTTCGCCCAGTTGCAGCTTATGGATGGCCGGGCGATGGGTGTGGCCGTGGATCAAGGTCTTCACGCCGTATTCTTGCATGATCCGCGGGATCTCTTCTGGCGTGACGTCGACGATGTCATTGGCTTTCATTCGCGTCTGCGTACGGCTTTCGCTGCGCAGTTTGCGCGCCAGTTTGTGGCGGCTGGCCAATGGCAGGTGACGCAGGATGAACAGCGTGACGGGGTTGCGCAGCCAGCGCCGCAACTTCATGTAGCCTTCGTCGCGGGTGCAGAGGCTGTCGCCGTGCATCAGCAGCACCGGTTCACCGTTGAACTGCACGACACTGGGGTCCTTGAGCAGGGTGCAGCCGGCCGCTTTGCAGAAGGCCTGCCCGAGCATGAAGTCGCGATTGCCATGCATCAGGAAAATGGCCGTGCCGCTGTCGCTCAGTTCGCGCAGGGCTTGGCAGATGGAACGCTGGAACGGCGTCATGGCATCGTCGCCGATCCAGGCTTCAAAAAAATCGCCCAGGATGTACAACGCTTGCGCCGAGCGGGCGCGTGTGGCGATCAAATCCAGAAACGCCCGGGTAATGTCCGGGCGCTCCTCTTCCAGATGCAAATCTGAAATCAGCAGTATCACTCAATGATCTCGGCTTTCTCGATGATCACGTCGTCTGCTGGCACGTCCTGATGGCCGGCCTTGGACGTGGTGGAAACGCCCTTGATCTTGTCGACCACGTCGGTGCCTTCAACCACTTTGCCGAACACCGCATAACCCCAGCCCTGGGTGGTCTTGCTGCTGTGGTTCAGGAAGCTGTTGTCGGCCACGTTGATGAAGAACTGCGCGGAAGCCGAATGCGGCTCCATGGTGCGGGCCATCGCGACGCTGTACTTCTCGTTCGCCAGGCCGTTGTCGGCTTCGTTCTGGATGCTTGGGCGCTTGTCTTTCTTTTCTTTCATGCCTGGCTCGAAACCGCCGCCCTGGATCATGAAGTTACCGATGACACGGTGGAAAACGGTGTTTTCGTAGTGGCCGGCCTTGACGTATTCAACGAAGTTGGCAACGGTGATCGGCGCCTTTTCGGCATTCAGTTCCAGCACGATGTCGCCGTGGTTGGTGGTCAGTTTGACTTGAGTCATGATCGCTACTCTTTCAAGAAATTCGTGGGTTTCGGGGCTTTGCTGCCCGCAACCGGTCTGGCTGTAATCGGCCAGGCTGGGCAGTTTAGCGCGCCGAGCGGGTTTTTCGAGGCGGTTTTTCATCTGACGGTCGATTAAATTCAATCGTTTGCCGGCCTGGCCTGTCAGGTGCTTGACAGCATCGGCTATGATACGGGCTTTGATTTATCAGGCCGCACCCGGCCGCGCACTTGTACGTTCAAGGATCCTATGAGCAAGCCCACTGTCGACCCTACCTCGAATTCCAAGACCGGCCCGGCCGTGCCGGTCAATTTCCTGCGCCCGATCATCCAGGCGGACCTGGATTCGGGTAAGCACACGCAGATCGTCACCCGTTTTCCGCCGGAGCCCAACGGCTACCTGCACATCGGTCACGCCAAGTCGATTTGCGTGAACTTCGGCCTGGCCCAGGAGTTCGGCGGCGTCACGCACTTGCGTTTCGACGACACCAACCCGGCCAAGGAAGACCAGGAATACATCGACGCGATCGAAAGCGACGTCAAGTGGCTGGGTTTTGAATGGGCCGGTGAGGTGCGCTATGCCTCGCAGTATTTCGACCAGTTGCACGACTGGGCGGTGGAGCTGATCAAGGCCGGCAAGGCCTACGTATGCGACCTGACCCCTGAACAGGCCAAGGAGTACCGCGGCAGCCTCACCGAACCGGGCAAGAACAGCCCGTTCCGTGATCGCAGCGTCGAGGAAAACCTGGACCTGTTCGCCCGCATGCGCGCTGGCGAATTCCCGGACGGCGCACGGGTGCTGCGCGCCAAGATCGACATGGCCTCGCCGAACATGAACCTGCGCGACCCGATCATGTACCGCATCCGTCATGCCCATCACCACCAGACCGGCGACAAATGGTGCATCTACCCCAACTATGACTTCACCCACGGTCAGTCGGACGCCATCGAAGGCATCACCCACTCGATCTGCACCCTGGAGTTCGAGAGCCATCGTCCTTTGTACGAGTGGTTCCTGGAGCACTTGCCGGTGCCGGCCCAGCCGCGCCAGTACGAATTCAGCCGCCTGAACCTGAACTACACCATCACCAGCAAGCGCAAGCTCAAGCAACTGGTGGACGAAAAGCACGTCAACGGCTGGGATGACCCACGCATGTCGACGCTGTCGGGCTTCCGTCGTCGTGGCTACACGCCAAAATCGATCCGCAACTTCTGCGAGATGGTCGGCACCAATCGTTCCGACGGCGTGGTGGACTTCGGCATGCTGGAGTTCAGCATCCGCGACGACCTGGACCACAGCGCCCCACGCGCCATGTGCGTGCTGCGCCCGTTGAAAGTGGTGATCACCAACTACCCGCAAGACAAAGTCGAGAATCTCGAGCTGCCTTGCCACCCGAAAGAAGACATGGGCGTGCGCGTCCTGCCGTTCGCCCGGGAAATCTACATCGACCGTGAAGATTTCATGGAAGAGCCGCCAAAAGGCTACAAGCGCCTGGAGCCTGCCGGTGAAGTGCGCCTGCGCGGCAGCTACGTGATTCGGGCCGACGAAGCGATCAAGGACGCCGATGGCAATATCGTCGAACTGCATTGCTCGTACGATCCCGAGACCCTGGGCAAGAACCCGGAGGGTCGCAAGGTCAAGGGCGTGATCCACTGGGTGCCGGCCGCTGCCAGCGTCGAGTGCGAAGTGCGCTTGTACGATCGCCTGTTCCGTTCGCCGAACCCTGAAAAGGCCGAGGACAGCGCCAGCTTCCTGGACAACATCAACCCTGACTCCCTGCAAGTACTCACCGGTTGTCGTGCCGAGCCTTCGCTGGGCAACGCACAGCCGGAAGACCGTTTCCAGTTCGAGCGCGAAGGTTACTTCTGCGCGGATATCAAGGACTCGAAACCCGGTGCTCCGGTGTTCAACCGTACCGTGACCTTGCGCGATTCCTGGGGTCAGTGATCAAGTCTTAAGGGAAACCCTGTGCTTACGATCTACAACACGCTCACCAAGAGCAAAGAAGTCTTCAAGCCGCTGGACGGTAACAAGGTCCGCATGTACGTCTGCGGGATGACCGTGTACGACTACTGCCACATCGGCCATGGTCGCAGCATGGTCGCCTTCGACCTGGTGACCCGCTGGTTGCGTTTCAGCGGTTATGACCTGACCTACGTGCGCAACATCACCGACATCGAAGACAAGATCATCAACCGCGCTCGCGAAAATGGCGAGCCGTACGATGCGCTGACCGAACGCATGATTCAGGCCATGCACGAGGACGAGGCGCGCCTCAATATCCTCAAGCCGGACCTTGAACCCCGTGCCACGGACTATATCCCTGGCATGCAGGCCATGATCCAGACCCTGATCGACAAGGGCTACGCCTACGCCCCGGGCAATGGCGACGTGTACTACCGCGTCGCCAAGTTCATGGGTTACGGCAAGCTGTCGCGCAAGAGGATCGAAGACCTGCGCATCGGCGCGCGCATCGAAGTCGATGAGTCGAAACAGGACCCGCTGGACTTCGTGCTGTGGAAAGCCGCCAAGCCGGGTGAGCCGAGCTGGGAGTCGCCGTGGGGCGCCGGGCGTCCGGGCTGGCACATCGAATGCTCGGTGATGTCCACCTGCTGCCTGGGCGAGACCTTCGACATTCATGGCGGCGGCAGCGACCTGGAGTTCCCGCACCACGAAAACGAAATCGCCCAGAGCGAAGCGGCCACCGGCAAGACCTACGCCAACGCGTGGATGCATTGCGGCATGATCCGGATCAATGGCGAGAAGATGTCCAAGTCCTTGAACAACTTCTTCACCATCCGTGACGTGCTCGACAAATACCACCCCGAAGTCGTGCGTTATCTGTTGGTGTCGAGCCATTACCGCAGCGCCATCAACTATTCGGAAGACAACCTCAAGGACGCCAAGGGCGCCCTGGAGCGGTTCTACCATGCGTTGAAGGGCCTGCCGAAGGTGCCGGCTGCCGGTGGCGAAGCCTTTGTCGCGCGTTTCACCGAAGTGATGAACGACGACTTTGGCACGCCGGAAGCCTGCGCGGTGCTGTTCGAGATGGTGCGCGAGATCAATCGTCTGCGTGAGAGCGATCTCAATGCGGCGGCGGGCCTGGCGGCGCGCCTGAAAGAACTGGCCGATGTGCTGGGTGTGTTGCAGCTCGAGGCGGATGATTTCCTTCAGGCCGGTGCCGAAGGTCGTGTGGACGCCGCCGAGGTCGAGGCGTTGATCCAGGCACGCCTGACGGCGCGGGCGAACAAGGACTGGGCCGAATCGGACCGCATCCGCGACCAGCTCACCGCCATGGGCGTGGTACTGGAAGACGGCAAGGGCGGGACGACCTGGCGTCTGGCTGACTGAGTCTTTACGCAACACCCCCCTGTGGGAGCGAGCCTGCTCGCGATTACGGAGTGTCAGACAACATTGTTGTCGGCTGATACACCGCTATCGCGAGCAGGCTCGCTCCCACAGGTTTTTTGTATTCCGGTCCTGGCAATCATCCTGTTATGAGCTAGTACTGTCAGGTCGATTCAACATCCTCTGACAGGAATCTTCCATGTTGGCTCATTGGTCTTTGGCGGCAATTCATCTTCTGGCGTTCGCCCTGGGATTCTGGGCGGTGCTTGCCCGTGGCACGGCGTTGCGACGCCTGGCGGGCGGTATGGACGCGGTTCGAAACGTGTTGATGGCGGACAACCTGTGGGGGCTATCGGCATTGGTCCTGCTGGTGACCGGCGGGATGCGTGCTTTCGGCGGATTTGAAAAAGGCACGGACTATTACCTGCATCAGCCGCTGTTTCACCTGAAGATGACATTGTTCGTGCTGATCCTGTTGCTTGAAATCGCGCCGATGATCGCCTTGATCAAATGGCGGATGGCACTGGGCAAAGGGCGTGCGATCGATCCTTCGAAAGCGGGCCGGTTTGCGCGGATCAGTCACATTGAAGCCTTGCTGCTGGTGCTGATGGTGATCGCTGCCACAGGAATGGCTCGCGGCGTGGGGTTGGGATGACCCGCACGAATACCTGCTTCATCGCCATTAAAACGAAACGTCTGACAGCCATGCTATGGGCCATGTCATTAGTATCGGTTTGACGGGATGAACGAAAAATCAAAGGCGGGATGGAGCAGGGGTGAGGGACGGTCGGCATGAATCTTTAGCCAGCCTTGCGACGATGCATACGGGCTGGCTACGGACTGCTGCAGGGTTCAGGGCGTTTGCGGCTTGTCAGGGGCGGTAAGGCCCGCCTGAATGCGCTGATAAATTTCTTCGCGATGCACCGCAACGTTTTTCGGAGCGTTGATGCCGATACGGACTTGTTGGCCGCTAACGCCCAGAATGGTGATCGTGATGTCGTCACCAATGTTTATGCTTTCACCGACTTTGCGGGTGAGTATCAGCATGGTGTTCTCCTTGATTGCTTTATAGGGCACCTGATTCAGGCAGTGCAGATGTCGGTACTGCTTATAGATTAGTGCCAAGTGTCACAATGTGGGTGCCTCTTTCTGACGCGCAGACGCAGCATTAATTCCCAGGGTGCGACTATACAGAGACGCCGTGCAGGTTTCTCGTGTTTTGAGCGCTGTTTACGGCGTTATTGACGGGCTTGAGTGTTAAAATCCCCGCTCCATGTCTTCCGGGGTAAACGTTGTGCGCAAATTGGCTTGGGTAATCGCGGTATTGGCGCTGGCAGGATGCGGTGAAGGGCGTGACGTCGACACGCCGAAGCCGAAGGTGGCGGCGACCCTCACGCCGACCGCTGCCGCTGCGCCACAGTGGGGCGTTGAAGTCCGGGGCGAAATCCCACAGGCTGTCAGCGATCTGACTGCGTGGCTCATCGAGCACAGTTTTGTATCAAACGTGGTGAAAGAGGATGGCAAGGACCGGGTTCTGGTCGGGCCTTTCAATTCAAAGGCTGAAGCCGAGGCGAAGCAGGCGCAATTGAACGCCGCCCTGGTTCGAGCGAAAAAGCGCAACATCGAGTCGCTGGTAGTGGATTACCCGACCGCTCAATAAACCCCGCCCAAGCGAAAAGTCAGTTAAGTCACAGCAGCTGTGGGAGCGAGCTTGCTCGCGATAGCGGTGGATCTGCCAACGTTGCGGTTGACGTTGACGTTGACGTTGACGTTGATGTTGAGGGGCATGCCCCTCTCGCGAGCAGGCTCGCCCCCACCGTTGATTTGCGCTGTTCCCACAGGCGAGATCAGCCGCAGGCCTGCAAATTCACCGGGCCCACGAACTCGTTGCCACGACCCATCACGCAGGCGACGCTCTGGTTGCGCTGGCGCTCCCAGCTCTGTACCGGGTAGGTCTTGTCCCAGGCTTCATACAGGCGCCGATCCTGTTTCGAGAGGCGCAGGCCGTATTGTTTACTCATGTAGAAATACGTCCGGGCGATCATTCCGCGGATGGAAGGGCGGGGCATGACTTTCTTGGCCTTGAAATCCACCTGGGTCAGGCATGAGCCGTACTGGCCCTTCTGCGCCGGCAGCCAGCCAAAGCTGAAATTGCTGCGGTCGCCGTTCACTTCCCCGATGCTCGGCACCAGATTATGAAGATCGGCCTCGGCCCGTTGATAGACTGGGTCGTGGCGGGTGCAATTCTTGCGGCCGCCTTGTTGCCAGCATTGACGCTGATGACCGATCTGCCAGGCCGGGACGATATGCTCCCACTCGATACGCGCGGCGCGATTGGCGTTTTTGCGCGGCACATAACCGCAGGCAGCCAGGTTCACGCGATTGCCGGAGTATTTGCAGCCACAGTAGAACTCGGTGGATTGGGGAGCATAAAGCTTCCAGGCGACTTTCTTGGCCTCGCTGAACGTACGGGGCGCATCGGCTTGCGCGCCCATGGCGACCATCACAAGCAATAAAGCTAAACAACGAACACTCATCAGGCTCAATCTTCCTTCGGCACAACCCAGAACACCTGCACACCGCCATCGTCGCGATAGGCGAGGGTGACGTTGTCGTTCTCGTCGATTTCTTCCAGCAGACGCTCCCACTCATCCACCAGCTCCTCGGGAAGCCGGAAGATCAGGGCTGCCTTGGCTTTTTGTGCGGTGGGGGCGTTGATGATTTTCGAAACCCGAAGGCCCAGTCGAGTATAGGAATCTAAGGGGGTAGATGCAGCGGACGGTGTTGCCACAGGATTATCCTTATTAAGCTGTACGTGCGTACAGTATTTAACCGTAGGCATTTACGCAACTGCTTAAAATTCAAGAAAATCCTCTGACAACGCTTTTTCCGTTTTGGTGTAGGAAAAATTAAACTAAAGAAGCCGCTCAAGCAGTCGATGGCCTTCGTAGGAATCTTATTCATGGAGTTTTGTTATGTCGTTTTCCGTCGGCTTTCCAAATGCAGCGGCCGTCACCATCGGCGGCCAGTCCGCGGCCACGCTCAAGGCCTTGAGCCAAGCGAGCGCCGAGGCAGCCGATGAGACACTTGGCCTGACGCAGGCGCCAGGCCAGGTCCGTACGAGCATGAGCCCTGCGTCCGAAGGCAAGACCGAAAAGAGCGGGAGCACCCAGAGCATTGCCGTGCAGGTGTTGCTCAAGCGCATGCAAGAACTTCAGCAGCAGCTCAGAGAGCAGCAACAGCAGTTGGCCGCTGCGCAGAAACAGGTCTATCCCACACCCGAAGCCAAGACCTCGACGGTCATGGCGATACAAGGCCAGATTGCCGACACCAGTGGTGCATTGATGGAGGTCACCGGCCATCTGATCACAGAGCTGGCCAAGGGCACTGGCTCGGGTGCCTTGGTCAACACGACGGCCTGATCCGGCAGCCTTGCGGTGAAATCCGCACGTTGACAAATCTCGGAAGCTTTACCATAGTTCCCTCTACGCAAACGTTTGCGCAGCCTTCGTTGATGTTTGGCGACGGCCTGTGGAGCGACTTCCCGTGCAACGATTTTGCTCAAAATAATCATAAAATCGGAGTGAACCCATGAAGTTGCCATTCGCTGGACGCCTTCTCGCCGTCGCCATGCTCGCGGCCGCATCCGCTGCGCTGCCTTTCTCTTCGGCCTTTGCCCAGACCCCGGAAAAACCCAAGGTGGCCCTGGTCATGAAATCCCTGGCCAACGAGTTCTTCCTGACCATGGAAGATGGCGCCAAGGCCTACCAGAAGGAACACTCCGCCGATTTCGACCTGATCTCCAACGGGATCAAGGATGAAACCGACACCGCCAACCAGATCCGTATTGTCGAGCAGATGATCGTGTCCAAGGTCGATGCCCTCATCATCGCGCCAGCCGATTCCAAGGCCATGGTGCCGGTGATCAAGAAAGCCGTCGACGCTGGCATCACCGTGATCAACATCGACAACCAGCTCGATCCGGCCGTGGTCAAAAGCAAAAACATCACGGTGCCGTTCGTAGGGCCGGACAACCGCAAGGGCGCGCGCTTGGTGGGTGAGTACCTGGCCAAGCAGCTCAAGGCCGGTGATGAGGTCGGTATCATCGAAGGCGTGTCCACCACTACCAATGCCCAGGCGCGCACCGCCGGCTTCAAGGACGCCATGGAAGCGGCGCAGATCAAGGTCGTTTCCCTGCAATCGGGCGACTGGGAGATCAACAAGGGCAATCAGGTTGCCGCCTCGATGCTCAGCGAATACCCGAACATCAAGGCACTGCTGGCCGGTAACGACAGCATGGCGGTCGGCGCGGTATCGGCCATTCGCGCTGCCGGCAAGGCGGGCAAGGTGCAAGTGGTCGGTTACGACAACATCAACGCCATCAAGCCCATGCTCAAGGACGGTCGCGTCCTGGCGACTGCCGACCAGTTCGCCGCCAAACAGGCTGTTTTCGGCATCGAGACAGCCCTGAAGATCCTCAAGGGCGAAGCCGTCGACAGCGGCACCAACGGCGTTATCGAAACTCCGGTCGAGCTGGTGACCCAGTAGTTATCCTGGCGACACAACGACGCTCGCCCTTGTTGGCGAGCGTATTGGAGAGTTTTTTATGTCCGTTCGCGACCCGAACGCTGTCCTTTCGGTCAGCGGCATCGGCAAGACTTATGCCCAACCGGTACTGAGCGACATCGACTTGACGTTGATGCGCGGCGAAGTGCTGGCGCTGACCGGCGAAAATGGCGCCGGTAAGAGCACTCTGTCCAAGATCATCGGCGGGCTGGTGACGCCAACCACCGGGCAGATGCAATTCCAGGGGCAGGATTACCGTCCCGGCAGCCGTACCCAGGCGGAAGAGCTTGGCGTGCGCATGGTGATGCAGGAGCTTAATCTGCTGCCGACGCTTTCCGTGGCCGAAAACCTGTTCCTCCACAACCTGCCCAGCCGTGGCGGCTGGATCAGTCGCAAGCAACTGCGCAAAGCGGCGGTCGAGGCCATGGCCCAGGTGGGGCTGGATGCGATCGATCCTGACACGCTGGTCGGTGAGTTGGGCATCGGTCATCAGCAGATGGTCGAGATCGCCCGCAACCTGATCGGCGATTGCCATGTGCTGATTCTCGACGAGCCCACCGCAATGCTGACCGCTCGTGAGGTCGAGATGCTCTTCGAGCAGATCACTCGTCTGCAGGCTCGGGGCGTGTCGATCATTTATATTTCCCATCGCCTTGAAGAACTGGCTCGAGTGGCTCAGCGCATTGCAGTGCTGCGTGACGGCAACCTGGTTTGCGTCGAGCCCATCGCCAACTACAACAGCGAGCAACTGGTGACGCTGATGGTTGGGCGGGAACTGGGCGAGCACATCGACCTGGGGCCGCGCCAGATCGGCGCGCCAGCACTGACCGTCAATGGCTTGAGCCGTTCGGACAAGGTCCGCGATGTGTCCTTCGAGGTGCGCAGTGGCGAGATATTCGGTATTTCCGGGCTGATCGGGGCAGGGCGCACCGAGCTGCTGCGGCTGATCTTTGGCGCCGATACGGCCGACAGCGGCACGGTGGCGCTGGGCTCGCCGGCCCGTGTCGTCAGCATTCGCTCGCCGTCCGATGCGGTGGCCCACGGCATCGCGCTGATCACCGAGGACCGCAAGGGCGAAGGCCTGCTGCTGACTCAATCCATCGCCGCCAACATTGCCCTGGGCAACATGCCGGAAATCTCCAGCGCCGGCTTCGTCAATGGGAGCGAGGAGTTCTCGTTGGCGCAACGCCAGATCGACGCCATGCGAATCCGCAGCTCCAGTCCGACACAGTTGGTGTCCGAACTGTCGGGCGGCAATCAACAGAAGGTCGTGATCGGTCGCTGGCTGGAACGCGATTGCTCGGTGTTGCTGTTCGACGAGCCGACCCGTGGCATCGACGTCGGCGCCAAATTCGACATCTATGCGCTGCTCGGTGAGCTGACGCGCCAGGGCAAGGCGTTGGTTGTGGTGTCCAGCGACTTGCGGGAACTGATGCTGATCTGTGACCGGATCGGCGTGCTGTCCGCCGGCCGCCTGATTGACACCTTCGAGCGCGACAGCTGGACCCAGGATGACTTGCTTGCCGCCGCATTCGCCGGCTACCAGAAACGTGATGCGTTGCTCAACGAAGCAGCGCCTAGGGACTTCTCATGAAAACCGTATCTGCCGTCGGCAAATCGAGTGGCAACTTCTATGGCTTGGGCACCTACCTGGGGCTGGCCGGGGCCTTGTTGGCGATGATCGCGTTGTTCTCGGTCCTGAGCAGCCATTTTCTTTCGTATGACACCTTCAGCACCCTGGCCAACCAGATTCCAGACCTCATGGTGCTGGCGGTTGGCATGACCTTCATTCTGATCATTGGCGGTATCGACCTGTCGGTGGGGTCGGTGCTGGCCCTGGCCGCATCGACGGTAAGCGTGGCGGTGCTGGGCTGGGGCTGGAGTGTCTGGCCAGCCGCATTGTTGGGCATGGCCGTGGCGGCGCTGGCCGGTACTGTGACCGGTTCGATTACCGTGGCGTGGCGGATCCCATCGTTCATCGTTTCCCTCGGCGTGCTGGAAATGGCTCGCGGCCTGGCGTATCAGATGACTGGCTCGCGGACTGCCTACATCGGGGATTCCTTCGCCTGGCTGTCCAATCCGATCGCCTTCGGCATTTCACCGTCATTCATCATTGCCTTGCTGGTGATCTTCATCGCCCAGGCTGTGCTTACCCGCACCGTGTTTGGCCGTTACCTGATCGGCATCGGTACCAATGAAGAGGCCGTTCGCCTGGCGGGTATCAATCCAAAGCCTTACAAGATCCTGGTGTTCAGCCTGATGGGGTTGCTGGCCGGTCTGGCCGCGCTGTTCCAGATTTCCCGCCTGGAGGCGGCAGATCCGAACGCCGGTTCAGGGCTTGAGCTACAGGTCATCGCTGCGGTGGTCATCGGCGGCACGAGCCTGATGGGCGGGCGCGGTTCGGTCATCAGCACCTTCTTTGGCGTGCTGATCATCTCCGTGTTGGCAGCGGGTCTGGCGCAGATTGGCGCCTCCGAACCGACCAAGCGCATCATTACCGGCGCGGTGATTGTGGTTGCGGTGGTGCTCGACACCTACCGCAGCCAGCGCGCCAGCCGGCGGGCCTGAGCCATGGCGACGATCAAGGATGTGGCGGCGCTCGCGGGAATTTCCTACACGACGGTGTCCCACGTAGTGAATAAGTCGCGGCCGGTCAGCGAAGAAGTACGGCTCAAGGTCGAGGCCGCCATCGAGCGACTCGACTACGTGCCCAGCGCCGTCGCCCGGTCGCTGAAGGCCAAGACCACGGCGACCATTGGCTTATTGGTGCCCAATAGTCTCAATCCCTACTTTGCCGAATTGGCCCGGGGTATCGAGGATTATTGTGAGCGCAACGGCTATTGCGTGATCCTGTGCAACTCCGACGACAACCCGGACAAGCAGCGCAGTTATCTGCGGGTGTTGCTGGAAAAGCGTATCGACGGTCTGATCGTCGCTTCCGCCGGTGGCGACGTGGGTCTCGCCCAAGGGCTGACCAACGTGCGTACGCCCATGGTCATCGTCGACCGTGGGCTTGACGGTGTCGACGCGGACCTGGTGCGCATCGACCATGAGCACGGCGCGTATCTGGCCACCCGGCATCTGCTGGAGCTGGGCCATCGTGATATCGCCTTTATCGGCGGCCCGGCGGACACCAGCGTGGCGCAAATGCGTCTGGCCGGTTACTGCCGCGCCCTGAAAGAGGCCGGAATCGAGCTGCCCGTCGAGCGCATGCTCGAAAGCGATTTCACCAGCACCGGTGGTTATCAGGCGGCGGCCAGACTGCTCGAGCATCAGCCACCCAGTGCGATTTTTGCGGCCAACGACATGATCGGCATCGGTGTGTTGCGCGCCGCCGCCGAGCGCAACGTGCGCGTGCCCCATGAACTGTCGGTCATTGGTTTCGATGACATTCAGATGAGCCGTTATGTCTATCCGGCGCTGACCACGGTGGGGCAGTCGATCCTGCAGCTCGGTGAGATGGCCGCTGAAGTGCTGTTGCGGCGGATCGCAACGCCGGGGCTTGCCACTGATCAGCGCATCGTGACGCCCAGCATTGTCTTGCGAGAGTCGACTGCACCGCTGTCAGGTACATTCGCCCAATACCGCTGAACCGAATTGATGAGTGAAGATGTATGCCAGCAAAAGTAGTGGTAATAGGCAGCCTGAACATGGACCTGGTGACCCGTGCGCCACGTCTGCCCAAGGGCGGTGAAACGCTGATGGGTGAATCGTTCTGCACCATCCCGGGAGGGAAGGGGGCCAATCAGGCCGTGGCTGCGGCGCGCCTGGGAGCGAAGGTGTCCATGGTCGGTTGCGTGGGCAGTGACGCCTACGGTCAGCAATTGCGCGGGGCGCTGCTGGCCGAGGGCATCGACTGCCAATCGGTCAGTGTCGTGGACGGCTCCAGCGGCGTAGCGCTGATCGTGGTCGACGACGACAGTCAGAATGCGATCGTTATCGTTGCCGGTGCCAACGGTGTGCTCACCACTGATGTCCTGGATCGGTTCGATGAGGTGCTGCAAAGCGCCGATGTCATTGTCTGCCAGTTGGAGGTGCCGGACGCGACCGTCGGGCATGCACTCAAGCGGGGTCGGGAACTGGGCAAGACGGTCATTCTAAACCCGGCGCCGGCCTCCCGTGCGTTGCCGGGCGACTGGTACGCCTATATCGACTATTTGATTCCCAATGAAAGCGAGGCCGCCGTGCTGAGCGGGCTGACGGTGGACTCGCTGGAAACCGCCGAAGTCGCCGCGACGCAATTGATCGCCGCCGGTGCCGGCAAGGTGATCGTCACCCTGGGCGCCCAGGGCCTGATGTTCGCCAACGGCGCGGATTTTCAACACTTCCCGGCGCCGCAGGTCAAGGCGGTGGATACGACGGCGGCCGGAGACACCTTTGTTGGCGGCTTTGCGGCCGCGTTGGCTGACGGCAAAAGTGAGGTCGAGGCGATTCGTTTTGGCCAGGTTGCCGCCGCGTTGTCGGTCACCCGCGCGGGGGCACAGCCCTCCATTCCCACGTTGCTGGAAGTACAGGCTTTCAAATCATGAAAAAGACGCCGTTGTTGAATGTCGCGCTGTCGCGACTGATCGCCTCCCTTGGCCATGGCGACAAGGTGGTCATCGGTGATGCGGGCTTGCCGGTGCCCCCACAGGTCGAGTTGATCGACCTGGCCCTGACCCACGGCATTCCGGATTTCGTCAGCACCCTGAAAGTGGTGCTCAGCGAAATGCAGGTGGAAAGCCATGTACTGGCGGAAGAAATTTTCGATAAACAACCCTCGGCCCTGGCGACACTGGAGGCACTTCATGCCGATGGCGCGCTGGGCACGCGGGAGCTGGTCAGCCATGAACAATTCAAGGCGCTCAGCCGACAAGCTCGGGCGATTATTCGCACGGGAGAATGCTCCCCGTACTGCAACATCGTGTTGATTGCCGGAGTAACGTTCTAATCCTGTCAACCCTGCACAAGGAATGCGCCATGCACCGCTATGCTCAGAAAATGCGTCAACTGTTCCGGAGCCTGCTGCTTTTGTCACTGATTACCGCTACGAGCGCCCAAGCGGCGGAAAAGATAGACCTGATCATCGACACTGATCCGGGGGCCGACGATGTGGTTGCCCTGTTGTTTGCCCTGGCTTCCCCCGAAGAACTGAATATCCGTGCGCTGACCACCGTTGCTGGCAACGTGCGTCTGGACAAGACATCACGCAACGCTCGCCTGGCCCGGGAATGGGCGGGGCGCGAAGACGTGCCAGTGTATGCCGGTGCGCCGAAGCCGATGATGCGTACCCCCATCTACGCGGAAAACATCCATGGCAAGGAAGGCCTGTCGGGTGTCGAGGTGTATGAGCCGAAGAAGGGGTTGGCCAAGGGCAACGCTGTCAACTATCTGATCGATACCCTCAAGGCCGCCAAGCCCCACAGCATCACCCTTGCCATGCTTGGCCCGCAGACCAACCTGGCGCTGGCGCTGATCCAGGAGCCCGATATTGTCCAGGGCATCAAGGAAGTGGTGATCATGGGCGGCGCGCACTTCAATGGCGGCAACATCACGCCCGTGGCCGAGTTCAACCTGTACGCGGATCCACAGGCCGCAGAAGTGGTGCTCAAGAGCGGTGTCAAGCTCACTTATCTGCCGCTGGACGTGACCCACAAGATCCTCACCAGCGAAGCACGTTTGAAACAGATCGCTGCCGTGAACAACAAGGCCAGCAAAATCGTCGGCGATATTCTCAACGAATACGTCAAAGGGGATATGGAGCACTACGGCATGACGGGCGGGCCGGTGCACGATGCGACGGTGGTTGCTTATCTGCTCAAGCCGCAGTTGTTTACCGGGCGTTCGGTCAATGTCGTGGTGGACAGCCGTGAGGGGCCAACGTTCGGGCAGACCATCGTTGACTGGTACGACGGCCTGAAGGCGCCCAAAAATGCCTATTGGGTGCAGGATGGCGATGCTCAAGGCTTTTTTGACCTACTGACCGAGCGTCTGGCGCGTCTGAAGTAACCCGTCTTGTCGCACACTCGCGGGCCGAGGTCTGCGGGTGTGTTTCAATCCAGCGCTTCAATGCTGCTCGGGTATCGTTCGAACGCTTGCTGGATAAAGTTCAAGGCGGCCTTCGTTCCCAATTCCTTCACCAACAGTTCTATACCGATGATGGCCAGTTCTTCGGGGCTGCCAGGGCTGTAGGAGCTGTGGCCCTCCGACCATTTGGCATTGATGGTGGCTTCGATGCTGACGGTGCTCATGATCGGGCTCGCGAATGGAGAAGTCTGTAGGTTGAGTTAACCATTTTTGCCTGGGGTTTTGCACTGCGACTTAGGCATCAGGGAGGGGCTGTGCGACACTTGCTTTTTGACTTTCTGAAGAGGCCCCCGCCGTGCAGATCGATTTGAACGCTCCTGACGGGTTGACCCTTGACGCAGTTCGTCAGTTGCTGGCGTCGGCCAGTGATGACGAGCACACCCAACTGCGCGTGACCAGGGCGGGTATCGCCTATTTGTCTTCGGGTGTGGTGGGTGGTGTGGACATCGACGGGCTATCGTTTCGGCTGGAAACGTGGGCGAAAGGTTCTGGCTACGTCGGGCGGGTCGCCGCCAGCGACGAGGTCTGGGTCACGCAAATCTACAATGCGTTGAAAGACAACTGGCCGAATCCACCCTTTGACTATATCGACGTTTACTGAGCACCATTCATATTCAGTCACGATTCACCCCTGAACCGGGAGGCCGGCTCAGGCAAACTGCCCGTTTTCCAGATGAGGGCACCATGATAGCCCTTGGCTTGAAACCAAGCTTCGTTTGGGCTGTCGCACGCTCTCTGTTTAATCATCAACAAAAGGAGGCTTCATGCCTTGGAAGCTCGCGTCATTGGGTACTTTGCTGGCCGTCACGCTCTTGAGCGGTTGCAGCAGCACCTCTGAATCGACCCCTGATCCGGTGGCAACAGAAACAGGCTACAGCCGTTGCGAAGCAAAAGGTGCCGAGTTTGCCATTGGCAAGAAGGCCACGCCGCAACTGCTGGAACAAGCCCGCACCCGTGCCGGTGCGCAGAATGCGCGGATTCTCAAGCCCAACGACATGGTGACGCTTGAGTACCGCTCGGATCGCCTGAATCTCAATACTGATGCCAATCTGGTCATCAACCGGGTGAACTGCGGCTGATTGAGTTTTTAATCGGCCATAAAAAACCCCGTCACATGGACGGGGTTTTTTGTGTTCGCCGAGTAATTACTCTGGGCGAACCTGTGCAGCTTGCATACCCTTTTGGCCTTTCTCAGCCACGAAGGAAACGGTCTGGCCTTCTTTCAGGCTTTTGAAACCGTCGCTTTCGATAGCTTTGAAGTGTACGAACAGGTCGTCACCGCCACCTGTAGGAGTGATGAAGCCGAAGCCTTTTTCATCGTTGAACCATTTAACGGTGCCGGTTTGGCGATTAGACATGGTGTATCTCCAAGAAACATATATTTTCAGTGTACTGTGCTGCTCAGGCCAACTGGGCACACCGGGGTATCATAGTCGAAATGTTCGATTTGGGAGCCCCCCGGAGGCGCTGTTTGCCAATCAGTCGCGTTTTCTTTACTGCCTGATCCGGCTGAAAGGCCCGGTTTTAAAGGCTTTTAGCTGAACGTAAAGACGATAAAAAAAGCTGAAAAACCTGAATAAATCGGTCAAAAAGACCCGAAATCAGCGTTTTTTATCGAGGCACGGCTCCGTGCAAAGACCCCTGATCTTACTTTTTAGCCTTGCTGTCGGGCTTGCATTTTGCAATCTGTCCCAGCGCCTTTTGCTGCAGCGCCGGAGTGGCCTGGTTGTCCATCAGGGCCTGGATGTCCTTGGCTGGGTAGGACTTGATCGCATCGGCGCCGCAGGCGCAATGAGATTTGGCGGCCGCCGCGCCGATCTGCGGCGTTGCCGCTTCGGTGCACTGGGCCATGTACTTCTCACGCTCGCCCTTGGGCCATTCGGCGTGGGCGGTCAGCGGAAGCAGCAGGGCGAGGGGGGCGACTACTGCAAATAATGTGTTCAGACGCATGCTGAGATGCTCCTTTCGGGTCAATGTCTTGTTATCTGAGGCGTAGCGGGCGGTTCAGTTCAGCACTCTGGCATAAAAACCGTGGATTTACGTTCGCTTCAATCCGGGCGCGGCGATGACCGTTCATCTGTGCTAGCATGCCGGGCTCGGGTATTTTCAGGCTTCGGAGGACCACAGGTCCCGGCGGCGGCAAATGTTCGATTAACCCTGATTTGAATCCCAGTCACTCTGGTTCGGTTTTCCCGGTTGGCCGCAAGGCTCCTGCCGCTGTAAGGCAGGCGTTCGTCATTGAATGGCCTGGACTGGATCTTGTACTGGCTCATCCCAACCCACGTGACCTTTGGTAGGGGTCACCACTAGGAGAGGAGGCGCCATGCCAACTATTACTCTTCCCGACGGCAGTCAACGTTCATTCGATCATCCGGTCTCCGTGGCCGAGGTCGCCGCATCCATTGGCGCGGGTCTGGCCAAGGCCACCCTGGCTGGCAAGGTCAACGGCAAACTGGTCGATGCCAGCGACATCATCGATAGCGACGCCACGCTGCAAATCATCACGCCCAAGGATGAAGAGGGGCTGGAGATCATTCGCCACTCTTGCGCGCACTTGGTTGGCCATGCGGTCAAGCAGCTGTACCCGAGCGCGAAGATGGTCATCGGGCCGGTCATCGATGAAGGCTTCTATTACGACATCGCCTTTGAGCGTCCTTTTACGCCGGAAGACATGGCGGCCATCGAACAGCGCATGCAGCAGTTGATCGAGAAAGATTACGACGTCATCAAGAAAGTCACCCCGCGCGCTGAAGTCATCGAAGTCTTCAAGGCCCGTGGCGAGGATTACAAGCTGCGTCTGGTGGAAGACATGCCGGACGAGCAGGCCATGGGCCTGTACTACCACGAAGAATACGTCGACATGTGCCGTGGCCCGCATGTGCCGAATACCCGCTTCCTGAAGTCTTTCAAGCTGACCAAGCTGTCCGGCGCCTATTGGCGTGGCGATGCGAAGAACGAGCAGTTGCAGCGCGTCTATGGCACCGCCTGGGCCGACAAGAAGCAACTGGCGGCTTACATCCAGCGTATCGAGGAAGCCGAGAAGCGTGACCATCGCAAGATCGGCAAGCGCCTTGGCCTGTTCCACACCCAGGAAGAATCCCCTGGCATGGTGTTCTGGCACCCGAACGGCTGGACCCTGTACCAGGTGCTCGAGCAGTACATGCGCCAGGTCCAGCGTGAAAACGGCTACCTGGAGATCAAGACGCCGCAAGTGGTTGACCGTAGCCTGTGGGAGAAATCCGGGCACTGGGCCAACTATGCCGACAACATGTTCACTACCCAGTCGGAAAACCGCGACTACGCCATCAAGCCGATGAACTGCCCTTGCCACGTGCAGGTGTTCAATCAGGGCCTGAAAAGCTACCGCGAGCTGCCGATGCGCCTGGCCGAGTTCGGTGCCTGCCACCGTAACGAGCCATCGGGTGCGCTGCACGGCATCATGCGCGTGCGTGCCTTCACCCAGGACGATGCGCATATTTTCTGCACCGAAGAGCAGATGCAGGCCGAATCCGCTGCCTTCATCAAGCTGACCATGGACGTCTACCGGGACTTCGGCTTTACCGAAGTCGAGATGAAACTGTCCACTCGTCCGGAAAAACGCGTCGGCTCCGATGAGTTGTGGGATCGCGCCGAAGCAGCCCTGGCCGCCGCACTTGATAGCGCGGGCCTTGCGTACGATCTGCAACCGGGCGAAGGGGCTTTCTACGGGCCGAAGATTGAATTCTCGCTGAAAGATTGCCTCGGCCGTGTCTGGCAGTGTGGTACCCTGCAGCTCGATTTTAACCTGCCGATCCGTCTGGGCGCCGAATACGTGTCCGAAGACAACAGCCGCAAGCACCCGGTCATGCTTCACCGCGCGATTCTCGGTTCCTTCGAGCGTTTCGTCGGGATTCTGATCGAGCACTACGAGGGTGCGTTCCCTGCGTGGCTGGCGCCGACCCAGGCAGTGATCATGAATATCACTGATAAACAGGCAGATTTTGCCGCTGAAGTCGAAAAAACTCTCAATCAAAGCGGATTTCGTGCCAAGTCCGACTTGAGAAATGAAAAGATCGGCTTTAAAATCCGCGAGCATACTTTGCTCAAGGTTCCCTTTCTCTTGGTTATCGGAGATCGGGAGGTCGAGATGCAGACTGTCGCTGTGCGTACTCGTGAAGGTGCTGACCTGGGCTCGATGCCCGTCGCCGAATTCGCTGAGTTCCTCGCGCAAGCGGTTTCCCGGCGTGGTCGCCCAGATTTGGAGTAATTATTATTAAGCGTGAAATGAGACAAGATAAACGAGCTGCACCGAAAGCCCCGATCAACGAGAATATCTCGGCACGCGAGGTTCGGTTAATTGGTGCTGAAGGTGAACAGCTTGGGATTGTGTCAATCGAAGACGCGCTTCTTAAGGCTGAAGAGGCCAAACTGGATCTGGTGGAAATTTCTGCCGATGCAGTACCCCCTGTTTGCAAATTGATGGACTACGGCAAGTCGATCTTCGAAAAGAAGAAGCAGATTGCCGCAGCGAAGAAAAACCAGAAGCAGATTCAGGTAAAAGAAATCAAGTTTCGTCCAGGGACGGAGGAAGGGGATTACCAGGTAAAACTGCGCAACCTGGTACGTTTCCTGAGTGACGGGGACAGGGCCAAGGTATCCTTGCGATTCCGCGGCCGTGAGATGGCCCACCAGGAGCTGGGGATGGAACTCCTCAAGCGGGTTGAACAAGACCTGCTCGAGTACGGTTCGGTCGAACAGCATCCTAAGATGGAAGGACGCCAGCTGATCATGGTCATCGCCCCGAAAAAGAAGAAGTAATCAACAGGGCACGGCAGGCCTTGCGATTATGTTTATCAACTGAATGCGGAGTATCCGAACATGCCAAAGATGAAAACTAAAAGTGGTGCTGCTAAGCGGTTTCTGAAAACTGCTAACGGTATCAAGCACAAGCACGCTTTCAAGAGCCACATCCTGACCAAAATGTCGACCAAGCGTAAGCGTCAACTGCGCGGTAGCAGCTTGCTGCATCCGTCTGACGTGGCAAAAGTCGAGCGCATGCTGCGCCTTCGTTAATTTTTGGATCAAGAATAGAGGAAGTAACTCATGGCTCGTGTAAAGCGTGGCGTCATTGCCCGTAAGCGTCACAAAAAAATTCTGAAACTTGCTAAAGGCTACTACGGCGCGCGTTCCCGCGTATTCCGTGTTGCCAAGCAAGCGGTAATCAAGGCAGGCCAATACGCCTACCGTGACCGTCGTCAGAAAAAACGTCAGTTCCGCGCTCTGTGGATCGCTCGTATCAACGCTGGTGCTCGTGTTAACGGTCTGTCCTACAGCCGTTTCATCGCCGGCCTGAAAAAAGCGTCCATCGAGATCGACCGTAAGGTTCTGGCTGATCTGGCAGTGAACGAAAAAGCGGCGTTTGCTGCGATTGTCGAGAAAGCTAAAGCCACCTTGGCTTAAGTACCCCCGACAGTCACCCGGTCCCACCTCTGTGGGGCCAGGTGTTAAACGTCATAAATAGGGGAAGAGCCTTCAAGCTCTTCCCCTATTTTGTATCTGGAGTCTGTACATGGAAAACCTGGATGCGCTGGTCTCTCAAGCACTAGAGGCTGTGCAAAGCGCTGAAGATATCAATGCCCTGGAGCAAATCCGGGTTCACTACCTTGGCAAGAAGGGCGAGTTGACTCAGGTGATGAAGACCCTGGGGAACCTGCCGGCCGAAGAGCGTCCGCAGGTCGGTGCGCTGATCAACGTTGCCAAGGAGCGTGTTACAGAGGTCCTTAATGCGCGCAAGGCGTTGTTCGAGGAAGCGGATCTGGCAGCCAAGCTTGCCGCCGAGTCCATCGACGTGACCCTGCCTGGCCGCGGCCAGACTTCCGGTGGTCTGCATCCGGTTACCCGGACCCTGGAACGTATCGAGCAGTTCTTCACCCACATCGGCTACGGCATTGCCGAAGGTCCTGAGGTCGAAGACGACTATCACAACTTCGAGGCGCTCAACATCCCAGGCCATCACCCGGCCCGGTCGATGCATGACACCTTCTATTTCAATGCGAACATGCTGTTGCGCACCCATACCTCGCCGGTACAGGTCCGCACCATGGAATCGCAGCAGCCGCCGATCCGCATCGTCTGCCCAGGCCGTGTGTACCGTAGCGACTCCGATATCACCCACTCGCCGATGTTCCACCAGGTCGAAGGCCTGCTGGTTGATCGCGACATCAATTTCGCCGACCTGAAAGGCACGATCGAAGAGTTCCTGCGGGTGTTCTTCGAGAAAGAACTGGCGGTGCGTTTCCGTCCCTCGTACTTCCCGTTCACCGAGCCATCCGCTGAAGTCGACATGGAATGCGTGATGTGCAGCGGTAAAGGCTGCCGCGTCTGCAAACAGACCGGTTGGCTGGAGGTCATGGGCTGCGGCATGGTTCATCCGAACGTGCTGCGTATGTCCGGCATCGATCCGGAAGAGTTCTCCGGCTTTGCTTTCGGCATGGGCGTCGAACGCCTGGCCATGCTGCGTTACGGTGTGAATGACTTGCGCCTGTTCTTCGACAACGACTTGCGGTTCCTTGCGCAATTTCGCTAGGCCGCAGACCCGTAACGAATCTATTAGGAGAGCAGGATGAAATTCAGTGAACAATGGCTGCGCGGCTGGGTAAGCCCGCAGGTAAGCCGGGACGAGCTGGTTGCTCGTCTGTCGATGGCCGGTCTTGAGGTCGATAGCGTAACGCCGGCCGCCGGTGCATTCAGCGGTGTCGTGGTGGGCGAGGTGCTGAGCACCGAGCAGCATCCGGACGCTGACAAGCTGCGGGTGTGCCAGGTCAGCAATGGCGCGGAAACCTTCCAGGTGGTCTGTGGTGCGCCAAACGTGCGCCCAGGCCTGAAGATTCCGTTCGCCATGATCGGTGCCGAACTGCCGGGCGACTTCAAGATCAAGAAAGCCAAGCTGCGTGGCGTCGAGTCCAACGGCATGTTGTGCTCCCAGGCTGAACTGCAGATTGGCGAAGGCAACGATGGCCTGATGGAGCTTCCGGCCGATGCGCCGGTGGGCCAGGACATTCGTGAATACCTGAGCCTGGACGATGCGAGCATCGAGGTCGACCTGACGCCGAACCGTGGCGACTGTCTGTCCCTGGCCGGTTTGGCCCGTGAAGTCGGTGCGTTGTATGCTGCCCCGGTGGCACGCCCAGCGGTTGCGACCGTGGCGGCGGTGCATGATGAAGTGCGCTCGGTTGAAGTCCTGGCGCCTGCAGCATGCCCGCGTTACCTGGGTCGCGTCATCCGTAATGTCGACTTGTCCAAGCCGACGCCGCTGTGGATGGTCGAGCGCCTGAGTCGCGCCGACGTGCGTAGCATCGATGCCGCAGTCGACATCACCAACTATGTGATGCTGGAGCTGGGTCAGCCACTGCACGCCTTCGACCTTGCCGAAATCAACGGCGGAATCCGCGTGCGCATGGCCGAAGAGGGCGAGAAGCTGGTCCTGCTCGACGGCCAGGAAGTGACCCTTCGCAGCGATACGCTGGTGATCGCCGACCACTCCCGTGCCCTGGCGATTGCCGGCGTAATGGGGGGCGAGCACAGCGGTGTCTCCACCACGACCCGTGATGTGTTCCTTGAAAGCGCTTTCTTCGACCAAATCGCCGTGGCGGGCAAGGCCCGTTCCTATGGCCTGCACACCGATGCCTCGCACCGTTACGAGCGCGGTGTGGACTGGCAACTGGCCCGTGAAGCCATGGAGCGCGCCACTGGCCTGCTGCTGGAGATCACTGGCGGCGAAGCTGGCCCGATCATCGAAACCGTCAGCGAACAGCACCTGCCCAAGATCGCACCGGTCACCCTGCGTGCCCAACGCATCACGCAGATGCTTGGCATGGAAATGGACCCGGCCGAAGTCGAGCGTCTGCTCAGCGCCCTCGGCCTGAACATCAGCGCCAACGGGGCAGGGCAGTGGCGTGTCGAAGTACCAAGCCATCGCTTCGATATCAGCCTGGAAGTCGATCTGATCGAAGAGCTGGCCCGTTTGTACGGCTACAACCGTTTGCCGGTTCGCTACCCGCAGGCACGCCTGGCCCCGCAGGCCAAGGCCGAAGCCCGTAGCGACCTGCCGGAGTTGCGCCGTCTGCTGGTGGCTCGCGGGTATCAGGAAGCGATCACCTACAGCTTCATCGATCCGCGTCAGTTCGAACTGTTCAACCCGGGTGTCGAGCCGCTGTTGCTGGCCAACCCCATCTCCAACGACATGGCCGCCATGCGCTCGTCCCTGTGGCCGGGCCTGATCAAGTCGCTCCAGCACAACCTGAATCGCCAGCAGGATCGCGTGCGTCTGTTCGAGAGCGGTCTGCGCTTTGTCGGCCAGTTGGAAGGTTTGAAGCAAGAGCCGATGCTGGCCGGTGTCGTCTGCGGCAGTCGTTTGCCGGAAGGCTGGGCACAAGGTCGCGATGTCGTCGACTTCTTCGACGTCAAGGCTGATGTGGAAGCGGTACTGGGCTTCGCCGGTGCGCTCGACGCGTTCACTTTCGTGCCGGGCAAGCATCCGGCGCTGCACCCAGGACAGACCGCACGCATTGAGCGTGACGGGCGTGAAGTCGGCTATGTCGGTGCCATTCACCCTGAATTGTCGAAAACCCTGGGCCTTGATCGTCCCGTCTTTGTTTTCGAGCTGGTTCTGGCTGAAGTTGCACTGGGGAAAATGCCGAAATTCCAGGAGTTATCGCGCTTTCCTGAAGTGCGGCGTGACCTGGCGTTGCTGGCCGATCGCGACGTTGCATCCAGCGCTGTGCTGGACGTAATCCGTGAAAATGCAGGCGAATGGCTCACGGACCTCAGGCTATTTGACGTGTATCAGGGTAAAGGCATTGATCCGCATAGAAAAAGCCTTGCAGTCGGCTTGACCTGGCAGCATCCATCGCGCACTCTTAATGACGATGAGGTGAATACCGCAACGCAGAATATCCTCACCTCGCTCGAAAACAGGTTGAACGCCACGTTAAGGAAGTGACGTATGGGGGCTCTGACGAAAGCTGAGATGGCGGAACGTCTGTATGAGGAGCTGGGCCTGAATAAACGGGAGGCCAAAGAATTGGTCGAACTGTTTTTCGAAGAAATCAGGCACGCTCTGGAAGACAACGAACAGGTCAAATTGTCCGGTTTCGGCAATTTTGACCTGCGGGACAAACGCCAGCGGCCTGGCCGCAATCCGAAAACGGGTGAAGAAATCCCGATCACGGCTCGCCGTGTGGTCACCTTTCGTCCAGGGCAGAAGTTGAAGGCCCGAGTTGAGGCTTATGCTGGAACCAAGTCATAACGACGAGCTACCCGTTATCCCGGGCAAACGCTACTTCACCATTGGTGAAGTCAGCGAGCTGTGTGCGGTAAAACCACACGTGCTGCGCTATTGGGAGCAGGAGTTTCCTCAACTCAACCCGGTCAAGCGCCGCGGAAACCGCCGGTATTATCAGCGCCAAGACGTGCTGATGATCCGCCAGATCCGCGCGCTGCTGTACGACCAGGGGTTCACCATCGGCGGAGCGCGCTTGCGCCTCTCCGGGGATGAGGCCAAAGACGATACAACCCAGTACAAACAGATGATCCGCCAGATGATCGCCGAGCTTGAAGATGTGCTGGTGGTGCTCAAGAAATAAATTTCTGCTTTAAATACTTCCAGTTTTCAAAAGCTTGCGATATATTCCTGAGCGTTCCGTTGAGAGACGGAACAAGATTCACGCCTAGTCGGGGCGTAGCGCAGTCCGGTAGCGCACTAGCATGGGGTGCTAGGGGTCGAGTGTTCGAATCACTCCGTCCCGACCATATTTTTCAATGACTTAGCCCAATCTGCAAAGGTTGGGCTTTTTCATGTGCATGACATTTGCGTGACTCCTCGATTTTTCACGCCTGTTTCCTCTTCAGAATTGTCAGCACCGGTCCCCGCGAGTCGGTTGTTGATACCCTATTGGCTCGTGCGCCGGCCCCGAGGCAAAGATCTCCACATAAAGAACGCCTGGCAGTTACTTCGAATATTTTGTGAAGATGAAGTCAGCCTGAGGAGGCAATGAATAACACTCCTACGTCGGCTTCGCTATTCTGTCTATTGCGGCGTCTCGGGCTTTAAGTGAGCATCCGTTACACGACCGGATGCTCGTTCAACGATGAAGCGGCTCATCATAAAGCCGCCACGTGTTGTCATTTAGCGTTTGCTGCTTTTTCAATCAGGCTGGCAACGACTTTCGGGTTGGACACCATCACAGCGTGCGACGCGCCCTTAACTACGACGGTCTGCTTGGAGTGTGCTCGTTCAGCCATAAAGGCCTGGGCTTGTGCTGGGATGTTCTTATCAGCGTCGCCGTAGACAAACCAGGATGGAATAGTTTTCCAAGCCGGTTCTGTGGATGCTTCATTGAGTGCCGCAACCGTAACGGGACGTTGAGTGGCAGCCATCAATTTTGCGTCTGCATTGGAAACGTCGGCTGCAAACTGGTCGTGGAATTTATCTTGTTGGATATACAGATCCTTACCGCCGTCAGCCAAGGCTACTGGAGGGGCGAGGGTAGGGCCCAGCGTGCCACCGGGGAAACGTCCAGATAACTCTGCGGTGGATTCACCTGCTTCGGGTGCAATGGCGGCGACATACACCAGTGCTTTGACGTTGGCATTGCCGTAAGCCGCTTCGCTGATGACCGGACCACCATAGGAATGCCCAACCAGCACGACCGGCGTTTTGATGCTGGCGAGCACGTCGGCGACGGACTGCGCGTCACCTTTGAGTGAGCGCAGCGAGTTCGAGGCTGCGATCACTGGGTAGCCATCTTTTTCCAGAATTTTGACGACGCCATTCCAACTGCTCGAATCGGCGAAAGCGCCGTGCACGAGTACCACCGTCGGTTTGACCGGCGCAGCCATCGCTGCGGTGGCTGTCATCATCGCCGCTGCGAGAGCCATACCTGAGAATAACTTGTTCATCTAGTGTTCCTGTGTGGGAAGAAAGTTGACGCAATTCCACCAATTTGTGCCGGGTACAGAACTAGTCCTCCCTTTCGGGTGGGCGCGTAGTAAGTCTGTGCGACGATTAAGAGCCTTCTATGAAGACAAACAATCGTCATCAGGTTGATGCCTCTGCGGTCGGTTGCAAATCGATGCACTGCGTGGCCATGCTCTGCCCTAAACAAACTCGGGAGAACGACCAAAAAAGACAATCTACTGTTCCGGGTTTTGAAATGGCCGCGATTCTGCGGTGAGCTGGCAGGAGGGAAGATCCGAGTTTGATCTTCATTTGAACAGGTGCCGATGCTCGTTAGCCAGCGTGAAAAGAACTCTCAAGGCGATCAGAGACAAATTGGCGTATCACCCACGATTTCGGCCACGTTGAAACGGTAACGCTCCTCCGCGAGTTCCGACCAGCCCAGCAACATTGTTTCATCCTGCACAATTAAGCCATGACATCCCTGTCCGTTCTCTAAACCCCATTTGTTGGTGAAACTGTTCCCAGAAGCGATCAACCACTGGAGTTGTCGCAGCGTTCTCCATTGCTGGGAGATTCCAATGTTTGGCACTGCTCAATCCTGCCCTGGCGGCTCCTATCCGGATACTTCAATCGTGCTTAATCGTGAGTACGAAGCGGGCTTTTTGCTTCCCCAGTTCATGGGGGCCTTGGCGAGTGAGACCAGCGGATTAGGCATGACTGATATGTGCCAACCGCAATCGGGCGAAAGTTTTTTTTCGAGGCTTTGTGCCTCACTGATGCATTCGCTGAAGCTCCGGTCGTTATTCCTCAAATGAAATTGTCAGCCGGGTGCTGTGCATTCCTTACAGAGAACTGAAATGAGCTACGACTTCGATCTATTTGTCATTGGTGCCGGCTCGGGTGGAGTGCGTGCTGCACGGTTTGCAGCAGGTTTTGGCGCAAAAGTAGCGGTTGCCGAAAGTCGATACTTAGGCGGCACGTGTGTGAATGTCGGCTGCGTTCCGAAAAAGTTGTTGGTGTACGGTGCCCATTTTGCTGACGACTTCGAACAGGCCGAAAGCTTCGGCTGGACAGCGGGCAAAGCGAGTTTCGACTGGCCATCGCTTATTGCGAACAAGAACCGTGAGATCGATCGTCTCAATGGCATCTACCGTAAGCTTTTGATTAACAGCGGCGTCACGTTGCTTGAAGGCCATGCGCGATTAGCAGATGCGAACCATGTCGATATAAACGGCGAGCGTTTCAGCGCTGAGCGGATTTTGATTGCGACGGGCGGGTGGCCGCAGATTCCGGAGATTCCGGGACATGAGTATGTGATTACTTCGAATGAAGCGTTCTTCCTGGAAGCGCTGCCCAAGCGAATCCTGGTGGTCGGAGGTGGTTACATTGCCGTGGAATTCGCTGGCATTTTCAACGGCCTAGGCGCCGATACTCGGCTGCTGTATCGAGGCGATTTGTTTTTGCGAGGATTCGATCAATCAGTACGTATTCATTTGGCCGAGGAGCTGACTAAGCGCGGTCTGCGATTAGATTTCAACACTGACATTGTCCAAATTGATAAGCAGGCCGATGGGAGCTTGCTCGCGACGCTAAAGGATGGAACGCAACTGGAAACTGACAGCATCTTCTACGCCACTGGTCGTAGGCCAATGCTCGATAACCTTGGGTTGGAAAATACGCGCGTAGAATTCAACGAGGCTGGCTACATTGACGTGAATGAGTACTTCGAAACTCGCGAACCGTCCATTTTGGCTTTGGGTGATGTCATTGGCGGTGTCCAGTTGACACCCGTTGCGACAGCAGAGGGCATGGCAGTTGCCCGTCGGTTGTTCAAACCTGAGCAGTATCGACCGGTCGACTATCGCCATATTCCAACTGCTGTGTTCAGCCAGCCAAATATTGGTACGGTAGGACTCACCGAGCAGCAAGCGATTGAGCAAGGCCACAAAGTGGTGGTGTTCGAGAGCCGGTTCCGAGCCCTGAAATTGACTCTCACCGAGTCGCCAGAACAGACGCTGATGAAGCTGGTAGTGGATGCAGAATCCGATCGAGTGTTGGGTTGCCACATGGTCGGTCCGGACGCGGGGGATATCATTCAAGGCTTGGCGATTGCGCTTAAGGCGGGTGCCACCAAACGACTTTTTGATGACACTATTGGCGTTCATCCAACCTCCGCAGAAGAGTTCGTTACCCTCCGTACAGCGGTGAGTAGCAGGTGACGGAGGATGGCGATTCATATACATTTTGCGGCCTCCTCTTGATGGTAAACCTGCTCCATGTCTCTCGCGCTCGAACAACTAGTCGCTGGTACACAGATCCCTTACGCTGGTAGTCGTGTCACCGTCGTCAGCCCCGAACTGGCCGCGCGTTTCCAGCCCGGGGACCATCTGCTGGTAGAGCAAGTCAGTGGCGAACTGTTGCTGATCCCTGTGGCTGATCAGCAAGCAGCTTGCGCTGCGATCGAGCAAGCGCACATGGCATTTACTGCGATGGCAGGTACGTCGGATCAAGCGATAACGACGTTTTTCGATCTTTTCGCGCTACGCCTTGAAGACCCTGATTGCTGGTCATTGATCAAGGCAGCAAACCTTGCTGACATTGAACGAGCAAAAGCTCGTGGCCGTTCCACTACACGCTTGCTTGCGGACGAGCGCATGCGGTTGGATATGATCGCGGGGCTGCGAGCCTGGCGCGATGCACCTGCGTCACGGGGAAGGGTGATCAGTTGTGTGGAGCATGATGGCTGGAAGGTAGAACAAGTCGTCTCCCCGCTCGGGATCGTCGCATTCGTCTTCGAAGGCCGCCCTAATGTCTTCGCTGATGCTGCAGGCGTGCTACGCACTGGCAACACAGCAGTACTTCGCATCGGGAGCGATGCCTTAGGTACCGCAAGAGCAATTGTTACACATGCACTGAACCCAGCATTAAAGGATTCGGGCTTACCCGCGGGTGCGGTGTCGCTGGTTGATAGCATCAATCACGCTGCCGGTTGGGCGATGTTCGCCGACCGGCGCTTGTCACTTGCCGTAGCCCGAGGTTCGGGTTATGCCGTCAGTCAGTTGGGCAGCATTGCCCAACAAGCGGGCACAGCCGTTAGCCTGCATGGTACCGGCGGAGCTTGGCTAATTGCCGATCGACATGCCGACGCCAAGCGTTTTGCCGCCGTGGTGCGCAACTCCCTGGACCGCAAGGTTTGCAATACCTTGAATGTCTGTCTGATTCACCGTGATCGCGCAGCCGAGCTGGTGCCGCTGTTTCTTGCCGCACTGCGGCAGGCTGGTGCAGCCCGTGGCCAAAGTTGCAAATTGCACATCGTTGAAGGAAGTGAGTCTTTTGTTCCATTGGACTGGCAAGCCGCTACCGTCGCGGTCTACCGCGCCGAAGGCTACCAAGATGAAGCGCAGGTGGAGTCGCTGCCGGAAGATCAGTTGGGCCGTGAGTGGGAGTGGGAGGAGACTCCAGAGGTCAGTCTGAAGATCATCGATGATATTGATGCCGCGGTGGGGCTGTTCAATCAATACAGTCCGAAATTTACAGTGTCTCTGATCAGTGAAGACGATCAAGCGCAAGAGCGATTCTTCAATGCAGTCAATGCGCCGTTTGTAGGCAATGGGGTTACTCGCTGGGTCGACGGTCAGTACGCGCTCAATAAGCCGGAGCTAGGTCTTTCAAATTGGGAGAACGGGCGCCTTTTTGCCCGTAGTGCCATCCTCTCGGGAGATGGAGTATTTACTATCCGCAGTCGTATGACGCAGATCGATTTAACGGTTAAACGATAGGGTTGAGCAGGAACATAAAGCGCACCCTGATCTGATCAGGATGCGCTTTTTTCATTTTTGCTTGATCAGGAATTTTCGAGTGAGATTCGTGACATCTTCCAGCCGGGTGTCCATAACAAAATGTCCAGCTACCCCTTGCGCCAGTTCAGGTGCCTATCAGAAACGTTATCGCTCTACCGCGACGCATTTGATCTCCACGAGAAGGCCGGGTCGAGCCAGTTCATCGACACCTATGCATGTCCATGCACAAGTGCTCCTGGGAAAGACTGCATCCTTCACGCGTCTAAAAACTGGCATGTGGCGGTGCATGTCAACGTGGTAAGTTGTCATTTCGACGACATCTTCAAATTCGCAGCCACCGGCTTCCAAGACGAGCCGGAGATTGTTCCATGCTGCCAAAAACTGCTGCTCGGGGTCTTCGATAACTGATAATTCCGGCGTCCGGCCTACCTGACCAGCGCAGTAAAGAGTTTTTCCTACCTTTACCGCTGGTGCATAACCAGCATGCTCGCAGAGCAACCTCATGCCATCTGGAACAATGATCTGACGATCAGTCATGGTGGTGGAGCCCAAAATATAAACGGATACGAAAGCTAACCCAGGTGCCAGAGCGGCGTCCACTCGGGGCACTTTTCTCGATAGGTAATATTTATTCCATCGACCGTCACTTGGCGGGACTGCATTTTTGGCGTTTCCGCTTGGGCGTGTCCGAAGGCTAAAAATATCGGCAGTACTCAGTTCTGCATCAAGTGCACGCGCAGCATCGCCATCAGTTGATAGGTCGGGCGACCGCCTTCGCCCTTTGGATAGTACGGCTCGATCAAGGCAATCAAACCCTTCCAGGGCACCACCTGATCCATCTCGATCAGGAACAATTCCTTGCGGGTCTGTTTGCGCTTGCCGGCGTACTCGGCGTCGGCGAAGGTCATCTGTTTCATTATCGAAAGGTGCGGCGACTGGTGTCCGGAAATTTTGCCAAATCAGGAAGTCTTTTTCAGAGTTTCCTTCTCGAGCACATCTCGCAATATTCGGAGGTGCGAATACTTGGTGTGAGCGCACTGTGAACCTCTTGCACACCGATCCAATTAACCGCCTTGTCTGAAATCCCCAGTCGCTGCGACTATCCAATCTAAAAAATCTTTGACCGGCGACAGGCGTTCTCGTCCAGGAACGCATACAGCTGAATATCGTGCGCCTGGTATTTTGATTTCAGGACGATAGGGAATCAGTAAACCGTTTTCTACGTAGTCTGCCACTAAAACGGTGCTTGCGAGCGCCAAGCCATGCCCGGATATAGCAGCCTGAAGGGCAAAGTGTTCATCATTGTATTTTCTATAAATCGCTTTTGCGAGCCAGTCTTCATGCTTGGCAGCAGAGCACCACAATGCCCAATCTATCGAGGCCGGGGAGGGAGTTCCCCATCTGATATCTATAAGTTTGAGAGAAGAACCTACGTCTTCCAGTTTCCAATGGGTCTGGGTAAATACGCCAAATTCTTCAACCATAAGCGATTTGCTAAACAGTTCTGGATAGTCTTTAAAGCCGCAGCGGATTGCCATATCCATAGTTGAATCCCGAAGTAAGTCGACAACTTCATTGCTGGCCTCAACACTTACGTGAATTTCGGGGTGCTTATTATAGAAGTCTCCAAGCCGAGGAATCAACCATAGTGCCGCGAAGGCAGGTGTAGTTGAAACTCGGAGGGCTTGTGAGTCGGAAGGAGGCTTCAATGAAGCAATACTACGACTCATGTCTAAAAACGACAGATGTACATTGGAGTAAAGTCTTTCACCACTGGCGGTGAGCTTCACACCCTGGGTTGTTCTATCAAACAGCAGATCGCCAAGAAAGCCCTCAAGGGTTTTGATTTGGTGAGAGACCGCCGCAGGTGTAACAAATAATTCTTCAGAGGCAGCTTTGAAACCACCGAGTCTAGCCGCTGATTCAAACGCTCGGAGAGCTGTCAGTGGTAGTTTTGCGAACATTGTAGATTCCTCCCCTCGTCAAAAAAATTAAGTCTGACTTACTTTATATTATTTGCTTTCGTTTTGATAGATCCGAAAAATCAACTCATCAACCGGTTGGCTTTCGAGCAGCTTATTGTTCGGTCAATCGGATCAGTGTCGCTGCCCCTTTCGCTTGGGCGAAACGCTGGCACGGCCATGATAAGAAACATGGCAAAAACATATTAAACGTGGTCGGGCTAATGCGGCTTGCTGGCGGATCAGGCTCATCAATGTATGGATCTCTAAAGAAATCAATGAGGCTTCTATGTCAGATAATATTCCGATCATCGACCTGAATGGATTGCGGCCTGGTAATCCGATACCCGTACGCTTGGTCAAAGATGTTGACGAGGCCCTCAGAGAAATTGGATTTTTTACTGTGATAAATCACGGTGTCGACTATGAACTGGTTTCAAATATGTTTTTGCAGATGAAATCTTTTTTTGATCTTTCTCCGGGCTCGAAGGAAAGGATAGAAATTCATAAGTCGCCATATATGCGCGGCTACTTCAGCGAGGGTGCTGATAAGTCAGACGGCGTCTTAGGCGATATCAAAGAAGGATTTGATATGGCGTCGGACTTGGCTCTTGATGATCCGTATGTAGTGGCAAAGCTACCCTTTTATGGGCCAAATGTTTGGCCAGTAGAACTGCCCGAATTTAAAAGCGTGATGACGGAATATCATGCCAAGATGCTGATGTTAGGAAAAAGCTTGTTGAGGGTATTCGCCTTGGCGCTAAATATGCCGATCGATTACTTTGATGATAAGTTTATAAAGCCCATGGCTCAGCTTAGGATATTACGCTATCCATCCATCTCTTATATGGAGGGTGGGGCTATTGGGGCCGGTGAGCATACCGACTTTGGTTGGATTACGATGATAGCTCAAAGCGATACGGGAGGGCTGGAAGTACAAAAATCCAATGGTTCCTGGATGTCGGTCAAGCCTATCCCAAATTCCTTTGTCGTTAATGTTGGCGATTTGATGTCGCTTTGGACAAATGAACGCTATAAGGCGACGATGCACAGAGTGATAAATACTACCGGAAAAATAAGGCACTCGGCGGCATTTTTCATGGATCCTGACTTTACCGCCTCTGTTGAGTGTTTACCAAGCTGTTGCTCAAAAGAGAGTCCTGCAAAATACGAAGCTATTGTGGCTGGCGAATACATGGATCGACGGTTTCTCGAAACAACCACCTTTCGCACGCTCGAAACAGCAGAGGAGTATTGAAAATGATCGATAAAAACTATATTGCATTCTATCTGTCTGCAGCAGTAGCGATCCTAGGCACTGTGGGATACCACATGCTAATGAAAAAACTTCCCTCCACCATCAATCCTTTGGTTTCCATCGTCGGTATCTATGTGGCCATCGTGATCCTCTCCACTTTAATGCTGCCCTTTTTTATGGGGGGAGGTACGTTGCTCGCTAGCTTGAAGCAAATGAGCTGGATTCAAGTTGGAATAGCGTTCTGCATCTTGCTGATGGAGATCGGATTCTTAATGATGTATCGAAGCGGGTGGGATCTGAGCACAGGTAACGTGGTAACCGGAGCCATAATTAACATCGCTCTTGGGTTCATCGGTGTGATTTTCCTAAAAGAAGGGCTGTCATATTTAAATATAGCTGGCGTATCTCTGTGCATTATTGGAGTTATGCTCATTGGATACAAAGCAGACTCAGGTGAAAAGTCGAGCGTAGGAGTTGATTCCTCCGCCCATATAAATCCTGCTCAAGTCGTAACGACCCAACCGAGAATCACCCACCAGCAGCCTTAGCTGGGACTTCGAGTCAACACAACGATTCTCTTTATCTTATTTGATGTCGAATTTCTTTGAGGCTGTTACGGCAGCCATGAACAAGGTTTATTAATACCAGGTAGGGCGATGCTACTATCGCGTCGCCATTAAACTCAGAATCAAATAATTCCGTTTTGGCGGATGCCGTGCTGTCGCAATCGTGTTACTTGCAAAGTTCTCAGATATTATCTTGTGCATCGACAGCGATTAAGTCGAACAGGCGCTTGAGGGCAAGAAAGATTTACGCACAAACTAACTATAAAGCAAGGAGGCGCTGCATGATCATACCGAAGGGAAATCCTGAGGGCAATAATTTTGGTGAGCACTTGATGATTGACGGTTATCAAGCTGATTACGACCGACTAAATGATAAAGAGAATGTCAGAAATAGCATCGAACTGCTTCCAGGCCTTCTAGGTATGAAGAAGCTTTCGACTACTGAGGTCTACTATGCAGTGGGCAATAATTTGAAAGATCCCGGAGGGTGGACCGGATTTGTAGTAATCGAAGAGAGTCATATTAGTGTGCATACCTTTCCAGGTATAGGGTTTGTAAGTATTGATGCATATACCTGTAAGAATGGTCTCAATACCGACGCTATAGTCAAATGGTTTGGAGAGCATTTTGGTATCGGAGTTTTTGAACTTAACCTAGTTCAGCGCGGCAAACGATTCTCTGAGTTTTGCTCTCAGCAGGTGTTGACATGTCGATAGTATATGCAAATTTATATCAGAGAGCCATCAAGGATACAGATGTAAAGAAACAGCTTATAGCAGTCGCTAAAGTTAGGAGGCTTCTGCCAGCCCTAGTGATTCCGACTGCCATTTTGACTTTTACTTTGGCGGGGGGGGCTCTGGCCTTAAGCGCGGGCGCGCTAACCCTGTTAGTTTCTATATGTCTTATTGCTATCGCCAAAATTTGGGCTTGGTATCTTAGTCATGATTGTGCTCACAATAGCGTATTTAGATCGAAAAGAATAAATACCTTCCTAGGAGAATGCCTATCTGCACTAAATGGGCTTTCTTATTTCTCTTTTGAGGAATATAGGAAAGATCACAATCGCCATCATTCCGAAAAGATAGATCTGGCCGGTTTCGATAGCGGGCGGTTCTTCAAGCGCAATCCAAGACTCTTCGAAGTCGTTGTTTTGTCTGAAAAGCTGTATTTGCCGTCCTGTTATTATGTAATAAAAGTGTCCAACGTATACGGTGCTATAGCAGGCGGTGGCCGGCGCAGCGCTGGTCGCGCAATCGCTAGCAGTTTTTTTTACGGAGCTATATTTACATTTTTCGTTTGGATTTCAACTAAACTTATTTTTGCATGGCTAGCCTCGTCTATTGTGCGAATACATGTTGTACGATTTGTGGACTGCTTTCAGCATTCTTACCAGCAAGTGGATCCTAATACTGATGGGTTAGGCAATGATAAGCTTTACGAGATCCAGAATACATTTTCTGTTCCGGTTGCGAGAAAGCTACCCTTCCTGAATTTATTTATTTTAAATTTTGGGTATCATACTGCACACCATTGTTTCCCTACTTGTCCGTGGTATATGCTGCCGACCCTCGAGAAGCTAATAGTTGAAAAACTAAAGCTTCAGGGGGAGGTCGTCAGCTTGCGCGAAAGGAACTATACTTTTGTGCAGTTCCTTGCAGCTTATCATCATAACCATTTATTGAGAATAGTTAGCGAAGATGAAGGACAGCCGTACGACCCTGACGGTCGATTTAGCATTAAAAATTTTACTGGGGCTTATACGGACAAGCTTCTAGGTTAATAGAGATTTTTCGATCTCGGCCTTGCGCAGCACGCATTTTTTATGATGCTCACTGTTGCACTATTGGACGCTTGGTTTCTTGGACTCCAAGGGCGCAATCTTGTTGAAGAAAACATTCCAATGTATATGTAGTCGATAAATAGCTACAGATGCCTTGGTTCGTTTTTCTTCAACTTCAACACTGGCGGTTGGTTAAATTTGATTCGAATCAGTAAAGATTTGATGCTGGCTTACCAAAACGGGGAGCGTACCTCCGCAAGGCAAGCACGCCAGGTACCATTATAGGCTAATTGATTCGCTAGCCTGTTCGATGTTTCGCTACCCAGTAGATGCAGAGAGGCCAATCGAAATTTTCGGGCCACCAGCACTCTGTCCAAACTCAGCTATTCTTGTCCATATCTACGAGGCTGTCAGCAAAAAAACATATGATGATAAGGGGCTGTTTCATGCAAAGAACTATGGCTTTATCAATTTTGTGCTCTGTTTTATACGGATGTTCAAATGTTTTAAGTACGCAAACGGCAGGGGAGGAGAATTCCGGATTCACTTATATACCACTTGATCCATTCCCGGTTGTTACAATTCCTGGTGATAGCTGTCGAAAAACATCTTCGAGTGAAATAGCTGCCGACTCTGGATATATTTCATCGGCGCTAATTCCGCAAGGCTTAGATACTCCTGCTTATGAAGATATACTATCTTCTTTGCCCGACAATGCAGTGCGCATGGTGGTTGAAAATATAACACTTAAAGGAGCCATAAGTTATGGTGCAGGAAAAATAGGGGGGAGCCAAGAAAGATATAGAATCACGGCTGACTATATATCGGCAGACACAATAAATATGCCTGTATGGATTACTAGGCAGGTGATGTATTCAATTACAACGCCCAACTCTCAAGAGCCTACTGGAACAAGATCAGTGCCTCTAACCCTTGCAGAGACTGCCCAAGAGACATTTTCAACTACAATAGATAATAAGACTCTTAATTTCAAAAGGCGGAGTGAGAAATTTATTGTAAAGCGATCGGAGGTCGGTAAGGAGCCACCCTTCGATTACTATGCTTACAATATCCCTGTATACGTCGGCATAGGTATCAGGATCATATCTAACGTTGAGGTAACGGGTAAGTCTGCGAACATCTCAGGCATCGGAGCTATTGGTCTTGAGTCTCAAGCAAATAATCTCAAAGGGAGTCTGGTAGTACAAACTTTAGGGGTGAATGGGAAGGCTGTCTCTAGCGCACTTCCAATGCAAAGTGAATTAAATGCCACTACAGCTCAGAACGCGCTGATAGCAACGGCTTCAATTAAAACCTTGTTGTACTCTGATGACACTCACGTTTATCCGCGCGTAGTAGGTTTATATCTGCCGTTTCCTAGTAACAAGGCGCTTGTGAATGCCATAATTTCTGAGCTTTCATCTAGCCAGGTGGAATGGAAAAGGCCTTGCAAATGGATTAGTAGTAAGAAAAATGTGTTATAGACCAGCGCTGTAATTTTTCAGTTGTCTCCTCACCCTATTTAGACGCTGCCATTTCGGAGTGTGAGCCAGGTGTCGAATCTTGAGACGACTGCATGGGCAAGCCTATCGGTCGCGGCAGGAATTGCAGTCACCTGTCACTTCCCACGTACAGATCCGTACCGTGCGGAACTACTGCATACGGCTCGTGGCGCCTTCGCGTCAGCGGTATTTGCCGGAAAAGCCCTATGCATGTTGGCAGGCTGTGTTGAGAATAATCAGCTTATAGCGGCTCAGCCAACCGCTGCGCAGAGTCCGATATACACTGCAATATGAGCCCAACCTTTCGGTGATCCGATGCTCCTAAGACATTTGCGGTATCTGTTGGCGGTAGCTGACCACGGTGGCTTTACCCGAGCCGCAGAAGTCCTTCATGTGTCCCAGCCGACGCTTTCCCAGCAGATACGACAGTTGGAAGATTCGCTTGGCGTTAGCCTTTTTGATCGATCATCTCGGACTGTCAGACCCACAGATGCGGGCCTGGCCTACATTGAATGCGCCCGTCGCGTTCTGGTGGAACTGGCTGCGGGTAAGCGGGCATTGCACGATGTGAAAGACCTGTCCCGAGGCACGTTAAGGCTCGCCATGGCCCCAACCTTCATGGCGTACGTCTTAGGTCCATTAGTGCGTGATTACATCTCCCAATTCCCCAACATTCGCTTGGAGATTTTCGAGCTGTCGATGGGCGACATCGAAACGGGATTGGTCGATGACTCGTTGGATATAGCTGTTGCATTTGACCAAGTGAGAAACGCCGATATCGAATCAATCCCGGTCTTCGTCGAGACACTCGGTCTGATGGTTGGGCGCGCTCACCCACTCTATGACTGCCAGGATGCACTTACGACGGGCCAGTTAGCTCAGCTGGATTTTGCTTTGCTGACCCCTGACTTCGCTACGCGCATTTGTATCGATGAGTACTTCAGCAAGGCGAAAATCACGCCAAAGGTGACGATTCAGGTCAACTCCGTAAACACGTTGCTTGAAGTCATCCGAAACACGGCGGTCGCTACCATTCTTCCTGAACCCATAGCCACGCAGGATCGCGCTCTGCACAAGCTGGCCTTGCTCGACAAGGCGCCTCAACGTGGCGTGTCGATTCTAAGGCGAAAAAATAACTACCACAGTGCAGCATCGGTCGCGTTCATGAATTTGATGCTGGGATCCGCGGTAATGGACTGAGAATAGAGCGCAGACCATTACGCCCAGTGAAATGCTGGATTGTAAATAATGGTCATTCCTCTGCCTTGGTAGGGAAGAGCAAGATGACTCCATCGACACGATCACCGGGTCGAATCCAAAAACAACCGGAGTACGTCATGTCTCAACAACCCATCAAGCTTTATCGCCACCCATTGTCTGGCCACGCGCATCGTGTCGAATTGATGCTCTCACTGCTCGGCCAGCCAACAGAGTTGATATTTGTGGATCTGATGAAGGGCGCGCACAAAATGCCCGAATTCCTCGCGCTCAACAGCTTCGGCCAAGTACCGGTGATCGATGATAACGGCACCGTTCTAGCTGACTCGAACGCCATTCTGGTCTATCTCGCAGCTAAATACGGCAACGGCGAGTGGCTGCCCAGTGATCCCGTCGCGCAAGCAAAAGTACAACGCTGGCTGTCAGTTGCCGCCGGGCAGATCAACTCAGGCCCCGCCACCGCTCGACTGATCACTGTGTTCGGTGCCGGTTACAATGCAGAGGATGCGATCAGCAAGTCCCACACCCTGCTGACGGTAATGGAGCAAGAGTTGGGTAAAAGTAAATTCCTGGCTGGCGACAAACCGACCGTTGCAGATGTCGCAGCCTACACCTACGTCTCCCACGCCCCAGAAGGTAATGTTGCGCTGACTGACTATCCTAACGTTCGTGCCTGGTTGAGCAGTATTGAGGCATTGCCAAATTTCGTAGGTATGCAGCGTACTGCCAAGGGCTTGCAGCAAGCTTGATCCAACCGTCGGAGCTACCCGGGGAAAACTCCGGGTAGGCTTCGCTAATGCAACTACGATCTCTTCGATTTTTTGCCTGTCGCACCAGGCATCTGGCTAAGGTCTGTACCAGTCGCTCTAGGCGACATTGTTTGCATTGATGTCTGCTCGCTCTCGCGATCAGATCTTGCTGTCCCTACATCACGGCAGAGTCGCCAATGGATCGCTTTCAGGAAATGCAGATATTCATAACGGTGGCCGAAGAAGAAGGTTTTGCGGCCGCCGCCCGTCGTTTGAATATTTCTCCCCCCAGCGTTACCCGTGCCATTGCTGCTATGGAGGAACGCATCGGCACTCAGTTGCTCTCACGCACAACTCGTAGCTTGCACTTGACTGAGGCTGGGCAACGGTACCTGGATGATTGCCGGCGAATACTCGGTGAGGTCAATGAAGCGGAGGAAGCTGCTGCCGGCAGCTACTCAATTCCATGTGGGCATCTGACGGTGACAGCTCCCGTGCTTTTCGGTGAGTTGTACATTGCGCCTTTGTTGGCTGAGTACTTGGATCAATTCCCTTCTGTACATCTCAATGCGTTACTGGTTGACCGCGTGACGAGCATGGTTGATGAAGGTATCGATGTGGCGATCCGTATTGGCCATTTGCACGAGAATAATCAGCACGGTATCCACGTTGGCGAGGTGCGCCAGGTAATCTGTGGCGCCCCCAAGTATTTCGAGGCGTTCGGCAGACCCCGCCACCCCGGCGAATTAGGTTCTGCCAAAATCGTAATGTCTTCCGCCAGCCATTTGTTAAGCGATTGGCAATTTGAAAATGACGGCAATGCATTGAGCTTTCGTTTCGACCCGCAGTTGATCGTGACAGCCAATCAAGCTGCTATCAATATTGCCTGCTTAGGCTGGGGAGTGACACGGGTGTTGTCTTACCAAGTGGCTAGTCAGGTAGCTGCTGGTGAACTGGAAGTGGTACTCCAGGATTTTGAACCGCCCGCATTGCCCATCCAGGTCGTTTACCTTAAAAGCAATCGCGTACCAGCGAAGGTACGTACATTTGTGGATTTCCTCACAGAACGTTTGGGAGCTGATGCCGCGCTTAGACCCACTGTGAAAAGTACGATTTGATGGACCGCTTTCATGAAATGCTCATGTTCGAAGCGCTATCGGAGCGTCCAAGCCTGGCGGCGGCTGCGCGCCGCCTGAATGTATCAGGCCCGACGGTAGTTCGCGCGGTTGCCAGGTTGGAGGCGCGTTTAGGAGTACCGTTACTGCAACGAAGTACTCGTGGAGTGTTGTTGACCGAGGCCGGTGCGGCATTCATGGCCGATTGCTCCCGCATACTCAAAGAAATCGAAGATGCAGAAGCGTCCGCTAAAGGCTTTCATGTTCAGGCCCAGGGCAATCTGACCGTTTTGCTTCCACTTCTTTTCAGCCGCTATGTGATGACGCCTTTGTTAGCGAATTACATGGAGGTCTATCCCGAAGTGAAAGTATTTGCTCATTACCATGACCGTTTTCCGAACATGAACGAGGAAGGTCTTGACGTGGCAGTGCTGGTTGGACACTTGCCGAGTTCATCGCTGATCGCGAGGCCTGTTGGCAACGTTCGTACGATCGTTTGTGGCAGTCCCGCATATCTCGAATCACACGGTGTGCCTACCGAGCCGGAAGACCTCAAAAGTCATCGATTGATTGGCATACAAGCCTATAAAGAGAAAATCAGTTGGGATTTTTCCAGACACGGTATCCATAGCACCGTGAAGGCCCGATCACGCCTCAGTTGCACCACTGCGCAGGCAGCTCTTGATGCAGCAGCGCACGGCGCGGGGCTGACGCGCTGCCTGAGTTATCCCGCCCACGATTATTTGAACGGTGGTCGATTACGCAGGGTCCTCCAACCCTTCGAATTGCCAGCGCTTCCAGTGCATGTCGTTTATCGGGAAGGGCGTAGAGCTTCAATGAGAGTGCGCAGTTTTGTCGACCATATTGTCGAGGGGCTGCGCGACCATCCGGCAATGTTGCCGGATGGTCGTTGAGAATTCGGCGGCCCAGTCTGAGGTCGCCGGCTGGCTTCATATGCCGTTCGCTGCCTTTTCGATCAGGCTGGCGGGTTGGACACCATCAACAGCCGATTTGACCGGCGCAGACATCGCTGCGGTGGCTGTAATCATCGCGGCCGCTAAGGTCAGGCCTGCAAATTTAAACCGTTAGGTGTGTTCCGAATGTGTCCCGGTATCGAGTGCTATGCACGGAAACGTTTCTGACGCAGCGTTTGCTACAAACCGAAGGTCCTCCAGCATTTCAGCGGGCGAAACATTGGATTGCGTTTTGTGTTCGTTCTCATCAAAGCGATTAAGGCGGAGTATGCGTTTTGAGCACTAACGCCGGACCCGCGGAGCTACCTGATGAAACGAGTACTCATGCTGTTAGCCAATGGTGTCGAACCAATGGAAATGGCGGCTTTCACCGACGTGCTCGGCTGGGCTGATTTGCTCGGTGATTTTCCTCTTGAATTAGTGAATGCAGGCCTTCGCAGAAAAATTATTACTACGTTTGGGCTCACGCTTAATCCCAATTTCCTACTAAGCGATTTGGACGTCAGTAGCTTTGATGCTCTGGCATTGCCGGGTGGTTTCGAGCCGTCAGGATTCTACGAGGAAGCTCTTAGTGAGCCTTTTCTTGAAACCATTCGCCAATTTGTTGATGCCGGCAAACCTGTCGCCAGTGTTTGTGTGGCGTCGGTGTGCTTGGGGGCGGCGGGCGTGCTACGTGGTAAGAAAGCGACGACGTATCACCAGGAGGGCGGAAAACGGAAAAACCAGTTAGTGCAATCCGGTGCTCTCTTCCTAGATCGACCTGTCGTAGTTCACGACAACATTATTACTTCCAGCGGTCCAGGCACCGCCACTGAAGTTGCGTTCTTGCTGTTGGAAAAACTAACCAGTATAGAAAACGCGACTTATATCCGCCAAAAAATGCGCTTCGCCACACCTGGTCGGGATTGGTACGAGACGCCGCAGGTAACGTAGCCCTCTCTAATATTATTTATCGACTTTCTAAAGGTAATGGTATGACTGACACAGCACTCATCGTCGTTGATATTCAGAACGACTATTTCTCCGGTGGAAAATGGGAACTCAATGCCGTTGACGCGGCGGCAGATAATGCTGCGCGCGTCCTCGCATCGGCCCGTGTTCGAGGCGACACAGTCATCCACATTCGGCACGAAACGCCTGCTGCCGATGCTCCTTTTTTTGTGCCTGGCTCCGTTGGTGCGCAACTGCATGAGAAGGTGCGCAATCAAGGTGACGAATGGGTAATCGTCAAACACTTTATGAACCCATATCGCGAGACACAACTGCGCGAGGTGCTGGAGAAGCAGGGCGTTAAAAAAGTCGTTGTTGTCGGGAATATGAGTCACATGTGCATCGATGCCGTAACTCGCTCCTCTGACGATTTCGGATATGCCACAACCGTCATCCACGACGCGTGCGCGACTCATGATCTGGAGTTTAATGAGGTAAAAGTTCCATCAGCTCTGGTGCACGCAGCCTTCATGGCGGCCTTGCAATTCGGATACGCCAAAGTGCAGAGCGCAGATGAATATCTCTCCTGATTTTCCCCTCGACGTGTTCAGGGGTTAGCCCGATGTCAAAGCCATCCGATGCATTGGACTATTACTATTGGCCGACGCCGTCGCTGCGACTGAAATGAATGATGTACAGGCGTGCGGGACGCCAATGTGTCTCGCAGATACGTGTAACGCTCCGGCCTGCAAGGCGCGGTGTTGATGGTATCGGTGGGTGCGCAGGGAACACCTCGCCGATGAAGCATCGATGGACGCCAGGGAAGTGAGTGAATTGCACCTGTTTACGAATACGTAGAGGTGATCATGAATAATACGGATGGGCCAGGGTCTTCACCTTGGCACGCTGGTGAGCGGCAGTTGCAAGAAAGTGTCGGCGTGGCGCAGCAGATGGAGCACTTTGGGCGAAAGGTTGTTCGCGACTACATGCCGGATCAGCATCGTTCGTTCTACAGCCAACTGCCTTATCTGGTGGTGGGTGCGGTCGACCAAAACGGCATCCCTTGGGCGACGTTGATCGAGGGCCCTCCAGGGTTTGTTCACTCTCCCGACCCACGTAGCTTGCAGCTTGACCGTCTCCCCGCGGACGGCGACCCAGTCAAACCTGCCTTGGGTATGGGCGCCGCAGTCGGGCTGCTTGGCATCGATTTGAAGACCCGAAGGCGCAATCGTATGAACGGCAATATCAACACCGTCTCATCTAACGGTGTTGCCGTTTCTGTTGTGCACGCTTTTGGCAACTGTCCTCAGTACATCCAATTGCGAAGTGTCGAGCCGGTCAGCGTGGGGCGCTCCTCATCCGATGTTGTAGCGCAACGCCTGCACGAATTGGACGAGGCGGCCAAAGAGATGATCCGCAAGGCCGACACGTTCTTCCTCGCCAGCTACGTCGACCTCGAAGGAGACTCATCCAAGCGCTCGGTTGACGTTTCGCACCGCGGAGGTAATCCAGGTTTTGTCAGGGTAGAAGGCAACGTGCTGACGATCCCCGATTTCGCAGGCAATCTGCATTTCAATACATTGGGCAACCTGTTGCTCAACCCTAAAGCCGGTTTGGTTTTTGTCGATTTCTCGTCAGGTGATGTGCTCCAAGTAGCGGGGCGCACGGAGCTTATTCTTGAGGGGCCGGAGATCGCTGCATTCCAAGGGGCCGAAAGACTCTGGACGTTGACGGTGGAGCATGTCGTCCTACGGCGAGCCGTGTTGGCGCTGCGCTGGGTATTCGAAAGTTTTTCACCGAACAGTTTGATGACCGGCAGTTGGGAAAAAGCGGAAGGCCGCTTACGGGCCGATGCGCTGCGCGACCAATGGCGGCATCTGCGCGTCACCCGAATCGTCGAAGAGAGCAGCACCATCAGCTCTTTTTATCTGGAGCCTGATGATGGCGCGGGGTTGCCGCGTTTCGAGGCGGGCCAGCATTTACCGGTACGGTTTAGCCTGGTTGAAGGGCAGCCTCCCCTGGTCAGAACTTACAGCGTGTCGAGCGCACCTTCTGACAACTTCTTTCGGATCAGCGTCAAGCGCGATGGGTTGATTTCGTCGTACTTGCACGACCAGATTCGGTTGGGGGATCTGATCGAAGCCCGTGCCCCTCAGGGACGATTTACAGTGAAGGCGGATGAGCATCGGCCATTGGTTCTATTGGCCGCTGGTGTCGGGGTCACGCCGCTGCTGTCGATGCTACGTGAAGTGATCTACGAAGGAGAGCGAATTCGTCGCACTCGGCCGACCTGGTTTATTCAGAGCGCGCGTAATCTGGCGGAGCTGGCATTTCGGGACGAGCTGTTTGAGCTGGCGACACGTGCGAAAGACAAGATTCGCGCATTGCGACTTTTGAGTCAGCCGGAGCAGCACGCTCGCGAGGGCGAAGACTTCGAATTGGCTGGACGCGTGGATGTCGCTTTACTCAAGGCGCTATTGCCGCTGGATGATTATGACTTTTACTTGTGCGGACCCGGCGCGTTCACCCAGGCACTCTACGATGGGCTACGTGAACTCCGCATCGGCGATGATCGCATTCACGCTGAAACGTTCGGACCTTCGACTCTGGTTCGGTTACGCGATCAGTTGACCCCGGCGGTAGAACAAGTTCCGGTAGCCAATAGTCCGGTAAAAGTATTGTTCGCGACTTCTGCGAAAGAGGCGCGGTGGGAGCCAGGCAACGGCAGCTTGTTGGAGTTGGCTGAAAGTCGTGGTCTGAATCCGGACTTCAGTTGCCGCGGCGGGTCGTGTGGGACTTGTCGTACCAAATTGATTAGTGGCGAGGTGCATTATTTGAATTTGCCCGCTGAAATGCCAGCGCAAGGAGAAGTCTTGATTTGCTGCGCAGTGCCAGCGCAAAGCAAGGAGGGCGACGCCCCCCTGGTTTTGGATCTGTGACATGAATGCCTTCTCTATCGCTCATCCCGCGAGACGCGGGTTGAGCGCTTGAGCCAAATCGCCTTCACGGGCGAGTTGAGCGAGGTCGTCAAATCCACCTACATGCCAGTCGCCGATAAAAATTTGCGGAACTGTGCGACGGCCACTGCGATTTATCATTTCGACCTTCTGATCAACTGACTGCACATCGATTTCGGTATAAGAAATACCTTTAGCGTTAAGCAACTGCTTAGCACCACGGCAGTAAGGGCAGGTGCTGGTTGTGTACATAATGATTTCAGGCATGAAGAATCCTCCTCGTTTAGGCAATTTTAGGCGACGGCTTTTTTTACACGAGCGTGTACAGCGCAGGTATCAGGGTGCAGTGCCAACGATTTGAAGCTGCGATTATCAGAGTCCAGAGCGTCAACAGATCCGGTTTCGATGTCGTAGACCCATCCATGCAAATTCAACAAGCCTTTTTCCTGAGCAATGCGCACGCTTGGGTGAGTCTGGATGTTCGCCAATTGAGCGATGACATTTTCCCGAACCATTGAGCTTACTTTTGCCGCGTCGTGGGTGTGAGCGCGAGACTCGTTGATGACTTTTGCGGACTCTGCATGTTGCAGCCAACCGGCGACGGCAGGAAGGTGATCCATGCATTTGCACTTGGCGACAGTCGTCATTGCACCGCAATCCGAATGGCCGCAGATCACGATATCGGTCACCCCGAGCACCGCCACTGCGTATTCGACCGTCGCCGAAACACCGCCGGGGTGGGGGCTATACGACGGCACGATATTCCCTGCGTTTCGGATTACGAACAGCTCACCAGGTTCTTGCTGCGTCAACAGTTCTGGTACGACGCGGCTATCGGAACACGTGATGAACAACGTGCCTGGATGCTGCGTGGTGGCCAGCTGTTTGAATAGGTCCGTCCGTTGCGGAAATGCTTCTTTCTGAAACTTTAGCAAACCTTCAATGAGCGCTTTCATGGGAGTGCCTTTAGCAAGTAGTTAAGTTGGGTTACTTCAGTTAGTGCAGCCGCGACCTATCACGCTGTATTCAAGGACGCGAGTTTCACCGTGCGAATCTTTGTACTGCATTTGCACGGGCACTGGACCGCAGACGTCTGCTGCTTCAGTGATGTTGATGACCTTGGCAATATCCAAGTGCATGCCATAGACATACGGAGTGGCTTCTGGCGCAGCCGAAGCTTCCTGTGCATAGGCCGACAACGAAGCTGTCAGGGACAGGGCGAGAAACAGAAATTTTTTCATGACGAATCCTCCATTTAGATTGGGTGAGTCGGTGAAGTGGGTAAGTTTGTTGAAGCAGGCCCGCTACGCGTGCGGGCCGAATTACATTTCCAGGCGCCTTCTTAGAAGGGACGCAACGGCAGGAACTTCCCGTCGAGGGTGATCACTGCCCGGTGGCCACCTTCAGGGTCTTCAACTTTTTTCATATCGAGCTTGAAGTTGATCGCGCTGATGATGCCGTCGCCGAACTGTTCGTGGACCAAGGCCTTCAAAGTCGTACCGTAGATCTGGATCATTTCGTAGAACCGGTAGATGGTAGGATCCGTAGGGACGCCCGAAAGGCTGCCACGCAGTGGGATGATTTGCAGGCGCGCTACCGAGTCGGCGTCTAAGTCCAGTTTTTTACCGATCACTTTCGCGGCAGTTTCTGGAAGTGGGTGCTGGCCGAGAAGGGCTGCGGTCACGTAGGCCAGACCGAGGCCGGTGCCTTCTGCCATGTCTTCGAAAGACAGGTTTTTGCGGGCTTTGGCGTCTAGAATACTAGCGGTCAGTTCGAGGCTGGTGTCGTTGTAAGCGTGGGACTGTTGCATGGTGTTGCTCCTATCGGATACTTGAGTAAACGTTGTTGGATGAGTGTTGCTGGGTGTGGCGCCATGTTCTGCCGTTTGCTCGATAGCGTCCAAGACCGATAAACAATGCTTCGCATAAGCCCTACCTATAGGTTTAAATCGGAGTGCTCATGAACGTTGAAAACTCGGAAGCCATACAGCTGATTCCTGGCGGTTACTGGGTTTGGATTGATGTGAATGAGGCCAGCGTCGGTGGAGCAGGTACTGCTATGCGCTTCGAGTTGCCCGTGCATGCTCACAACCTGCCGTTGATGCATAGTCACGAAACAAAGCTTGTAGTGGCGCTAAGAGGGGAGCTGGATATTCGTATTGGTCGACAAAGAATTGCATTGCTGCACGAGGGCGATGCCATACAACTTGAGCCGGGAATTGCGCACCGCATCCATCAAGTCGGATCAAACCCGAGTATCGTTGGTGCAGTACTCTGGCCTGGCGCAGTTGAAGGCGCTTTCCGAGAAGTTGCCGCGTTGGCCGAGCGAGGTACCTATCAACGTAGCGAGATGATTCGAATCCTCTCCCGCTACGGCGTGATTTGGGCTGAACAACCCCTTACAAGTAGTCATCAAACAGTTGCTGTCCGACCTTTTTCCGATTTCCTGCGCGAAATGCCTAGCCCGCTGTCTCGCGCGCTTGAGCACAGATGGAAATGAAAGAATGGAAGGCGAAGCACGTCTCTGCGACCGTAGAAGCTTGGCTGAACAAATAAATCAGGGCCCTGCGGGGGCCTTCGAATTCTCCGACAGAATCTCACGGACGACGTTGACGAAAGCCCTGAGTCCCGCTGGCATATGGCGATTCGCAGGATAGTAAAGGCGTAGCCCCGGGTATGAAGGGGTCCAGTCCTCCAGTACGCGGATGAGGCTTCCGGACGCAATATGGGCAGAAGCGGCGAAATCATTGGTCCAGGCTATGCCGGCGCCTTGCAAAGCAGCCTCTAACATCAAGTGGTGGCTGTCGAGCGTCAACGACCCGCTGACGTCCACCGATTGCTCTTCACCGCGTTTCTCGAATTCCCATTTGTAGATCGAACCACTTGGGAAGCGCACGCGTATGCAGTTGTGTGCGAGCAGGTCTGCCGGAACCTTTGGTTTTTTGCATTTCGCGAAGTACTGAGGGGAAGCCACCACCGCAAAACGGAGCGGGGGAGTGATCGCAATGGCGATCATGTCCTGCGGAACGCTTTCCGCCAACCGTATGCCGGCGTCGAATCCACCAGCAACGATGTCAACCAGACTTCTATCGGTAACGATGTCTACCCGCATGTCTGGATAACGCCTTAGGTACTCCAGTACCACTGGCGTCAGCACCATTTGCGCAGCACCTTCGGAGGTGTTCAGGCGTAGGGTTCCCGCCGGTGTATCGCGGAATTCGCTTACCGCCTCCATTGCCGCGGAAATATCACGCAGAGCGGGCTGCACACGAACCAGAAATTGCTCCCCGGCTTCAGACAGAGAAACGCTTCGCGTGGTTCTGTGGAACAACCTCACGCCAAGGCGTTTCTCCAGTGCTGCGATAGCATGACTGAGTGCTGATGGCGACATTCCCAGTTCCACGGCCGCACGACGAAAGTTGCGATGAGTAGAAACTGCGACGACGGCGTTAAGTTCGAGGAGCCCGGATTTCTGCATTGTGCTAATTCCTGCATCAGTTCATCCGATATTAGCCTGATTGTTCGCGACAGTGCTGAGGCTTATCTTGGTCCACAGCAACTTTACGCGGATCGGGCCTCATAACGGGAACGGGGGCATTCCGAGCATTCAGGAATTTGTTCGGGTTCAGCACGATCCGTTCGGTACTCGGCGCCGTTGCCGCTTGGAATTGAAGGCAACGTCATCCGCCGGTGATCCGTTGATCCCGCAAGTCAGTTCGACTCTCGGCCATTAAACATGCGAGGAATAATTCATGACGCGTATCACTACACCGTTCGGGTTTCACTCTACCGCACAAGAGGTCATTGAAGGGGTCGACCTCACCGGTAAACGGGCGATCGTAACGGGCGGAGCCTCTGGTATCGGCATTGAGACAGCGCGCGCATTGATCAATGCCGGCGCCAACGTAACACTAGCAGTACGGCGTCCGGAAGCGGCAGAACCGGTAGCCGCCGAACTGCGCTCCGAAGGCAAGGGCTCCGTTGATATCCGCTCAATCGATCTGGCGGATCTATCTTCTGTGAAGTCGTTTGCTAAGTCATGGTCAGAGCCTCTTGATATCTTGGTCAATAACGCAGGGATCATGGCCGTTCCTCAGCGGGAACTGACATCGCAGGGCTGGGAGATGCAGTTTGCAACCAATTTTCTCGGCCATTTTGCGCTCGTGCTTGGTTTGCAGGACGCCCTGATCAGAGCCGAAGGTGCCCGAGTTGTGTCGCTGAGTTCAAACGCTAATCTGTTGGGGCCTGTGGTTTTCGATGACATCAATTTCGACTTCCGCACATACGATGCTTTCGCGTCATATGCCCAGGCCAAGTCGGCATGCGCGCTCATTGCCGTAGAGATCACCCGCCGCTGGACGGGGCGAGGTATTTTCGCTAACGCGTTGAACCCTGGGGCAATCGCAACCAACCTTCAGAAGCACACCGGCGGGCTTAAGACCCCAATTGAACGTCAGAAGAACGTGCAACAGGGTGCCGCGACATCTGTATTACTGGCGGCGTCGCCACTGCTGGAAGGCATGGGTGGTCGTTATTTCGAGGACTGCAATGAAGCGCTGGTGGTCACCCAGCGGCCTGCCGATTACACAGGCGTGGCACCATACGCTGTTGACCCAGATAACGCGCAGCGGTTGTGGGAAGTTGCCACGCGGATGATTGGGTGAGGTTATGCCAAAGTAACGTAAGCGTCCGCCCAACACACCTTGTGGTTAGCATGCGGAATGCCTCATCGCGGTAAGCGTCGGGTGAAGACTTTACGCCCTGCTACGCTTTTGCAACCATGAACTCTGGCGTACCGATCATTTCGCCAGCGAGGTCCGCAAGGGCGCGGAGCCTGTCCATCTGTCTCATGTCGTGGTGATAGCCCATCCAGATATCGCGTCCTGGTGGTTCACTGCCGACGTCTATCAATCTCAGGGCGGTCAACTGATCGCCAAGCGCGCGTGGCAAGACCGCTACACCCAATCCGCGCCCGCACATCTGCGCCTGAACGGTTCGGCTGCTGCTGGTGAGCACGGTTTTGGCGCGGGGAAACATCTGTTGTAGCCAAAGCACGTCGGGGTAGTGAGCTTGCGCCGTGCTCATGAGAATCAACCCGAGGCCTTCTCCGTTGTGAGTGGGTGAGAAAGGCAAGTCTGCGGCGACGTAGAGCCCATAGCTAAGTGTCGTCAGTCGACGTTGAACGATGTCCGGTTCGGTGAACGGCACGATGCGAAAGGCGATATCCGCATCGCGGCGAGTCAGATCAAACAGGCGATGTCCGGCGATCACCTCTGGAACGATCAAGGGGTACCTGCGCGACATTTCGCTGAGTACAGGCGCGAGTACATAGCAGGCGAACCAGTCCGCTGATGAAATTCGCAACAGTCCCTCAGGTTGATCGCTGTCACCCGCCAGGTGCCGCTCAATGGAAAGAGCGCTTCGCTCCATTTCCTCGGCCAGCCCCAGAATTTTTTCACCGCTGTCCGTCAATACAAGACCTTGCCCGGTGCGGCGGAAAAAAACCTGCCCGCTGTGCAGTTCAAGGACGTGAAGCCGCCGCCCTACGGTGGGGTGGCTAACGCCAAGTTGCTTCGCGGCAGCGCCCAGCGAGCCGGTGCGGACAATCGCCAGAAAGACGCGCAAGTCGTTCCAGTCCATGGCTTTCCCCCCCCACAAAAATGAACGGCGAAGATGCAGCAATGGCAGTCCCGTTGCAACCCCGTCCCCCCACACAATTGAGCCATCAATGTTTGCACGGCAAGCAAGAGGGCTTCACATGAATATCGGGTTTGTAGGTGTCGGGAGCATGGGGCAAGCCATGATTGCGGTGCTCGTTCAGGCGGGCCATCGGGTGAGGGCATGGAATCGCCGTGCCGAGGCGCTCAGGGGATTAAGTGAAGTCGACGTGCTTGCGTCTGCGACGACTGCATTTCAACAGCCGGTGGTCATCAGCATGCTCGCCGATGACACGGCGGTGCGCGAGGTATTGCTGGAGTCAACGGCATTGAAAACGGCTTGTGACGGCTGCATCCATATCGTCATGTCGACACTGTCGCCAGCGTTGATGGCGCAACTGCAGAAAGAACATGACGAGGCGGGCCTGGTGCTCATTGCCGCGCCAGTTTTCGGCATACCTGCTGTCGCCGCCAAGGGGGAACTGAACATTCTGGCGGCCGGACCTGAAGCAGCCATCGAACGTGTTCAGCCACTGTTTGATGTGCTTGGCATAAAGACCTGGCGCCTGGGCGACCAGCCCGTGCAGGCCTGCATCGCAAAAATCGCCGGCAATATGATGACTACCCAAGCCATTCAATCATTGGCTGAAGCGAGTTCGCTCACTGAGCAATATGGGTTGAGCCCGTCGGCATTCATTGAGGTCGTCACCCAGACCCTGTTCGCTTGCCCCAGTTACCGGCGCTATGGGCAAAACATAGTGAACAGTCGCTACGAGCCAGGCTTCAAGCTGTCCCTTGGCTTGAAGGACGTGAATCTGGCGTTGCAGGCCGCGGAGGGCAGGGGACTGCGCCTCCCCGCCGCGCACGTGGTGCGTTCGAGAATGGAAGCGGCCGTCGCGAACGGACTGGGTAATCAGGATTGGTCTGTGTTTGCGACCATGACCCAAGGAGTTCGAGCTGATGCGCTGAGTACAGAGCCATGGCACATGAACCCTCCCACGAGTTCCCGCCGGGGGAATTTCTGGATCACTGGCGAGCGGGTTGTTCAACACGGCAAGCAATTCCAGAAAGGTCCGATGTACGTGGAATGGGAATCGCCGGAGGTGATCACTCAACCCTATCCCGTGGTGCTCATACATGGCGGTACGTTGCAGGCCACTGAATGGTTCGATACACCGGACGGCCGACCCGGTTGGGCCCAGCGTTTCGTGGAGTCCGGTCACGTGGTGTTTTGCGTCGACAGGCCTGGCCATGGGCGCTCCCCTTATCACCCGGATATTTTAGGACCGATGGGGCCAGCGTTTTCCTATGAGCGCGCGCAGGAGGTCTATTTTCCGGAGGGTGGAAATGAGACCCAATGGCCATTTAAGGCGGATGACGATGCGGCTTTCGATGCCTTCATCGCAGGATATGGCCCTATGCCCGCCGATCTGGCGGCGTCCCAGGCGATGGACGCCGATCGATTGGCTCAGTTGTTGGACCGAATTGGCAAGGCAATCATCGTCACCCATTCAGCCTCCGGCCCTGATGGCTGGTTATTGGCAGATCGCAGGCCTGGGCTTATTGCAGCCATAGTGGCGGTGGAACCGATGGGCCCAGTGTTCGGCGATACGCCCGGTATCGGCGCGCTGGACTGGGGACTGACAGCGGCCTCAATGACATTCGATCCTCCACGCGCATCGGCGCAGGAGGTGCAAGCCGCCGATCCCTCCACGCTACAGATCCCCGCACTCAAGGGATTACCTGTCGCGCTGCTGACGGGAGAGACCTCGAAATTCGCCACCTACGCAACCAGCATTGTGCCTTTCCTGCGAACCGCCGGAGCCTGCGTTGATCATCTGGATCTCCCGGCCTTCGGCATTCACGGCAATGGCCATGGCTTGATCTATGAGCGCAATTCGGATGAGGCGTTCGGGGTGGTTTCACGCTGGTTGAACCCGTCGTTCCCACAGGTTCATCAGACCCAATCGGATTCTGACAAATAGGACAAAGCGATGAATATCAAAGCACTGGCCGCACGGCTGAACCATTTGGAAAGTCGCGTGGCGATCGAAGCGCTTATCTCCACGTATGCGAACGCGTTCGACCGTATGAATACCGATCTTTTGCAGCAGATCTGGCATGAGGATTCGACGCTGGATCTGCCCGGATTCGGCAGCGCGCGGAGTCGGAGTGAAATCCTCACCATGGCTGAACAAAGCTGGCGGCAGATGCCGCATATGCATCACTGGATGGCCAACCCTTTGCTCCAGATCGAGGGTGACAGCGCTGTTGGGACAGTCGCCGCCAACTGCTTGTTTCACGACATCGAGAAAGGTCCGGTGCAAGTCAGTGGCCTCTATTACGACAGGTTCGAGCGTCGTGACGATCTGTGGAGGTTCGTGTCCCGGCGCTTCGAGTTGCATTACCTGACGCCTCTCAAAGACTGGGCTCCCATTGCTGGAAGCGAGCATTTCAAGTCGGCTTTTGCCCCTGACTGAAGACGCTGCACAACGGGTGGCGGCCTTACAAAAATGCACGAGGAATGTGCATCCCTGACAGTGCCGCCGTCGCTCTTTGACTCCGACAATAGACCCTCAACGACGGCAACGAACCCAGAAGCTTGCCGTTTCATCTGTCAGGCAGCGCACCTGAGTGAATATGAAATCAGCCTGCGCTAGTCGTGTCTTTCTGGAGTTCCCAATGACATCCAAACTGGATTGCGCCCCAGCAGCCGAATCGCGCCGATGGTTTGCTTTCGCTGTTCTTCTCGTCGGCGCCTTTCTCCCGCCGCTGGATTTCTTCATCGTCAATGTGGCGTTGCCGTCAATTCGTAGTGGCCTGGCGATCACACCGGCGCAGGTCGAATGGGTCATTTCAGGCTATGCCGCCAGTTACGCCGTCTTCCTTATCACGGGGGGGCGGTTGGGTGACCTGTTTGGCCGTCGCCGAGTGTTCTTTGCAGGCATAGCCGGCTTCGGCGTTGCCTCCTTGATGTGTGGCCTTGCCAACTCGCCGACGGTGTTGATCTTCGGACGTGTGTTGCAAGGTTTGAGCGCTGCGGCAATGGCACCGCAGGGGCTGGCGTCCATTCATTCCCTGTTTCCGGAGCATGAACGTTCGCGTGCGTTAGCGGTGTATGGCGCAACGATTGGCTTCGCGGCGGTTGTCGCCCAGGCACTTGGAGGCTTGCTGATATCGATGAATGTTTGGGGCCTGCAATGGCGTGCAGTTTTCTTGATAAATCTACCCATCGTCATCGCTGTGTTTGTTGGCGGGATACGGTTGCTTCCCGATAGCCGGAGCCAGACTCCGGTGCCGCTGGATCGCATTGGCGTACTGCTGTGTGCGCTGACGGTTGGGCTGCTGGTGGTCCCGTTGGTTGAAGGCAGGGAAGCAGGTTGGCCATGGTGGCTTTGTCTGTTGCTGCTCGGCTCGCCGATAGTCGCAGCGGCCTTTTGGCGCTACGAGATCGCGCTGGAGCGTCGAGGCGGGACACCCTTGGTCAGTCCGCAACTCAGTCGAGCACCCGGCTTGGTTGCCGGACTGACGGGCGTACTGTTCTTCTACGTAATATCGGCATTCTTCCTGACGTTTTCGATTTATCTACAGGACGCGCTGGGTGCAACACCCTTGACCTCGGGAATGATGTTCGTCCCGTTCGGCGCGGGCTTTCTGATTGGCCCTTTGACAACCCCCTTTGCCATCCGCTTGTTCGGCCGTTTTGTACCCGCCATGGGAATGATGCTCGAGGTACTGGGATGCCTGATCCTGAGCGCAGCGGTCGCAACCGCGCCGACAGGAGAGAGCCCTCAACTGGTGCTTGTGATCCTGGCCGTGGGGTTACTCGGGTTTGGCCAGGGCTGGGCGCTGCCAACACTTATTCGAACCGTGATAGATCGTGCACCACCCGGCGGATCGGGAATGATCTCCGGTGTAGTCAATTCGGCATTGCAGATCAGCGCCGCGCTTGGGGTGGCGGTCCTCGGTGGCGTGTTTTACGCACTGGCCGCCCCTGCGCAAAGCCCTTCCTCGCTTGCCACCGGATTCATTGCCACCCTGCTGGGCATCGCTGCTTGCCTGGTCGTTTCAGCGTTGCTGTCCGTTTATGCCTCGATACCGCGTTTGCCACAAGCGACTGCTCCTTTCGGCGTTTCGATCAGCCCAAACCGTGACTGACCCCAGCGCCGAGCAGTGGCCAACTGTTCAACTCACCATAAATGCATACTTAGGAGTCAAAACATGACGGGTAAATTTCTCAATCAAGTAGCGGTCGTCACGGGCGGCTCGACTGGAATCGGCTATGCGATTGCCCAAGCTCTGTTAGCCGAGGGGGCTAAACGCGTCTATATCACCGGACGCTCGGCGGCGACGTTGGACGCTGCGGTTGCCGCACTGGGCGAGAATGCCGTGGCAGTGGTGTCCGATGTCGCTCAGCAGGCCGATCTCGATTCGCTCAAGGCATTGGTCGAAAGACGGGACGGTCAACTCGACGCGGTGTTTGCCAATGCCGGTATCTGCGAAAAAAATCCCGTGGGCGAAACGACTGAAGCCGCTTACTACAACATGTTCGATATTAATGTTAAGGGCGTTTTTTTCACTGTTCAGACGCTGTTGCCGTTGATGAAGGATGGCTCGTCAATTGTTCTGACCGCCTCCATTTGCTCCAGCAACGGGATGGAAGGTCTGAGTCTTTACAATGCGTCAAAGGCTGCGGTGCGTTCATTTGCACGGACTTGGGCCAATGAACTCAAAGGCCGAAAAATTCGCGCGAACGTGCTCAGCCCTGGCTTTACCAGAACGCCATTGATGGACAACGGACTGAAGATGGATGAGAGCCAGATCGAAGCACTCAGAAATCACGTCGGACAAATCGTGCCGCTGGGCTACATGGCCCAACCGGAACAAATAGCGTCGTCGGCACTTTTCCTTGCATCCGCCGACGCCAGCTATGTCAATGGCGTAGAACTGATGGTCGACGGTGGCCTCTCACAAATCTAAGGCAATCCCAATGAAATGGCCGACCATTGATGAAGTCCGAGGCTTTACCTTTGCCTGAGGACTATGAGTGGGATGACCTGGCTTGCGATGAAGTTAGCGTTGCCATGAGTTTTCTCGAAACGTGGTATCACGCAGCTTCTCGATGGCCTTGAAGCGTCTGCCGGTCAAGTAGGCAGCACTGTGTTCAACGCATCAGCGCCGAAGGGTTGTCCTGCAGCATCACCGAACGGTGGAGGGTATCGAGCGCTTCCTTCAGTAAGGATTGCTCCTGCGCATCCTTGGATTTCCTGCTTTCCTTGGCGGCGTACTCCAGTAATACCAAGTGATTGCGGTTGGCTGACGCCTGCTTCGGCACCACGGTCTCTTCAATCAGTTCGCCCATGACGTACTTCTGTGTCCGTGTGTCCTGGCTGGCGTGTTGCGTGACGGAGGCTTTGGTCAGTCGGCCATCCTTGTAGGCGAGGCTGGCCGAGCTGCTGGCCTTGTCATTCACTTGTACGTAGAGATAGTTCTGCGATTCGTTATCTTTGCCTAGCGCAGGTGCTTTCCCGCCCTTCAGGCTTTTGTGATAACTGGCCGACAGACTCGATTGCTGGACTTGATCGATCTTGCGGTCACGCATGATGGAGCCTGCGACGACCGTCTTCTGCGAGAGGGTATAGGCAAAGCTATCGAGTTCAGACAGGTGCATCGGGTTGGACGACTTGTTCGTCTGAGTGATGGATGCCTCGAAGTCTGCCATTCCGGTCAATAGGCCTTTGTCCGTCGCATTACGGGTCAATCGCTCAGGTAGGGTCGTGCCCTGTGGGTAGTGGCTGTTCATGGCGCTGAACGCATCCTTGAACATCTCCATCAGCGCCGCCTTGGCGTTGCCACGCTCCTGCACCCGGTCAAGCTGGGCGAGGTAGCTGTTCAGTGCGTTGGCCTGTTGCTTGGCATCGCCCAGGATTGCGCCGTTCTTCAGGTCCACGGTCAGGTTCAGTTTGCCATCCGGACCGCTCATTTGCGTGGTGCGGTGTTGGTTGTCGGCGCTAAAGGCGAGGGTCAGATCCTCACCGTCCACTCCCTTCAGCTTGGCGTTCAGGTCAATGGATGCCAAGACGCTGGAGTCAAACTGCGTCAGCTTGCCCAGATTGAGCTTGGGTGGCTCGGCGGTCAACCCGTCGACAGCCGCCTGAAAGGCACTGCTCAGAGCGCCAATCGCCTTGAGTTCATCCTCGCTCAGCGGGCCACCCTCCACGGTAGCCTGGACGCCAAGACCATCGTCCTGGCTAGTCAGGCTAAAGGTGACCGTTTTGCCGCTGGCGGTCTTGATGCTGAGACTGATCAGGTTGTCGGCTTTATTGTGCAGCAGCGTCTGTTCGGATGTTATCTCGGCGACGTTGTAAGCCCCGTCTGTGGTGGTATGAACCACTGACTGGGAAATGCTCGAGCCATTCTTGGCGAACTGCTCTATCAAGGCCGCACCCAGGCGGTCAAAACGGTTGGCTATCGACAGCGATCTGGGGTGGGTTCCCATGATGTGAGTGACAGCGTCCTGAGCTTCCTTTTCCCAAACACGAACAACTTCCTGGCCAGGCAGTTGCCCGAAACGGGAATAGGTTTGTGATTCGACACCGACCACCGGGTTGCCCAGGCTGACGATGGCCGATGGTCGAGCCGGGAAGGCATCAGCGCTGTCTATCGCTGTGGCAGGCAATGCCGCGACAGCGGAGCGAGTCGTCTGGAGAGCAATGGCGGAGGTGATCGAGGAAAGGGTAGTCATGACAGTCCGTGTCAACAGAGCAGAGTGACGCTCAATGTAGTGAATACACCACCCGATTGAAAGCGGGGCGGCTGAAATAAATGGCAAAGAGCTATTATGCATTTGCCCGTTAGCGAATACCCGGAACGGCTCAGCCCAACCTGAAAAGATTGGGCTTTTTTCACACCTTGAGAAACGGTGTTCCCAAGCCTGTGGTCGACACTGTCGCCGTCAGAAGACCAGCTTGAACAGGGCGATGACCACGATCAGGCCGATTATGAAGATGATACCTACGGTGCCGCCAAGAAATTTCAACATAGTATTGCTCTCATCAGATGGGCTTAATTTTCTAGACCACCCTCGACAACGCTCGTTTCGTTGAATTTCACTCAGCGGTGATCAATGAACCGCCCAAGACCTTGGAACAGGCACCTGATCAAACTTTGAAACGGTCTTGATCCAGTAGCGCCGATAGTCCGTCTGGTCCGGGGCCAAGGGTTTGTGGGTTGACCAGGGATGCTCTGCCTTCAGGCTCGCGCGGTAAGCTTCCCATTCTTTCTGCTCGGCCACTTCCCTGGCTTTGGTCCTGTCATCGAACCAACCCAGGACGTAGGCTTCGCCCTGATCCATGCCGTGTGCTATCAGCAGATAAATCTCTGTCATTACCTGGTCCGCCGTTCAATCCTGAAACCCAGTCACTGGGGTCTTACACGGGATATCGGCAGCTGTTTTGTGTTGTTGAGGTTTATTGATGAGCGGCGTGTTTCGCGGGGCGGATCGGGTCGGCGGTTATGGGGCGTCCAGCATCTATGGCGCGCAACCGCCATCGCGAGCAGGCTCGCTCCCACAGTTTTTGTGTCGTGGCCAGATGCTGTGAACACCCGTACCCCCTGTGGGAGCGAGCCTGCTCGCGATGACGTCGGTACAGCCAACATCCCTGCAAACTGACCCTCAGGGGTCGGCAAGCTGAAACCGATAACCCACTCCATACAACGATTCGATCGGCTGTTCACCTGGGCATGCCTGTTCGAGTTTGCGTCGCAGATTACGGATGTGGCTGTCGACGGTGCGATCGGTGACCACCCGATGATCGGAGTAGATCCTGTCCAGCAACTGATCACGGGAAAATACCCGCCCCGGAGCGCGGGCGAGGGTGCTGAGCAGACGTAGCTCCAGGGGCGTCAGGTCCAGCGCATTGCCGTCGAGGGACGCCAGGTACTGTTCTTCGTCAATCAGCAGGCGCGGCGGCGCAGCGGTTAGAAGTTGCGGGCTGCGCCGCAGGATGGCCTTGACCCTGGCCACCACTTCGCGGGGGCTGAAGGGTTTGCAGATGTAGTCATCGGCCCCCAGGTCCAGCCCGAGCAAACGGTCCACCTCCTCGACGCGGGCGGTGATCATGATGATCGGCACGGCACTGAAACTGCGCAGTTCCTTGCACACTTGCAAACCGTCGCGCCCTGGCAGCATCAGATCAAGCAGGATCAGTCGTGGCTCGTTGGCACGTACCACCTGCACCACCTCAAGGCCATTGTCCAGGCACTGGGTCGCATAGCCGGCGGCGATCAGGTAGTCGCGCATCAACGCGGCCAGTTTGGGTTCGTCTTCGACGATGAGGATCGGGCTGTCGCTGACCATGGTTCAGGCGTTCCGTGGCAGACGCAGGGTCAGCCAAAGACCGCCCAGGGGCGAGTGTTCGGCACTGAGGCTGCCGCCGTGGGCCAGGGCGATGCTGTGACAGATGGCCAGCCCCAGGCCGGCGCCACCACTGGCGCGATTGCGTGAAGTTTCGCCGCGGTAGAACCGCTCGAACAGCCGTGGCAACTGATCGACGTCGACCCCCGGGCCGGAATCCAGGAAGTCGACGCGCACGGCATCGCCATCGTCGGCAGCTCGAATGCGCAGCACACCGCCTTCATCGGTGTATCTCACGGCATTTTCCAGCAGGTTGCCGAACAACTGCTGCAGACGCTTGGGGTCGGCCTCCAAACGCAACGGCGTGGTCGGCAGCTCCAACTCCAGGCGCAAAAGTCGGGCATTACAGCGTTCCTGGAACATGGCCGTGCAACCGTCCAGTAGCTCGTTGAGATCGCATTCGCTCTTGCGGTATGTCAACGCGCCCACATCGGCCAGGGACAGTTCATACAAATCATCCACCAGTTTGCTAAGCATGCCGACTTCACCTTGCAGCGATTTCATCGAAGACTGATCAAGTGTGCGCACGCCGTCCTCGATGGCTTCCAGTTCCCCGCGCAGTACCGACAGGGGGGTTCGCAGCTCATGGGAGACGTCGGCCATGAACTCCCGACGCATTTTTTCATTGCGCTCCAGGGTATACGCCAACTGATTGAAGTCCCGGGCCAACTGACCGACTTCGTCATTGGAAGACACCGAGACTCGGTTGCTGTATTCACCGGCGGCCACGCGCTTGACCGGTTCAAGCAGGGTGCGGGCGATCCACCAGGCGATCAGCATCGCCAACAGCAAAGAGAACACCCCCACGGCCAGACTGGTGCGTATCAGGTACTGACGGAAGCGTTCGCCCCCGGCTTCGGTCACGTTCTGAAATGGCGTCACCGCCAGCCAACCAACGGTTTTGCCAGCGACCGTGACCGGGCGCATCAAGGCGTCGTCGGCAATTGCCGAGTAGCCCATGACCCATTGCTTTTGCACGTCCAGCAGGGCGATGCGAAACACTGCACCGGTCAGGTCAGACATGGGCATGGGGGGCCGTTGCGGGTCGCTGTCGTTTTCCCCGGGTTCGGGGCGCAGCAGTTCGAACCAGCGATCCGGCTGGTTGCGCAAAAATTCCCAATCGCCCTCGCGCTCGTAGGCGTTGGCCAGACGCGGCAGCACTGGCGACATACGCAACAGGGCCTGCTCGTTGAGGTAGTCGAGAAAACCCTTGCCGAAGCTCCAGCCGTTGGCCACCCCCATGCTCAGGATGACGAACAGTACGCTGGCCAGTACTGCGATAAACAGTTTGGTGGAGATGCTCAGTTTCATGGGCTCGGGCAGGTCGGTGAAGGGCCTGTCCATTTAGGCCCTGGTGCGAAGAAGATTCAAGGGCGGCGGGCAATCTTCAATTTTCCTGCACATTTGCCTCGCAGTATGGCGCCTGGCTTGAACCAACCGTCTTGCAGAGGCATTTATGTCGACCAAATTATTCGCCAAATCCCTGGTGACCAGCCTCGTGCTGGTGTTCCTGATCGTTCTGTTCCTGTTAGGCGGTTGCTCCGGCGAATCGGCACCGGTAGTCGAACCGCCCAAGGTGTCGGTGCTGACTGTGCAGCCGAAAAGCCAGGCGCTGACCACGGAACTGGCCGGCCGCACCCAGGCGTTCATGGTCGCCGAGATCCGTCCGCAGGTGGGCGGTATCGTCCAGCGGCGACTGTTTGTCGAAGGGGCCGAGGTCAAGGCCGGACAAGCGCTGTACCAACTGGATGCTTCCTCTTACAAGGCCGCATTGGCGGAGGCACAGGCCAATCTCGCCAAGGCCCGTGCCACCTTGAAGTCAGCCCAGGCCACGGCCAAGCGTAACGCTCAGTTGGCGAAGATCGACGCCATCAGCCAGCAAGACAACGAGGACGCTCAGGCCAGCCTGCTGACCGCCGAAGCCGAGCGGCAAGTGGCCCAGGCCGGGGTGGAGACGGCGCGCATCAACCTGGCGTACACCCGCATCAGTTCTCCCGTCAGCGGGCGCATCGAAACCTCGACGGTTACGCCGGGCGCGTTGGTGGTTGCCAATCAGGAGAGCGCATTGACCACGGTGCAGCAACTGGACCCGATCTACGTTGACGTCACCCAATCGACCACCGAGCTGCTGCGCCTCAAGCGCGACCTGGCCAGCGGTGTGCTGCAAAGCAATGGCGAAGGCGAGGCGCGAATCAGCCTCAAGCTCGATGACGGCAGCACCTATGCCCATGAAGGTCGCTTGAAGTTCAGCGGCGTGAGTGTGAACGAAGGCACTGGGACAGTGACGTTACGGGCGCAAATTGCTAATCCGGACCGGCTGTTGCTGCCGGGCATGTACGTGCGTGCGGTGCTGGAGCAGGCTCGCGACGATCAGGCGATTTTGATTCCGCAACAGGCAGTAACCCGCAGCGCCAGTGGGGTGACCACGGTCTTGCTGGTGGTCAATGGCAAGGTCGAGCAGCGCGTCTTGACCATCGACCGCGCCGTGGGCAACCAGTGGTGGGTCAAGACCGGCCTGAATGCCGGTGACCAGTTGATTGTCGAGGGCGGGCAGAAAGTCCGGGTCGGTGAAGCCGTCGTGGCGCAGAACCCTGGCACGCGCAGTCGCACGCTGAAATCGGCACCCGTCGCCATTGCGCAGGAGGGCTGAGCATGGCGCGTTTTTTCATCGGCCGGCCGATTTTTGCCTGGGTCATTGCCATCGTCATCATGCTCGCCGGCGCTTTGTCCATCAGTCAGTTGCCCCTTGAGCAGTACCCGGACATCGCACCACCGACAGTGCGTATCTCCGCCACCTACACCGGCGCCTCGGCCAAGACCGTGGAAGACTCGGTGACCCAGGTCATCGAGCAGCAGATGAAAGGCCTGGATAACCTGACCTACATGTCGGCCTCCAGCAGCTCGGACGGCAGCACCAGCATCAGCCTGACGTTTACCGCCGGCACGAACCCGGACGTGGCGCAGATGCAAGTGCAGAACAAACTGCAACAGGCCGAGTCGAGGCTGCCGCAGTCGGTGCAAAGCGAAGGTCTGACCGTGACCAAAGGCGGCTCGGATTTCCTGATGATTGTCGCTCTGGCCTCCGACGACCCGAGCGTGACCGGCACCCAGATAGGCGATTACATTTCCAGCACCTTGCTCGATTCCATCAGCCGTATTGACGGTGTCGGCGATGTGCAGACATTGGGCTCGGGTTATGCCATGCGCATCTGGCTGGATCCTGCCCTGTTGCAAAAATACGCGCTGATGCCGTCGGACATCAGCGCTGCCCTGGAGGCGCAGAACACTGAAGTCTCCGCCGGTCAGCTCGGCGCTTTGCCAGCGGTGAAGGGCCAGCAGTTGAATGCCACGATCAGCGCCCGCAGCAAGCTGCAAACCGTCGAGCAGTTTCGCAATGTCGTGGTCAAGTCCACCAGCGATGGTGCCGTGGTACTGCTCGGGGATGTAGCACGGGTTGAATTGGGCAGTGAAAGCTACGACGTGAATTCGGCCCTGAACGGTAAACCCGCTGCCGCCATGGGCGTACAACTGGCCGCTGGGGCCAATGCCCTGACCGTGGGGGAAGCGGTGAAGGCCAAGCTCAAGGAGCTGGAACCGTTCTACCCCGCGCCAATGCAACTCAAGAACGTGATTGCTTACGACACGACGCCCTTTGTCAGCCTGTCCATCGAAGAGGTGGTCAAGTCCTTGGGCGAGGCCATCGTCCTGGTGGTGCTGATCATGTTCCTCTTCTTGCAGAACCTGAGGGCCACACTGATCCCGGCGATCACCGTGCCGGTGGTGCTGCTGGGTACGTTCGGTGTGCTGGCGCTGTTCGGCTATTCAATCAACACCCTGACCATGTTCGCCATGGTCCTGGCCATCGGCCTGTTGGTGGACGATGCGATTGTGGTGGTAGAGAACGTCGAGCGGGTAATGGCGGAGCGCGGGCTGTCGGCCCTGGACGCCACGCGAGAGTCGATGGATGAAATCACCAGCGCCCTGGTCGGCATCACCCTGGTCCTCAGTGCGGTATTCATTCCCATGGCGTTTTTCGGCGGTTCCACCGGGATCATCTACCGGCAGTTTTCGGTCACCATTGTCTCGGCCATGGTGCTCTCGGTGCTGGTGGCGATGACCTTGACGCCGGCGTTGTGCGCGACGCTGCTCAAGCCGTCCGCTGGCCAGGGGCATGGTGCTCAAGGCGGATTCTTCGGCTGGTTCAACCGCACGTTCGAGCGCGCTGCCGAGGCCTATAAAGGCCGGGTGGGCGCTATTTTGCAGCGTGGCCGCGTCAGTTGGCTGGTGTATGGGCTGGTGGTGCTGGTGATGGCGGTCGGTTATCTGAGCTTGCCCACGTCATTCCTGCCTGATGAAGACCAGGGCATTCTCATGGCTCAGGTGCAATTGCCGGTGGGCGCCACGGACAGCCGCACCCAGGCGGTGGTCAAGCAATTCGAAAGCTACCTGCTCGAACAACCGGAAGTCGAAGCGCTGATCAGCATTTCCGGCCTGGGCATGAACGGCAACAGCCAGAACAGCGCCCGCGCGTTTATCCGGCTCAAGGACTGGAGCGAGCGCACTGGGGCAGGGCAGGATGCCGCGTCCATCGCCCAGCGCGCGACCATGGCGCTGTCGAGCATTGGTGATGCCAATGTGTTCGTCATGCAACCGCCCGCCGTGCGAGGCCTGGGACAGACGTCCGGCTTCGACCTGCAACTCAAGGACCTCGGTGGCCTGGGGCATGACGCTCTGGTCGCCGCGCGGGAGCAATTCATAGAGCTGGCGAACAAAGACGCGCGTTTGCTGGGCGTGCGCAGCAACGGCCTGGACGACACCCCGCAGCTCAAGGTCAGCATCGATGATCGCAAGGCCGGGGCCTTGAGCCTGAGCACCAGTGACATCAACACCACCTTGTCCACGGCGTTGGGGGGCACCTACGTCAATGACTTCCTCAATCAGGGCCGGGTGAAGAAGGTCTACGTCCAGGGCGAGGCTGCATCGCGGATGCAGGCGGCCGACCTGGAACATTGGTTCGTGCGCAACAGCAACGACGAGATGGTGCCTTTTTCCTCATTCGCCAACAGTTCGTGGAGCTACGGCTCACCGTTGTTGGAGCGCTACAACGGCAACGCTTCGCTGGAAGTGGTTGGCGACCCGGCGCCAGGGGTCAGTACCGGGGATGCGATGGATGCGGTGGAAGCGATCGTCAAACAGTTGCCCGAAGGCATCGGTTACGAGTGGACCGGGCAGTCCTATCAGTTGCGCCTGTCCGGTTCGCAGGCACCCCTGCTATACGCGATATCGGTGCTGTTCGTATTTCTCTGCCTCGCTGCGCTCTATGAGAGTTGGTCGGTGCCTTTCTCAGTGATGCTGGTGGTGCCGTTGGGGGTGGTGGGCGCGGTGCTGGCCACCCGCGTCAGTGGCTTGAGCAACGACGTGTACTTCCAGGTAGGGCTATTGACCACCGTGGGGTTGGCGGCCAAGAACGCGATTCTGATTGTCGAGTTCGCCAAGCACCTGCAAGAGCAGGGCAACAGCTTGCGAGAGGCGACACTGATCGCCGTGCGCCAACGCCTGCGGCCGATTCTCATGACGTCCCTGGCCTTCATGTTCGGCGTATTGCCCCTGGCCCTGAGCAGCGGTGCAGGTTCCGCCGGGCGCCAGGCAATCGGTACCGGCGTGCTGGGCGGCATGTTCACCGCCACGGTGCTGGGGATCTTCTTCGTCCCCTTGTTCTTCGTGCAGATTCGCCGACGTTTTTCCCGCGTGTCCACGGTTTCGAGTTCGGTTCCAACCACCCAGGCAGGTGACGCATGATCAAGTTCCGCTGGCCATTGCTGGCCTTACTCACACTGCTCGGTAACTGCATCAATCTGGCACCGCAGTACGAACGCCCCGAGGCACCGGTCTCCGAGCTATGGTTGCCCACCGTCGGTACGCCCAAGGGGGAGGTGGCCGCCGAGATCCAATGGCAACACTTTTTCACCGACAGCCGTCTGGCGCGCTTGCAAGCGCTGGCCCTGACCAACAACCGCGACCTGCGCCTGGCCGCCTTGAATGTCGAAAAGGCCCAGGCCCAATACCGTATCCAGCGCGCCGAGTCTTTGCCGTCGATCAATGCCAGCGTCAGTGGCACCCACAGTCGTACGCCTGGCTCGTTGTCCAACAGCGGCTCGGCGACCACCAGCCATGACTACAGCGCGCAACTGGGGCTGAGCAGCTATGAGCTGGACGTATTCGGACGCATGCAAAACCTTCAGGACGAGGCTCTGGAAGACTATCTGGCCCTGACCGAAACCCGGCGCAGCACGCAGATCAGCCTGGTGGCCGAAGTGGCCACGGCCTGGTTGACCCTGGCGGCGGACAACGAGCGTTTGCAATTGGCCCAAGAGACCTTGCGCAGCCAGCAGGCGACCTATGAGTTGACCCGTCGCAGCCACGCACTGGGCGGCTCCTCCGGTTTGTCCGTGGCCCAGGCGCAAACCACCGTGGAGTCAGCCCGGGCTGACGCGGCGGCGTATGAAAGCCAGATCCTCCAGGATCGCAATGCCCTGCGCCTGCTGGTGGGCAGTGATGTTCCCGAGGAACTGCTGCCCGGTGCGAACCTGGAGTCGGCGGCGGCGCTGGTGCAAGTGCCGGCCGAGCTGCCGTCCAGCCTGTTGCAACGGCGCCCGGATGTATTGGCCGCCGAACACACCCTCAAGTCGGCCAATATCGACATCGGCGCGGCCCGCGCGGCGTTCTTTCCAAGCATCAGTCTGACGGCCAGTGCCGGTTCCTCAAGCTCGGCGTTGTCCGGCCTGTTCAAGTCCGGCAGTGGCGCCTGGTCGTTTGCTCCGAGCGTCAGCCTGCCGATCTTCGATGGCGGCAGTAATCGCGCGACACTGGACGCGGCCAAGGTCGAGCGCGAAATACAGGTACAGACTTATCAGCAAACAGTGCAAAGCGCCTTCAAGGAAGTGGCCGATGCGTTGGCAGAACGCAGCACGCTGGATCGCCGTCTCGCCGCGCAGCAAGCGTTGACTGATGCCAGTCGCACGAGCTTCGAGCTTTCCGACGCCTTATACCGAGGTGGCTCGCAAAGCTACCTCGAAGCCCTGGACGCCCAGCGCTCACTGTACAGCGCCCAGCAAGACCTGATCACCCTGCGCCTGGCCGAACAGAGCAATCGCGTGACGTTGTACAAGGTGATGGGGGGTGGCTGGAACTGAGCCGACGTTCAGAGGCATTAAGCGCCCCTGAAGAGCATGTTCGCCGTGGCGTTCAACCTTGCGGCTCGGCCACCATTAGCAACGACTGCGGCGCCGAGCCTTGTGGGTGCTGCGGCTCCTGCAGACCGGCCAGTCGATAGCCGGCCATATCCAGTGCTTTGAGCCAACTGGACAAGGTGCGAAAGTACCAGGGCATGGGCTGCCATTGCCCCTGGAAGCCGGCGAAGGTTTCTTCTCGCCAACCGTCCTGATAGTTGCCCGCTGCTGCGGCCCACGGATGCAGTGTCTGGATCACTAGCGTGCCGCCGGGGGCGAGCAGGGCGTTCATGGCGGTGAGCAGCGGGACGATGTCCTGGTGCAGCAGGGCGAAGTTGGCGCAGATCAGGTCGTAATTGCGGCCGATGTCCACCGTGGCCTGCGCCAGCGCCTCGTAGCTTGCCAGATGCACCGGCGAAGAGCCTGCGGCCCGCGCGGCCTCGACCAGTGTTGCACCGCCGTCCACGCCGACCGCTTCGATGCCCCGTTCGGCCAAGGCCCGTAACAACCAGCCCTCGCCGCAACCCAGATCGAGCACACGCTTGGGTTGACGGCTCAGTACCGCCAACAGGACGGCTTGGTCGGTGACGTTGATGCGGCTCTCGAGGGTGCCGGTGCGGATCGCTTCGATCCAGGATTGGGCGTTGTGCTGCCAGCTCTGGATGAGGCTGGATTCGGAGGCGGACATGTCGATCTCCTGCGTTGTCCAGCCGAACCTGGGTTGATATTAGGTCAGGATGTCGGGAACGGCCTGTTACCCTATTTTGCTCTGGACCAACGGTCAACTTTGGTGCCCTGGTTGGCAGCGGTTTCATTCTCCTTTCTTTTGGAGGCTTTTGAGCGCAGAAGCTTACTCAGGCCGCCGTCGATTTCATCCGGCTGTCGCTCGCGGTTTCCCGGAACAGTCGAGGCGACATGCCGAACGTCGACTTGAAGTGCCGGCTGAAGTGGGAACTGCTGCCATAGCCCCAAGCGTAGGCGATCTCTGTGAGCGAGTTCGCTCACTCCAATATTCCTCAAGCTGACCTTGAGCGATTGATGGCAGCGGCGCGGGACAGTTCGGCAGATAAGGTGGTCGCCGAGTACTACGCTGCCAACAAACCGCGCTTTGAGGCTATGTTTGGCGGGCAAACCGCATCGGTGACAACGGGGCAGCAATGACTCGGTGACACCGCAAGTGTGGGAGCGAGCGTGCTCGCGATAGCGTCAGCACATTCAACATCAATGCAAGCTGACCCATCGCGAGCACGTCGCTCCCACATTTGGGGGGCTGTCTCAGGCTCTACAACTAGAACTTGAACCGTCCTACCAACCCTTTGAGCTGCCCGGATATATCCGTCAAGCGGCCCGAGCCCGTTTGTGCCGAGTGGGCATATTCTTCTACCAGTTGTGCATCGGTATGGATTTGCGAGATATGCCGGTTGATGTCTTCGGCCACCTGGTGCTGTTCCTCGGCCGCCGTGGCGATCTGGGTGTTCTGGTCGCGAATCGAGTCCACCGAGATACGGATCTTGTCGAAGCTGTCGCGGGCCTGCTGAATGCGTTCAACGCTGGTTTTGGAGCCCTGCAGACTGCCCTGCATCTGCAGGGTGACTTCCTGGGTCCGGCGCGCGAGGTTGCCCAGCAGGCTGTCGATCTCGCCGGTGGAGTCGGCGGTACGCCGGGCCAGGGCGCGCACCTCGTCCGCGACCACGGCAAATCCGCGACCCTGATCGCCGGCACGCGCCGCTTCGATGGCCGCGTTGAGGGCCAGCAGGTTGGTCTGTTCGGCAATGGAGCGAATGGTGTCGAGGATGGTGTTGATGTTCTTGCTGTCCTGCTCCAGCGCCTGCATGGTCTGGGTCGACTTTTGCAGGTCCTCGCTCAGTTTCAGCACGCTGCCCGTGGCTTCGCCGATGTGCTGTTGACCATCGTGCACGTCGCGATAGCCCGCGTCCGCGCTGGAGGCGGCCTGGCTGCAGGAGCGGGCGACCTCGTTGGCGGTGGCGACCATTTCGTTGAACGCGGTACTCACCAGTTCAACGGCCTGACGTTGACGTCCGGCAGCTTCGTTCATGTTTTGCGCCACTTCGCTGGTATCGGCGGCGGCGCTTTGCAGGTCGGAGGAGGCGCTGCCGATGCGCTGCACCAGTTGGGCGATCATGCCTAGGAACTGGTTGAACCAACTGGCCAGGGTGGCGGTTTCGTCCTTGCCTTGCACCGAGAGCTTGCGGGTGAGGTCGCCTTCACCTTCGGCGATTTCCTGCAGGCCATTGGCAACACCGCGGATCGGTCGCACGATCACGCTGGCGAAACTGGCGCCGACGATGGCGAACACCACTGCCAGCGCGGCGGCGATGATGGCGATCAACCAGGTCAGGCTCGAGGCTTGGGCCATGACTTCGTCGCGTTTGATCAGGCCGATGAAACGCCAGCCCAGGCCTTTGGAGCTGACGACGTTGGCCATGTAGGGCACGCCCTCGATCTCGATCTGCGTCACGCCATCAGCGCTTTTGGCCAGTGCGGCATAGTTGGGGCCAAGCTCTGCCATGGGCTTGAAGTTGTGCTTGGCGTCGCTGGGGTCGACCAGCACGTTGCCATTGGCTTCGACCAGCATCAGGTAACCGCTGTCGCCCAGCTTGATGTTCTTGACCAGTTCGGTCAGTTGCTTGAGTGACACGTCCAGGCCCACCACACCCACCAGCTTGCCGGCGGCGTCGGAGACCGTGTGGACGATGCCGATCAGCGATACATCGTCCGGGGCCCAGTAATAGGCGTCTGTACGCACTGTGGTGCCCGGTGACGCGATGGCGGCCTTGTACCAGGGACGAACGCGGGGGTCGTAGTTGGAAATTTTGGGATCGTCAGGCCAACTGGCGTAACCACCGTCGGCCAGCCCCAGAGAAAGATAGGCGGTGGTCGGATGGCTTTGGGCGAATCGGTCGAATATGTCCAGCAGCTGCTTGTTGTTCTCAGGCAGCGGAATTTGTGCGGCATCGGCACCGGAATAATTTTTCAGATCCTTGGCCGCGACAATCCGCGGATCCTTGGCGAAGAACTCGACGTTCTGGCTGATGCCATCGAAGAACTGCTTCATGCCGTTGTCGATCTGACGGATTTCACGGCCGCTGCTGTCCAGGAAGTTGCTTTGTGCGGCGTTGCGCAGGTTCAGCACGACAAGCACCGCCACCAGGATAACCGGCAGGCAGGCGATGGCCGCGAACGCCCAGGTCAGCTTCTGTTTGATATTCATGACTTCTCCCGCGGATTTATAGGTGTTGAAACGGCGGAAACAGGAAACAGTAGCGGTGCGCGTTGCGAGTTTCTGGAACGGGGGAAGCGCCCATGCATACCTACACGATATCGACCAACGTCGAATGGACTTGAGGCCGCTGGCTATCAGGGAGGTCATCGGCCTGGGATCTCGCGAGTCGATTGCAGCCGGCGTGGTTAATCTGGAAGATGTGCCAATTGCGCTGCCGCTTAAAGCGCGAGCGTGATGCAAGCCCTGATGCCTTCATGTATTGACGAGGCCCTATGCCAAGCGCATTCGAGAGCGTACTTAAAAACAAAAACATGGCTTACCGACCGCTCGGATCCCCTGGTGCTGACCAAGGTCCGGTTCGTGTCGCGTTCGTATTGATGGACAATTTCTCGATGATGTCCTTTACCGGCGCGGTGGATGCGCTGGTGACGGCCAACCTGATGAGCGACAGGCCGCTGTATGAGGTGCTGACGGTTGGGGCATCGGGGAGTCAGGTGACCAGTGACCTGGGGATCGTCATCTCTGCCGATATCGAGTTGGCGCAGTTGCCGGAGAATCAGGACGTCCTGATCGTCGCCGGTGGCTTTCGCGTGAAATTGCAGGGCGTGCCGCTGCTGCGACGCAAGTTGCGCGCCAACGCCACGTCCGGGGCAATCCTGGGCGGGTTGTGGAATGGCGTTTTTTTTATCGCCGATGCCAATTTGCTCGATGGTTTCGAGTGCGCGGTTCACCCGGAAAGTCGCGCCATGATGGCGGAGGTTTTTCCCCATGTGAAAGTTTCCAGCCGCGCCTATGTCGTTGACCGACAGCGGGTCAGCTGCGCAGGTGCCAACAGCTCGCTGCGTATGATGCTTCAGTTGATCCGCCAGACGGGAGGCGAGGCGCTGGTGGGGGCGATCGAAGAGATCCTGCGCTGTGATGAATCGGGCGACGCGTCGGATCTGCCGCCGGTCTTCGTCGAAACCGATCCGACACTGCCAGAAAGTCTCAAGCTGGCATTGGAGCTGATGTGGCAAAACATCGAGGAGCCGTTGACCATCGATGAGCTGGCGGCCTGCGTGAAGATTTCCAAGCGGCAGTTGGAGCGACGCTTCTGCAGTTTCCTCGGCGCAACCCCGACGCGTTATTACCTGGAACTGCGCCTGACCCGCGCGCGCCAACTTATCCAGCAGACCAATCGATCCGTCACCGAAATCGCCGTGGCGACCGGCTTTGTCAGCTCGCCGCACTTTCAGCGTCGTTTTCGGGATTTTTTCGGCGTTCCGCCTGGCAGTTATCGCTCGTCTTTCGAGCGAAAACAGGCGTTGCGCTGAGGTCGCGCAGTTCACACGGGCCCGCGCTAACGTAGGGCGTTCGCGCAGGTTGCAGGGAGCACGGCAGACCGATGACGTGGAATCAGGTTTTATCGTCTGGCAGTTCTTCGGCAGGCAGCTTGTCAGTTTGCGAGGCAGCCTGCGAGGCAGTCATGGTTGTGCCCTTACACAGCACTTTGCCAACCTCATCGGCTATCGAGCCTTCAACGATACGACCTTCCATCTGGTCGAACTGAGCTTTTTCCAGGCTATCGAGGCTGTTGTACATCCCCATGTGGCGAACATTGCGGGAGTCGCAATCGATGTCCAACTTTGTATAGTTGGTGAAGTAAGTGCCCGATCTTTGCAATGTGGCCTGGATGGATGAACCGGTTTCTATGAACGAGACGATGGTGTATTCAGCATCTGAATCATCGTATTGGTAGGCAATGGTCTGGACGTCCGCAGTGGCACCGCACGCAATGGATAGTGCAACGATGGAAATAACCGTTCTCATACTTTCTTCCATGAAATAAGCAGAAGCCAAGGGGATGTTAATGGCCAAGTGAGATCATTTTGCTTGGCTTGTAACATTCAGTCAATATCACAGAGTGATGGCATCGCCCACCATTGGTCTGAAAAAGCAATGGGCCGGGAACTTCTCCAGGCTTTTTTCCCGCAAACGCTAAGAGCGCATGGAAGAAAGGCCGGCGAACCTTGGATCCCATGCGCGCGCTTAGAACAGCAAAGCTGAATTGCGGCAGATTGCCCGAGTTTTTTTAGACGCTTTTCGCGCCGATCTCTCAAGCGTTATAGCCGCGACAATACAATCGGTCAGGGCATTTGCGGCAGTTCCTGTGGGCGCAGGTCAAACACCAGGACCTCGGCATCCTGACCGTTGCTTAATGTCAGCACCTGTTCCTCGCGCACCCGCACGCCATCCCCTTCCTGTAAGGGCACCCCATTGAGCTCGACGCTGCCACGGGCCACATGCACGTAGGCATAACGATCAGGTGCCAATGTCAGGGTGGCGTTTTCCTTGCCGTCGAACAGCCCGGCATAGACCCGCGCGTCCTGGCGCACCTGGAGCGAGCCGTTGGCGCCGTCAGGGGAAATGATCAATTGCAAGCGACCCCGTTTCTGTTCGGCGCTGAAGTGCTCCTGTTGATAGCGCGGTGTGGCGCCACTGACGTTGGGCACGATCCAGATTTGCAGGAAGTGCACCAACTCCTCGGCGCTGTGGTTGAACTCGCTATGGGCCACGCCGCTGCCGGCGCTCATCAGTTGGACATCACCGGGGCGAATGACTGAGCCGGTACCCAAGGTGTCCTTATGCTCCAGAGCGCCTTCAAGTACATAGGAAAAAATCTCCATGTCCCGATGCGGATGCTGGCCGAAACCCTTGGCCGCTGCGACCCGGTCGTCGTTGATGACCAGCAGGTCGGAGAAGCCTTGCTCATTGACGTTGCGGTAGCTGGCAAAGGAAAAGGTATGGAACGAGGTCAGCCAGCCGTGGCGGGCGATGCCGCGGTCTGAAGCTTTGCGAAGGGTCAGCATGGTAGCTCTCCTGATGGGTATGGGCGGCGGCGGTGGGCGTTCGCCAGGTTCAGAAGAAGGTTAATGGTTATTGAGTGGTTCAATAAGCAGGTAAAAAACGAAAGACTGTCCGTTATGAGTGGACAATAGAGGCTGCTACCAGCAGGCGTCTGGCTTCGACATAATGTGGGTTTGTGGCGCTAAGGCCTTTGAATATTTTGGCGTATTTTCGATGAAAACCGTTGCAATGGTGTTGTTTCCGGATTTTTTATTGCTCGACATGGCCGGGCCTCTTGAAGTGTTTTCCATCGCCAATCGTTACCTTGAACCCGATCTTCGTTATCAATTGCTGACCCTGGGAACCGAACGCGGTGCGTTGCGAGCGTCCAACGGCGTGGCGGTCCAGGCCGATATCCACATCGACCAGGCCTGGGCGGCCTACGACGTGTTGCTGGTGCCGGGTGGGCCGGGCGCCTATAACGACCAGCATCCGGGATTGCACACCTGGTTGCGCGCGGCAGCGCCGCGGGCCACGCGCTACGGGTCCATTTGCACCGGCGTATTTGTGCTAGGAGAGGCGGGGCTGCTTGACGGCTATCGCGTCACCACCCATTGGCACTACACCGAACGCCTGATCCAGCGTTTCCCCAAGGCACGGGTGGAGACCGACAAAATTTTCCTGCAGGATCGACGCTTGATCACCTCCGGCGGTGTGACCGCCGGCATCGATCTGGCGCTGTCCATCGTCGCTCAGGACCATGGTCGCAAAGTCGCGCTGGATGTGGCCAAAGTGTTGCTGGTGGTGATGAAACGCCAGGGCGGGCAGGCGCAGTTCAGCCCGCTGGTGGCGGCGGTGGCGGCTCAAGAGTCTGCCATTACCCGGGTGCAGCATCATGTGATGGAGCACCTGGAGGAGCCTTTTACCATCGAACGCATGGCCGCGATCGCCGCCATGAGTTCGCGCCATTTCGCCAGGATGTTCGTTCGCGAAGTGAAGATGACGCCCATGGAGTTCCTGCAAGGCGCGCGCATCGACCGGGCCCGCCAGTTACTGGAATCCACGGATTTGCCCCTCAAGACCGTGGCGTTTCGCAGCGGCTTCGGCAGCGTGCGGCACATGCGTCTGCTGTTCAGTGAGAAGCTCGGCTTGACCCCGGTGCAGTATCGACAGCAGTTCAGTTGAGCCGTCGATGTCCGTCCAGGGCACCGCAATGTCCGTGATGCGCCCTGTGCCAGCATTGTCCTCTGAACGGTGGCTGCCAAGATAACGGCGAACCCTCTGGAAAGGATGCGCAGGAGCCAGGGCAGACGCGTTCGGCTCGCCGCAGTGTCATGCCCGCGATGGTTATCCGGCGCTGGATTGCCCATGAACAGTTTCGTCAAACCCGACACCGAGCCAGCGGTGTGCTTCGGCCCGTTTATCTTTAACCGACAGCAGCGACTGGTCACTCGTGGCGGCGAGTCCCTGGCATTGGGTGGCCGCGCCGTGGACATTCTTCAAGTATTGCTGGAGAACGCCGGCCACTTCGTCAGCAAGCAAGCACTTATCGCCCGCGTCTGGCCTGACAGCGTGGTGGAAGACATCAACCTGCGGGTGCACATCGCGGCGCTGCGGCGGGCTTTTGGTGACTCGGCGGACGGTTTTCGCTACATCCTCAATCATCCCCGGCAAGGCTATTGCTTTGCCGCGCCCGTGGCAGCCTGCGTCGAGCAGCCGGTCGAGCGGCACAACCTGCCTGCGCGCCTGAGCCCGGTGATCGGTCGCGACAAAGTGCTGGGGCGGTTGCTCAGAGAAATACCCCGTCAGCGCCTGACCACCGTGACCGGCCCGGGTGGGGTCGGTAAGTCCACCGTGGTGTTGCGGGTGGCCGAACTGTTGCTGGAACACTTTGACGACGGTGCCTGGTTTGTGGACTTGTCCGCCCTCAGCGAGCCGTCGCAGGTGGCGGCACAGATAACCCGCACCCTGGGTCTGGGACACGGAACCTTGAGCCAGCAACTGAAATCGCGGCGGATGTTGCTGGTGCTCGATGGCGGCGATCATCTGCTCGACGCCTGCCGGGATCTGGCCCAGAGGGTGGGCGCATCGGCCCCGCAGGTCTGGCTGTTGTTCAGCAGTCGCGAGCCCCTGAATCTGCCCGATGAGAGTGTCGTACAACTGCCGGGGCTGACAGTGGCCTCGTCCTGTGAGCCGGCCCACCAGATATTGGCGTGTCCGGCGGTGCAGTTGTTGATCGATCAGGTCGTGGCCCGGCAGCAGGCTTTCAAACCCAATGACCGCGAGCTGGTGGCGATGGCCCAGATCTGCCAACGCCTGGACGGGTTGCCGCTGGCGCTGGAACTGGCGGCGGCCCAGGTGGGTGTGTTGGGCGTGGCGGGGGTCTTGGAACAGTTGGATTGTGGGCTGTCACGCTTGAACCAGGGGCGCCGTACGGCTGTGGCGCGCCATCGAAGCCTGGAGGCCATGCTGGACTGGAGCTTCGAGCGCTTGAGTGACGATGAGCAAGCCGTGTTCCAGCGCCTGGCCGTGTTCGATGGGCCGTTTACGCTCAAGGCGGCGCTGGCCGTCATCAGTTGTGCCGAGTTGGAGGCCGGGCAATTGCCTGGTCTGCTGTCACGGCTGGCGAACCAATCGCTGGTCATGGTCGAGCAGTGCGTGGACGGGGCTCGGTTCCACTTGCTTCACACCACTCGCGCCTATGCCCTGGAAAAATTGCGGCGCAGTGGTCAGTGGGCTGTTTTCAACCGGCGCCACGCACTGCAAGAAGCTTGGGAGGTCCGTCGTTCAAGGCCCCAGCCGTCGGGCCAGTTTTTGCAGGAGCGCGCCAGCTTGCTGTAGGTCGGGGGTGTCGAAGCCTTCGCTGAAACGTCGATAGACCGGCCTGAGCAGATCCTGGGCGGCATGGTCCATACCCCGGCGTTGCCACAGCCGGGCCAGGGACATGGCGCTGCGCAATTCCCAGGCCAAGGCATTTTGCCGCCGGGCCACCGCCAGGGCGCTCAGCAGTTGCTCTTCGGCGCAGCGCTCAAGGGCGGGGTCGTTCTGCGCCAGCAAGGCTTCGGCCTCGGCCCGCAGGATCTCCGCCGTACACCAGCCTGCCGCACCGTTGCGGGCGCGCTCGACCTGTGCCTGGCTGACGCAATCGATGCGCAGGGTGACGACGATGTCCTGGATCAGTCCGGCGTTGGTCGAACTTGCTTCCTGGGTTTCGTCATCGAAAGCGCGGGCATAGTGGCTGGCCCAGTCATGGAACAGCATGACCGAATGTTTTTTCGCCTGGTGCTTCAACAGTTCGAGCCTTTCCCGGGCGCGTGAATGATCGCCGTTGTAGTGCGCTATCACACAACCGCTCAGCGCCAAGGTGTAGCAGATCGAGATGCCGTGGTTGATCTGCAAGGCAATCTGCAGCGCAAGGTCGGCGGTGCGCCGGGCTTTCTCGGCAAAGCCTTGCAGCCAGAGAATGCGCGCCAGAACGGTCAGTGCCGCCACGCTTTGATCGTATTGCACGCCGAAGCCGTGGGAGAAACGGCTGAGGTGGCCGCTCTGGGCCAGGCGCTGGATCACTTGCTCGGCATCACGCCGGGCGGCCGTCTGGTCACCCGTGAAATGTTGCGCCAGGACTCGCAGGCGTTGGGTACTCAAGGACAGAGTCGGGTCGCCATGCACGCCCAATCGGTCGAAATCCAGGCTTTGTTCCTGCGCCTGCTGGTAGTTGCCGCCGCTGAGGTTAACGGTCATGAGCCCGGACACGGCGCGCAGCTCGCCGGCCAGGTCCTGGCATTGTTGCGCCAGACGCCGGGCCGTGATGAAGGCGTCGACAGTGGCCGGCGTACCGCCTTGGGTATGGTAATTGAAACTGGCATGGGCCAGTTCCAGGGCGAGGGTCAACCGCGGGCAAGGCGCCGGACTTTGGCGCAATAACGCCCGCGCCTTGCTCACGTACAGCCCGTGCTCCCTAAGCAGCGACAACTCCTGCCAGAGGGGCAGGGTGCGGGCGGTCAGGCGGATCGCCACTGTGTGCGAGCCCTGCGGGCTCAACCCCCGGTCGAGCGCGGCGCGGATGTCGTCACGGTAGGTGGCGTAGCGGGCGATCCACTGCCGCGCGGGGGTCGTTTCCCAGTCTTTTTCGGCCTGCTCCATGAGCGTCAGGCAGCGTTCAGCATGACGCTGGTGGCTGGCAGCCAGCTCCCCGGCTTCAGCCAGTTTTTCCAGGGCATAGCTGCGAGTGGTATCCAGCAGGCGATAACGCACCTCTTCATCGCCGACCTCGACGTTGAGCAACGATTTGGCGACCAATTGGCTGATCGACATCAGCACCTGGTCCGGCGCGATATATTGCCCCACGATCACCGCCGCGGCCGACGCCAGGTTGAAGCTGCCCATGAACACCGCCAGCCGTCGCAGGCAGGTTTGCTCGCAGGCGGTGAGCAGCGCAAAACTCCAGTCCAGCGTGGCACGCAGGGTTTGCTGGCGCGGTGCGGCGGCATGGGTGTCGTTGTGGAGCAGGGCGACGCTGTCTTGCAGTTGCCGGTGAAGTTCCTCCAGTCCGAACACACCGATCTGTCCGGCGGCCAGTTCGATGGCCAGGGGAATTCCGTCCAGCCGCCGGCAGATGTCGACCACCAACGGTATGTCCTGGTCCGTCAGCTCGAAGCTGTCATGACTGGCCATTGCCCGTTCGGCGAACAGTTGCAGCGCCGGGAACTCCAGGGCCGGATAACCCTCGATGAGCATCTCCCAAGGTGGGAACGCCAGGGAATCCAGATGCTGCACATGTTCACCTTCGGCCCGCAGGCTTTCGCGGCTGGTGGCCAGGATATGCAAGTGGGGCGCCCCGCGCAGCAGGGTTTCACTGAGCTGGGCGATGGCATCGATCAGGTGCTCGCAATTATCGATCACCAGCAGCAGGTGTTGTTCCTTGAGTCGCCGGGTGATGGTGTCCAGCGGGTCGCCTTCATGCAGTGGCAGGTCCAGCAACGCACACAGGTTCGGGGCGATCATGCACGGGTCGTTGAGCGACGCCAGGTCCAACAGGTAGGCGCCATCGCGGTAGTGACCGATCAGCCGCTCAGCGACACGTAAGGCGACGGTGGTCTTACCGATCCCGCCGGTCCCCACCAGGGTGATGAAGCGTTTTCGCGGCAGCTGGGCCACCAGGTTTTCCACCAGACCCTGGCGTCCGATCAGCCGGGTGCGGCGTGGCGGCAGGTTGTGGGCCAGGGAAGGGTGAGGGATGCTCGCCAGTTGCTCCACCGGCTCCAGGGACACCGGTGCGACGAAACTGTAACCGCGCTGCGCCACAGTGATGATGTAGCGCTGCCCGTGCTGGCCGTCTCCCAGGGCCTTGCGCAGCGCCGCCACGTGCACCCGCAGGTTGGTGTCTTCCACCACGCTCTTGGGCCAGACACGGGCCATCAGTTCCTGCTTGCTCACCACGTGCCCGGCGTGTTCGAGCAACACCAGCAGAATCTCCACCGCCCGCCGCCCCAGGCGCAAAGGCTGCCCTGCCTCCAGCACCAGCCGCTGACGAGGATGGACGCGGTAAGGGCCGAAATGCACCGTCTGTTCGACAGGCAGGTTGAGGTACTGGCTCATGTTGCTCTCAATGTTCTGGTCCCGGTGCATCGACTTTTCCCGAGCATATTCCTCAGGTTTTGTTTCAAGCGCAACGGTGAAGAGCCTTCTCACTGGCAAACACACAGCCCTCTGGTTGCTTGAACCTTGTGGTGAGGGGATTTATCCCCGCTGGGTCGCGAAGCGGCCCCAGAAGCCCAATCCCCCATGAATCTGACACACCCAGGTGTCAGTCTCGGGACTGCTTTGCAGTCCAGCGGGGATAAATCCCCTCGCCACAAAAAGCAGTCTTCATCGCGGCTTAACACGCCGGTTCCAAAAAAATTAACAACGTTTAACTCACACCCATGCCCCCTCTGACCGGACCATTGAGCCATCCACTCATCTCAAGGAATCACGTCATGAGCACCTTCATCACCCGCGACGGCACCGAGATTTACTACAAGGATTGGGGCAGTGGTCAACCGGTGGTCTTCAGCCATGGCTGGCCGTTGAACTCGGACAGTTGGGAGGCGCAGATGATGTTCCTGGCGTCCAACGGTTACCGCGTGATCGCCCATGACCGCCGCGGGCACGGGCGCTCCAGCCAGCCTTGGGACGGCAACGACATGGACACCTACGCCGATGACCTGGCCGAGCTGATCGAGCGGCTGGACCTCAAGGATGCGGTGCTGCTGGGCTTCTCCACCGGCGGTGGCGAAGTCGCCCGCTACATGGGTCGTCATGGTGCCGCCCGCGTCGCCAAACTCGGGCTGATTTCGGCGGTGACCCCGTTAATGCTCAAGACCCCGGCCAACCCGGGTGGCTTGCCCGTACAGGTGTTCGACGGTTTCCGCCAGGCCTCCCTGGTTGACCGTTCTCAGCTATACAAAGAAGTGGCCAGTTCGTTCTTCGGTGCCAACCGGCCGGGCGCGAAGGTCTCCCAGGGCATGATCGACTGGTTCTGGATGCAGGGCATGCTCGCCGGGCACAAGAACACCTACGACTGCATCAAGGCGTTCTCGGAGACGGATCTGTCCGAAGACCTGCGCCATATCGATGTGCCGACCTTGGTGGTCCATGGCGATGATGATCAGGTGGTCCCGATCGAAACCGCGGGCATCGCCGCCGCCAAGTTGCTCAAGAACTCGCAGTTGCTGATCTACCCCGGCGCGCCGCATGGCCTGACCGATACCCACAAGGACCGCCTGAATGCGGACCTGCTGGCGTTCATCCAGGGTTGATCAAGTACTAACCTGTGGGAGCGGGCTTGCCCGCGAATGCGGTGGCACATTCGACATAAGTGTTCACTGACCCACCGCTTTCGCGAGCAAGCCCGCTTCCACAGGATTGGCATTCAACAGGAACAACACCCATGAACCGCAATGACTTGCGCCGCCTCGACATGAACCTGCTGGTGATCTTCGAGGCGCTGATGTTCGAGAAGAATCTGACCCGTGTCGCCGAAAAACTGTTCATGGGCCAGCCGGCGGTGAGCGCGGCGCTGGGACGCTTGCGGGACCTGTTTGACGATCCGCTGCTGATCCGCAACGGTCGCGGCATGGAGCCGACGCCGCGGGCCCTGGCGATCCTGCGGGAACTGCAACCGGCGATGGATACGATCTCGGGCGCGGTCAGCCGAGCCAAGGCTTTCGATCCCTCTACCAGTTGCGACGTGTTCCGCATCGGCTTGTCCGATGATGCCGAGTTCGGCTTGTTCCCACCCTTGCTCAGTCAATTGCGCGAAGAGGCCCCCGGCATCATCGTGGTGGTGCGCCGGGCCAATTTTCTGCTGATGTCGTCGCTGCTGGCCAGCGGCGAAATCAGCGTCGGCGTGAGTTACACCACCGACCTGCCGGCCAATGCCAAGCGCAAGAAACTGCGCGACATTCCCTGCAAGGTCTTGCGCGGCGACCAGCGCCCTGGGCCGCTGACCCTGGACGAATACTGCGCGCGGCCCCATGCCATGGTTTCGTTTTCGGGCGACCTGAGCGGCAACATTGACCTGGACCTGGCCCGCATCGGTCGAACGCGCAAAGTGGTGTTGGCGGTGCCGCAGTTCAGCGGTCTGCGAGCCTTGCTGGCAGGCACCGAACTGATCGCCACCGTGCCTGACTACGCCGCCTGTGCGCTGGTGGAAGGTTGCGCGCTGCGCGCGGAGGATCCGCCGTTCCAGATCAATGCCGCCGAGTTGTCGATGGTTTGGAGCGGTGTGCATGACAACGATCCGGCCGAGCGCTGGCTGCGCTCGCGCATTGCCACCCATATGTCTCAACCGTTGCCGGCCGCCGCCAACCCGGAGGGAGTTCACCGATGAACATCGTGGATGAACGTTCCCTGCAGGATCTGGGTTTGCTGTTCCTGCGCCTGAGCGGTGGGCTGTTTTTACTGTGGGTCCACGGGCTGCCCAAGCTGTTGCATTACAGCGTTGAGCTGACCCGTATCGAGGACCCGTTTCACCTGGGCGCCGCGCCAACCCTGATGCTGGCGATTTTCGCCGAAGTGTTTTGCCCCCTGTTGATCATGGCCGGGGTCCTCGTGCGTCTGGCGTGCGTGCCCATCCTGTTTCTGCTGGCCGTCGCGCTGGTGGTGGTACACCCGCAGTGGACCCTGGAAGAAGGGCAGTTCGGCTGGTTGCTGCTGATTGTATTTACCAGCGTGTTGATTGCCGGGCCTGGACGGCTGGCGATGAACACGCGTTTTGTTGGAGTGCTACGTCATGTCTGAACCTCAAACCGTTGATTCCACCCGCGACCCTGCAAAACCTGGCTTTGATGAAATTGTCACCCTGGTGATCAAGCACCGGATCAAGTCCGGCCAGGACGCGGCTTATGAGGCCTGGTTGCGCCGCACCGTGCGGGTGGCCGCTCAGTGGCCTGGGCACCTGGGTGTGGATGTGGTGCGGGGCAAGCTGGGCGGGTTGTCGCTGTTTACCTGCGTGCTGCGTTTCTGCTCCACCGAGGCGATGCAACGCTGGCTGGATTCGCCCCAGCGCCGCGAGTTGGTGGAAGAAGCCGCGCCGCTGCTGGCCGATGGCGACCAGACCGAAGTCGCCCCCCACAAGGAGTTCTGGTTCGCGCCGTTGGCGGATGCCTCCATCCCCCCGCCACGCTGGAAACAGGCGGTGGTGACGCTGTTGGTCATCCTGCCCCACACCTTGCTGGTGCCGCTGATCTGGGGACCTTTGCTGCAACTGCACGCATTTCTTTCCAACTACGTAGTCGCCACGTTTCTGATCACCCTGACCATCGTGCTGTCGGTGGTGTACGTGTGCATGCCGCTGGCGACCCGCCTGTTCGCGCCGTGGCTGGAAGCCTCCCAAACCCACGAACACCTGGAGCCCTAAGCAGCGCCGAGCTGTTGTGACAAACATTGTTGTGGCGAGGGAGCTTGCTCCCGCTGGGCTGCTAAGCGGCCCAAAAAGAGCGGCCGCTGCGCGCCCGAGCGGGAGCAAGCTCCCTCGCCACGGACTGTATTTACTCTTGATGTGTTCGCACATCCATTGCCAAAGGACATCCGATGAACGCCGATCTGATTCTATTCAATGGCCAGTTCCATACCGTTGACCGTGAGAAGCCCCGCGCCAGTGCGGTCGCCATCAGCCAGGGGCGCTTCGTCGCGGTAGGGACCGACGCCGAGGCCATGGCCCTGCGCGGCAGCGGCACCCAAGTCATCGACCTCAAGGGCCGTACCGTCATCCCCGGGCTCAATGACTCGCACTTGCACCTGATCCGTGGTGGCCTGAACTACAACCTGGAACTGCGCTGGGAAGGCGTGCCGTCCCTGGCCGATGCCCTGCGCATGCTCAAGGACCAGGCCGACCGCACGCCAACGCCACAGTGGGTGCGGGTGGTGGGTGGCTGGAACGAATTCCAGTTTGCCGAAAAACGCATGCCGACCCTGGAAGAACTCAACCAGGCCGCTCCCGATACGCCAGTGTTCGTCTTGCATCTGTATGACCGTGCCTTGCTCAACCGCGCAGCCTTGCGAGTGGCCGGCTACACCCGCGACACGCCCAACCCGCCGGGCGGCGAGATCGTGCGCGACAGTAAGGGCGAACCCACCGGCATGCTGGTGGCGCGGCCCAACGCAATGATCCTTTACTCGACCTTGGCCAAGGGGCCGAAGCTGCCTTTGGAGTACCAGGTCAACTCCACGCGCCAATTCATGCGTGAACTCAATCGCCTGGGCCTGACCAGCGCCATCGATGCCGGCGGCGGCTTCCAGAATTACCCGGATGATTACGCGGTGATCGAGCAGTTGGCGCGCGAGCAGCAGTTGACGGTGCGCATCGCCTACAACCTGTTCACCCAGAAGCCCAAGGAAGAACTCACCGACTTCAAGAACTGGACCGGCAGCGTCAAGCTGCACCAGGGCGATGACTTCCTGCGGCACAACGGCGCGGGTGAGATGTTGGTGTTTTCGGCGGCGGATTTTGAAGATTTCCTCGAACCGCGCCCGGACCTGCCAGCGGGCATGGAACAAGACTTGGAACCGGTGGTTCGGCACCTGGTGGAGCAGCGCTGGCCGTTCCGCCTGCATGCCACCTACGACGAGTCCATCAGCCGCATGCTCGACGTATTCGAGAAGGTCAACCGCGACATTCCGTTCAACGGCCTGCCGTGGTTCTTCGACCATGCCGAGACCATCACGCCGAAGAACATTGAGCGGGTTCGGGCGCTGGGTGGCGGCATTGCGATCCAGGACCGCATGGCCTTCCAAGGTGAGTATTTCGTCGACCGCTACGGTGCCAAGGCCGCTGAAGCCACGCCGCCGATCAAGCGCATGCTGGCCGAAGGCGTGCCGGTGGGTGCCGGCACCGACGCCACCCGGGTGTCGAGCTACAACCCCTGGACTTCGTTGTACTGGATGGTCAGCGGCCGCACCGTCGGCGGTTTGGCACTGCACGAAGAGGGGCTGCCGCGCCTGACCGCGCTGGAACTGTTCACCCATGGCAGCGCCTGGTTCTCCTCGGAGCAGGGCAAGAAAGGCCAGATCAAGGTGGGACAACTGGCGGACCTGGCGGCGCTGAGTGCGGATTTCTTCAGCGTCGAGGAAGAGGCCATCAAGTGGATCGAGTCCGTGCTGACGGTGGTCGACGGCAAGGTGGTGTACGCCGCCGGCGACTTCGAAAAACTCGGCCCCGCCAGTGTGCCGGTGCTCCCGGACTGGTCGCCGGTGGTCAAGGTGCCTGGTCACTGGCGCCCGACTTCACCGTTGCAGGCGCAGGTCCACCAGTGCAGCGGTCCGTGCACGGTGCACGCCCATAGCCATGAACGGGCGCGGCTGTCGAACGTTCCGGTCAGCGATTTTCAGGGTTTCTGGGGCGCATTTGGCTGCTCCTGCTTTGCCTTCTGACTGACAAACATATTCCCCCTGTGGGAGCGGGCTTGCTCGCGAATGCGTCGGTACCTTCGACAGCATCGCAAGCTGATCCACCGCTTCGCGAGCAAGCCCGCTCCTACAGGTTTCATAGCATCCAACCCAAAGGAGTCATCCCATGAGCAACGTTCCCGCTTACAACCGCCTGAACAAGGACGACGCGGTCGTTCTGCTGGTCGATCACCAGACCGGCCTGATTTCCCTGGTCCAGGACTTTTCGCCCAACGAGTTCAAGAACAACGTGCTGGCCTTGGCTGACCTGGCGAAGTTTTTCGAACTGCCTACCATCCTGACCACCAGCTTCGAACAGGGCCCTAACGGCCCGATCGTGCCGGAGCTCAAGGAAATGTTCCCGGACGCGCCGTACATCCCGCGCCCGGGCCAGATCAATGCCTGGGACAATGAAGACTTCGTCAAGGCGATCAAGGCCACCGGCCGCAAGCAACTGATCATTGCTGGCGTGGTCACCGACGTCTGCGTGGCATTCCCGACGCTGTCGGCGTTGGCCGAAGGTTTCGACGTGTTTGTCGTCACCGACGCGTCGGGTACGTTCAACGAAACCGTGCAACAGGCGGCTTGGGTGCGCATGACTGCAGCCGGCGCGCAGATGATGAACTGGTTCTCGGTGGCCTGTGAGCTGCACCGTGACTGGCGCAACGACATCGAGGGCTTGGGCAATCTGCTGTCCCAGCGGATTCCGAACTACCGCAACCTGATGAACAGCTATTCGGCACTGACTGCCAAGTAAGCGCCGTGGCTGCTGCTGGATGACGCCCGCCTTGTGCGGGCGTTTTTGCGCCCGGCATCCACTTTTCGGCAAGCTGAGTCGCCGTCATCGCGAGCAGGCTCGCTCCCACATTTATCCAGGGTGACTACAGATTCCTGTGGGAGCAAAGCTTGCTCGCGATGACGGCGGCACCTTCACCCTCTATGCAACCTGTCTCCCCCTATCCACAATACCCACCAGAACATCCTGACTGTCCACCCTGGAATGACAATGAACCCCTTCGAAGAAATGCGCATTTTTGCCCAGGTCATGGAGTCGGGCAGTTTCACCGCGGCGGCGGAAAAGCTCGGGCTGTCCAAGCAGTTCGTCAGCCGCAAGCTCATGGAGCTGGAACAGCGTCTGGGCGTGCGTTTGCTCAATCGCTCGACACGCCGGCTGGATGTGACCCCGCTGGGCCAGCGCTATTACGAAGCAGCGCTGCGCCTGCTCAGTGAAGTCGAACAGGTGGAGCAGGGCATCAGCGGCCAGACCAGCGAGCCGCGCGGCACCATTCGTCTCAGCGCACCGCTGTCGTTCGCGGTCGCGCACCTGGGCAGCCTGTTACCGCTGTTCTTGCAGCGCCATCGGGAGGTGAGTGTCGAGGTGGATTTGAGTGACCGCTCGGTTGACCTGCTGGGGGAAGGCTACGACATCGCGCTGCGCATTGGTGTGCTGGAGGATTCGACGTTGATCGCCCGGCGCATCGCGACCATCGAGCGGGTGTACTGCGCCAGCCCCGCCTATCTGGCGCAACGCGGCACACCCGAACGACCGGAAGACCTGCGCAATCACGATTGCCTGCCCTACGGGCATAGCCGTCAGGTGCAATGGCGGTTCGGTGGAGGCAGCAAACCGCTGACCCTGGAGGTCGCGGGGCGTATGCGCGCCAATAACGGCGATTTGCTCAGGGATGCGGCTGTCGCCGGCATGGGCATCACGTACCTGCCGACATTCATTGTTGGTGATGCATTGAAGGACGGTCGATTGATCAAGGTGCTCGAAGGCTTCGAGACAGAGGCGTTGGCGCTGTCGGCGGTCTATCCGCAACATCGGCAAAGTTCACGCCCTGTGCAGGCGTTGGTGGAGTTCTTGCGTGAACAGATGCAGTGAGCTGCCCGGCTGCGTTCAACCGTGGTAAACGGCTGAACGCATCAAGCAATGCCTGATCAGGCGGCCAGGCTGGAACCACTCATTTCTTTCTTGTACTGCGCCTTCATGGCCTCCATCTGCTCGCCCAACGACTCCAGCGTCGCTTTACCCAGCAGTTTTTTGGCTTGAGGGAACATCTCGGTTTCTTCTTCTTCGATATGGTGCTCCAGCAACTCTTTGACCACTTTCACCCGGCCGGCAAATTCTGGCGTGGACGGGTCAGTGTTCTTCAGGTCCGGCAGCACCAGCGAGTCGACCGTGCGGTGCTCTTCCTTGGCCTCGTAGTACATCTCGGCCTGCTCCTTGCCGCCAGCCTGCTTGTAGGCCGGATAGAGAATTTCTTCTTCGAGTCGGGTATGAATGGAAATTTCCATTTCCAGTTTCGCCAACAGGTCGGTGCGTTTCTTGATGCCGCGGCTGGTTGATTCGCTCAGCTGGGCAAGGATGGCCTTGACGCGTTCATGGTCGGCTTTCAACAGGTCGATGGCGTTCATAAGTAGCTCCTGGCAATTCACGGATGCGGGCCGGCTTCAAGCGCTGCGCCGCGTTCCAGGGAAATTGCATCAGCCGTGCCAGCCAAGGTTTTTTGCAAAGTCTTTTACAAACAACAGGTTATATAAGTCTGTATTTAGCTCGTCGTGCAGCCTGCATGAGGGCAGGAAAAAATGCATTGCACTTTGCGCTGCCCCAACCGCTAAACCATCAGTTGCCGCACCCGCCCGGCAAGCGCCAGGCATGAAGTCAGCCCGGGCGATTCGATCCCGAACAGATTGATCAGCCCCGGGACCTGATGCTCGGCGGGGCCGCTGATGAGGAAGTCGCGGGCGGGCTCGTCGGGGCCGGAAATTTTCGGACGGATGCCGCTATAACCCGGTTGCAGGCTTTGGTCCGGCAAGTCAGGCCAGTAATTGCGAATCGCCGGGTAAAAGGCCTCGGCCCGGGCCGGGTCCACACGGTAGTCCTCGCGCTCGATCCACTCGGTGTCCGGACCGAACCGGGCCTGGCCCGCCAAATCCAGGGTCATGTGGATGCCAAGGCCGGCAGCTTCCGGAGCGGGGTAGATCAGATGCCGGAAAGGCGCGCGTCCGGTCAGGCTGAAGTAGTTGCCCTTGCACAAATAATCGCGGGGCACCGAGTGCGGCGCCAGGCCTTCGATACCGCGGGCGAGGGCGGGCGCCTGGAGGCCGGCCGCATTGATCAGGCGACGGCAGGACAGACTCATCTGCGCCGTACCACCCAATTGCAGCATGAAACCACCGGTGAGGGTCCGCGCCCTCAGCAAGGGCGTGTGGAATACGATGTCGGCACCGGCCGCTTCGGCATCCCCCTGCAACGCCAGCATCAGCGCATGGGCGTCGACGATACCGGTGGAAGGCGAATACAGCGCGGCGACACACGCCAGGGCCGGTTCCAGCGCTTGGGCCTGCTGCTGATCGAGCAGACGCAGGTCGTCGACACCGTTCTTCAATCCTCGCTCAAGCAAGGCCTTGAGCCCCTCCACCTGAACCTGATCCTTGGCAACGATCAATTTGCCAAGCCTTTGGGTCGCGACCCCGTGACTGTCGCAATACGCGTACAACCGCTGGCGACCCTCGACGCACAGTTGCGCCTTGAGGCTCCCCGGAGGGTAATAAATGCCGGCATGGATGACTTCGGAATTGCGCGAGCTGGTGCCCATGCCGATGGCTTCGCCGGCTTCGATCAACAGCACTTCGTGACCGGCCTGGGCCAGTTCCCGAGCCACGGCGAGCCCGACCACGCCAGCGCCCACCACCACGCAATCGATGTCCATGCCCAAACCCTTTCCCCTTGCAGTCGTCTATGCTCAAGCGCCTCAGGATAGCCCGGCGCAGGCGACTTCTACAGCCCAAAAAAAATGCCCGTATCTGGCGATACGGGCATTTTTTGATGACTACACCGTTCGGGCGATCAGCCCGTCAGGCCAGCCTGCTGGACCAACGTCAGCAATGGCTGCGGGTACACACCGAGGAAGAACGCCAGTACGGCGATGGCCAGCAGCATCACGCCGCCTGCCTTCTGTTCCCAGTGCAGCTCGGCATCGTGGCGACGCAGGTTCGGTTCCATCAGGTACAGGGTGACCATGACGCGCAGGTAGTAGAACACGCCGATAGCACTGCCCAGCACCAGGGACCCGACCAGCCACCATTGGTGCGCCTCGACGCCGGTGGCGATGATGTAGAACTTGCCGATGAAGCCGGCGGTCAGCGGGATGCCGGCCAGGGACAGCATCATCACGGTCAGCACGGCGGTCAGGTACGGACGGCGCCAGAACAGGCCGCGGTATTCGTACAGGGCGTCGGCGTCGCGGCCATTGTATGGCGAGGACATCAGGGTGATCACGCCGAAGGCGCCGAGGCTGGTGATCACGTAGGTGACCAGGTACACGCCGATGGCTTCCACCGCCAGACCCTTGCTGGCGATCAGGGCGATCAACAGGTAACCGAAGTGGGCGATGGACGAGTAACCCAGCAGACGCTTGAGGTTGCTCTGGGTCAGCGCCAACAGGTTACCGAACAGGATCGACGCGATGGCGATGACGGTCAGCACGTCGCTCATCACACCGCTGCTGGCCACTGGCGAGATCTGGAACAACCGCACCATCACGGCGAACACCGCGACTTTCGACGCGGTGGCCAGGAACGCCGCCACCGGCGCCGGGGCGCCTTCGTAGACGTCCGGGGTCCAGAGGTGGAAAGGCACCAGCGACAGCTTGAACGCCAGGCCGATCAGCATCATGCCCAGGCCCAGTTGCGCGATCGGGCTCGGCAGGCCGGTGGTCGCCAGGGCCTGACCGATGCCGACGAAACTCAAGGTGCCGGCTTCGGCGTAGAGCAAGGCCATGCCGAACAACAGGAACGCGGAACCGGCGGCCGACAGCACCATGTACTTGATGCCGGCTTCCAGGGAACGCTTGTTGAAGAAGGCATAGGCCACCAGACCGTAGACCGGCACCGACAGCAGCTCCAGGCCGATGAACAGGCTGGCCAGGTGCTGTGCGCTGACCAGGACCAGGCCACCGGCGGCGGCCATCAGGATCAGCAGATACAGTTCTTCACGGTTGCCCGGGTAACCCGTACCGCCATCGCCGAGGTAGGCGTGGGCGAGGGTGACGCAGGCGAGGGTGGCGACCAGGATCAGCGCCATGTACAGGCAGGCGAAGCTGTCGATCTGCACCAGTGGCGTGACCGCCAGCGGCGCGACTTTCAGGGCCGGCAGAATCGACAGCAGGGCCAGGTTCAGCCCCGCCACCGACAGCAGGAAGGTCTGTGAGTGATTGCGGCGCCAGGCGATCGCCAGCATCACCACGATGATCGTGGCGCTGGTGATCAACAGCGGCGCAAGCGCGATAAAGTGTTGAATCGTGAATTCCATAGCGCTCTTACCGGGCCGAAGCGAGTTGAGAGAAGGCGGTGCCGAGCCACTGCTGCACGCCATGCATCGTGGCGGCAGAGGTGTCGAGGAACGGTTGCGGGTAGACGCCGAGGTAAACCAGCAGCACCGCAAGGCCGAGCACCATGATCAGTTCGCGACCGTCCATGCCGCGCAGCACTTCATCCGACTTGGTCGGGCCGAAGTAGGCGCGGTGGATCATGATCAGCGAGTAGACCGAACCGAACACCAGGCCAGACGTAGCGATGGCGGTGATCCATGGAGCGCTGACGAACGAGCCGATCAGGATCAGGAACTCGCCGACAAAGTTACCGGTGCCCGGCAGGCCCAGGGACGCCGCCGCGAAGAACAGGCTGATGGCCGGCAGGTACGCGATGCGCGACCAGATGCCGCCCATTTCACGCATGTCCCGAGTGTGCAGACGCTCGTACAACTGGCCGCTGAGGATAAACAGTGCCGCCGCCGACAGGCCGTGGGCCAGCATCTGGATCACCGCGCCTTGCAGGGCCAACTGGCTGCCGGAGTAGATCCCGATCAGCACAAAGCCCATGTGCGAAACGCTGGAGAAGGCGATCAGGCGCTTGATGTCGGTCTGGGCGAACGCCAGGAACGCACCGTAGAAAATCCCGATCAGACCCAGGGTCATGGCAATCGGCGCAAACTCGGCCGAGGCGTTGGGGAACAGCGGCAGGGCGAAGCGCAGCAGGCCGTAGGCGGCGGTCTTGAGCAGGATACCGGCCAGGTCCACGGAACCGGCGGTCGGTGCCTGGGCGTGCGCATCCGGCAGCCAGGAGTGGAATGGCACTACCGGCAGCTTCACCGCGAAGGCGATGAAGAAGCCCAGCATCAGCACGTACTCGGTGGTGCGCGACATCTGCACTTTCAACAGGTCGGCGTAGTTGAAGGTAATCACGCCGGTGTTGTTGAAGTTGACCAGCACCAGACCGAGGATCGCCACCAACATGATCAGGCCGGAAGCCTGGGTGAAGATGAAGAACTTGGTCGCCGCGTAGATCCGGGTTTTCTTGCCGTCCGAAGAACTGTGACCCCAGAGCGCGATGAGGAAGTACATCGGCACCAGCATCATTTCCCAGAAGAAGAAGAACATGAACAGGTCCAGCGCCAGGAACACGCCGACGACACCGCCCAGGATCCACATCAGGTTCAGGTGGAAGAAACCGACGTGACGCTGGATCTCTTTCCAGGAGCACAGGACCGAGAGGATACCCAGCAGGCCGGTCAGCAGGATCATCAGCAGCGACAGGCCGTCGAGGGCCAGGTGCACGCTGATACCGAAGCGTTCGATCCAGATGTGCTTGAACTCAAGCGCCCAGGTCGGATCGGCGCCAGGGGCCGGAGCAAATGAATAGTCGCCGGTCGCCCAGAGCCAGAGGCCGAGTGCGAGTTCCAGGGACATGGTCAGCAGCGCAATCCAGCGCGGGAGGGTGGAGCTTGAACGCTCCGCCATCCAGCACAGCAGGCCGCCGATGAAGGGGATCAGGATTAGCCAGGGCAGAATCATGACGGGCTCGTTTCCTTTCGCAAGTTCGCAAGGTTCATATCAGACCGCTACCAGCACGATGGCGCCGATAACCAGCACGGCGCCAGCCGCCATGGAAGCCGCATACCAACGCAGTTGACCGGTCTCGGTACGGCTCAGGGCCGTGTGGCCGCCCTTGGCCATACGCGGGATCAGGCCAATGGTCTGGTCGAGCGGGTCTTTGCGCAGAATGTGGCTGATCGCAAGGTATGGCTTGACGAACAGTTTGTCGTAGATCCAGTCGAAGCCCCAGGCAGCGAACCACCAGGCCGAAAGGAACCGCCCGATGCCGCTGTTGGCGATCGCCGTGACGAAGCGACGTTTGCCCAGGAACAGCAGGGCGGCCAGCAGGATACCGGCCAGGGCTATGGCGCCCGAAGCGATTTCCAGGCTGTGCTTGGCGTCGCCGCCGGCATGGCCGACGCTTTGCGGCAGTACATCGGCCAGCGGTGGCGTGATCATGGCGCCGACGAAGGTCGACAGCACGATCAGCACCGACAGTGGCAGCCAGTGGGCAATGCCGTGGCCAGCGTGGGCTTCGGTCTTGGCTTCACCGTGGAACGCGATGAAGATCAGGCGGAAGGTGTACAGCGAGGTCATGAATGCACCCACCAGGCCTGCGTAGAGCAGACCCTGGTTACCGCTGGCGAACGCTTCCCAGAGGATCTCGTCCTTGGAGTAGAAACCGGCGGTGACCAGTGGCAGGGCCGCCAGGGCCGCGCCGCCGACGATGAAGCTGGCGTAGGCCAGCGGCAGTTTCTTCCACAGGCCACCCATCTTGAAGATGTTCTGCTCGTGGTGGCAGGCAACGATCACCGCACCGGAAGCAAGGAACAGCAGCGCCTTGAAGAAGGCGTGGGTCATCAGGTGGAAGATCGCGCCTTCCCAGGCGCCGACGCCCAGGGCCAGGAACATGTAGCCGATCTGGCTCATGGTGGAGTAGGCGAGGATCCGCTTGATGTCGGTCTGGACCAGGGCGGCGAAACCGGCCAGCACCAGGGTCACACCGCCGACGATACCCACCAGGTGCAGGATATCCGGCGCCAGGGCGAACAAGCCGTGGGTACGGGCGATCAGGTAGACACCGGCGGTCACCATGGTTGCGGCGTGGATCAATGCCGAAACCGGGGTAGGGCCAGCCATCGCGTCCGCGAGCCAGGTCTGCAGCGGCAGTTGTGCGGATTTACCGACAGCGCCGCCCAGCAGCATCAGGGTCGCCAGGACCATCCAGAAGTCGCCAGCCTGGAACTTCTGCGGCGCCAGGACCAGCAGTTCCTGGATGTTCAGCGTGCCCAGTTGCTGGAACAGGATGAACAGGCCGATGGCCATGAACACGTCGCCGATCCGGGTCACGATGAACGCCTTGAGCGCCGCGTTACCGTTGTTGCGGTTGCTGTAGTAGAAACCGATCAACAGGTACGAGCACAGGCCCACGCCTTCCCAGCCGAAGTACAGGAACAACAGGTTATCGCCGAGCACCAGGAACAGCATGCTGGCGATGAACAGGTTGGTGTAGGCGAAGAAGCGCGAGTAACCGGCTTCACCGCGCATGTACCAGGAGGCGAACAGGTGGATCAGGAAACCCACGCCCACCACCACGCCCAGCATGGTCACCGACAGGCCATCCAGGTACAGGGCGAAGTTCGGCGTGAAGCCTTCCACCGCCATCCACTGCCACAGCACCTGCACGTACGCGCCACTTTCCGGCGGGGCGACGTTGAACTGCCAGATCACGTAGGCCGTGACGATGGCAGACAGGCCGATGGACCCCACGCCAACCAGCGCCGAAAGGTTTTCCGACCAGCGTCCACGAGAGAACGACAGCAGCAGGAAACCGATGAGGGGAAATACGAAAGTCAGAAAGAGTAGGTTCATCCGCGCATCTCGCTGGCAGCGTCGATATCGAGAGTGTGGAAGCGGCGATACAGCTGCAACAGAATCGCCAGGCCGATACTGGCCTCGGCGGCTGCCAGGCTGATCACCAGGATGAACATGACTTGTCCATCCGGCTGCGCCCAGCGAGCGCCCGCGACGATGAAGGCCAGGGCGGAGGCATTCATCATGACCTCCAGGCTCATCAGCACGAACAGAATGTTACGGCGGACCATCAGGCCGACCAGACCGAGGCAGAACAGGATGCCGGCAACCGCCAGACCATGCTCGAGAGGGATAGCAGGCATGTGATTACTCCTTCGCCTCGTTACGGCCCAAATGGAACGCCGTGACGGCTGCGGCAAGCAGCAGCATCGAGGCGAGTTCGACCACCAGCAGGTACGGGCCGAACAGGCTGATGCCCACGGCCTTGGCGTCTACGGTGGTGTGGCCGATGGCCTGGCCGCTCTGGTGAGCGAACAGCACATACAGCAGTTCACCCAGCAGCAGCGCGGCGAGAATCACCGGCCCGGCCCAGATGCCCGGCTTGAGCCAGGAACGTTCCTGCTGCACCGCGGCAGGGCCCAGGTTCAGCATCATCACCACAAACACGAACAGCACCATGATGGCGCCGGCGTAGGCGATCACTTCCAGCGCACCGGCGAACGGTGCGCCGAGGGCGAAGAACGTCATGGCCACGGCGATCAGCGAAATGATCAGGTAGAGCAGGGCGTGCACGGGGTTGGTGTTGGTGACCACTCGAAGCGTGGAGACCACCGCGATACCCGATGCGAAATAGAAAGCGAATTCCATCTTTCTTCCTTAAGGCAGCAAGCTCTTCACGTTGATCGGTTCGGCTTCATTTTGCGCGGCGCCTTTTGGCTTACCGGCAATGGCCATACCTGCAACACGATAGAAGTTGTAATCAGGGTTTTTACCGGGACCGGAAATCAGCAGATCTTCTTTCTCGTACACCAGGTCCTGACGTTTGAACTCGGCCATTTCGAAATCCGGCGTGAGCTGGATCGCGGTGGTCGGGCACGCTTCCTCGCAGAGGCCGCAGAAAATGCAGCGCGAGAAGTTGATGCGGAAGAAGTCCGGGTACCAGCGACCGTCTTCGGTTTCGGCTTTCTGCAGCGAGATGCAACCCACCGGGCACGCCACAGCGCACAGGTTACAAGCCACGCAGCGTTCTTCGCCGTCGGGGTCGCGGGTGAGCACGATGCGGCCACGATAGCGGGGCGCCAGATAGACCTCTTCTTCAGGGTATTGCAGGGTGTCGCGCTTGCGAAAGCCATGGCCGAAGATCATGACCAGGCTTCGCAGTTGGGTACCGGTACCCTTAACGATGTCGCCAATATATTTGAACATGGGTCAAATCCTCACTGAACCGCGGCCGCGGGCGCGTTCATCAAAACGATCGCAGCGGTCACCAGCATGTTGATCAGGGTCAGCGGCAGGCAGAATTTCCAGCTGAAGTCCATCACCTGGTCGTAACGCGGGCGCGGGATCGAGGCGCGCAGCAGGACGAACAGCATGATGAAGAACGCGGTCTTCAGGGCGAACCAGACGAAGGACAGTTGCGGCAGGATGCCGAACGGACCGTGCCAGCCACCGAAGAACAACGTCACCAGCAGCGCCGAGATCAGAATGATGCCGATGTACTCACCGACGAAGAACATGCCCCATTTCATGCCGGCATATTCAATGTGGTAACCGTCGGCCAGTTCCTGTTCCGCTTCCGGCTGGTCGAACGGGTGACGGTGAGTCACGGCCACGCCGGCCACGAAGAAGGTACAGAAGCCGAAGAACTGCGGAATGATGAACCACAGGTTCTGGGCCTGGTACTCGACGATGTCGCGCATGTTGAACGAGCCGGCCTGGATGACGATGCCCATGAGCGCCAGGCCCATGAACACTTCGTAGGACACGGTCTGGGCCGAGGCCCGCAGGGCGCCCAACAGGGCGAACTTGTTGTTGCTCGACCAACCGGCGAACAGCACTGCGTACACCGACAGACCGGCCATGGCGAAGAAGAACAGCAGGCCGATGTTCAGGTCCGCCACGCCCCAGGTCGGGGTGATCGGGATGATCGCGAAGGCGATCAGCAAGGCGCTCATGGCCACCACCGGTGCCAGGGTGAAGATCACCTTGTCGGCAAACGGCGGTGTCCAGTCTTCCTTGAAGAACATCTTGATCATGTCAGCGGCGATCTGGAACATGCCGAACGGGCCGACGCGGTTCGGACCGTAACGGTCCTGCCACCAGCCCAGCAGGCGACGTTCGACGAAACTCAGCAGTGCTCCGCAGACCACCACGGCCAGCAGGATCACGATGGCCTTGAGAACCGTCAGGATCACGTCGATCACTTCAGGGGTAAACCAGCTCATTGCGCTGCCTCCTGCAGACCGTCGACGGTTTTGCCGAATATCGCCGGTGGAATACCCGCCAGGCCGGCCGGCAGTGCCACCAGGCCGGCACCCAGTTCTTCATTGATGCGCAGCGGTAGACGCAAGGTCTGGCCCGCGACGCTCAGGCTCAGCAGGGCACCGTCGTTGACGCCCAGGCGATCGGCTTCGGACTTGGCCAGCGACACGTAGGCGGCCGGGATGCGTTCCTGAACCGGTGCGGCTTTGGACGAGTTCTCTTCACTGCCGAACAGGTGATGGAACGGCACGACCTGCCAGGTGCCCGGTGCCGGGTTGAAGGCGCGCGGCACGCTGGCGAACCAGCTCAGGCCATCGCCCTGGCTTTCGATCAGGCGAGTGCCCGGGTCACCGGCACGCAGGTGACCGCCGACTTCGTCCTGGAACTTGTTCCAGGCTTGCGGCGAGTTCCAGCCCGGCGACCAGGCGAACGGCACTTGCGAGCGCGGTTCGGCGGAGCCCGAGTAACCTTCCATGGAGAACGAGAACGCAGTGTCGTTGTCCTGGGAGGTCCGTGGTTCGTGGACGCTGATGTCGGCGCGCATCGCGGTGCGACCGGAGTAGCGCAGCGGTTCGCGGGCCAGCTTCAGGCCCTTGATGCGGAACGCGGCCGATGGCGCGGCATCGACGATGCGAGCCAGTTGCGGGCTGCTCGAAGCGACGGCGGCGGTGACATGGTCCAGTTGCGTCCAGTCGATCGGCTGGTTCAGCAGGGTGGCGCGCAGGGCATGCAGCCAGCGCCAACCTTCATGGACCAGGATGCTGGCGTCCAGGTAAGTTGGGTCGAACACCTGGAAGAAGCGCTGGGCGCGACCTTCCTGGCTGACCAGCGTACCGTCACCTTCGGCAAAGCTCGCCGCCGGCAGCACCAGATGGGCGCGGTCGGTGGTGGCGGTTTTCTGATGGTCAGCGACGATCAGCACTTTCGCGGCACTCAGGGCGGCGTCGACCCGGGCTTTGTCAGTGCGGGTGTACAGGTCGTTTTCCAGCACCACGATGGCGTCGGCGCTGCCGTCGATCACCGCTTGCAGCGCTGCGTCCAGCGATTCGCCGCCGAGCATGGCCAGGCCGAGGCTGTTGGCTTCCGGCACGATCAGGCTGATGGAACCGTCCTTCTCGCGCAGCTTCAGGGCCTTGGCGATGTTGGCGGCGGCCTCGATCAGCGCCTTGGAACCCAACGACGTGCCGGCGATGATCAGTGGGCGCTTGGCCGCCAGCAGGGCGTCGGCGATGCGTTGGGTCAGGGCGGCCGCTTCGCTGTCCAGACCTTCGACGGCCGGGGCACTGGCGTCCAGGGCGTGGGCCACGGCAAAACCGATGCGCGCCAGGTCGTCGGGCGCTGCGTGGACGCATTCTTCGGCGACGTCGTCGAGCTTGGTTTCAGCCAGGCTGGCAATGAACAGCGGGTTCAGCGCGTGCTGACCGATGTTCTTCACGGCCGCGTCGAGCCATGGCTGCACGCGCATGGCGTCGGCCATGTCTTCGGCCTTGCCCTTGACCGACTGGCGCAGGGCCAGGGCCATGCGCGCGGCCGTCTGGGTCAGGTCTTCGCCAAGGACGAACACGGCGTCGTGGTCTTCGATGTCACGCATCGTCGGCACGGGCAGCGGGCTGTCCTTGAGCACTTGCAGCACCAGGCGGATGCGTTCCAGCTCGCCTGCTTCGATGCCGCTGTAGAAGTGCTCGGCGCCGACCAGTTCACGCAGCGCGTAGTTGCTTTCCAGGCTGGCCCGTGGCGAACCGATGCCGACGATGTTGCGACCGCGCAGCAGGTCGGCGGCTTTATCCAGTGCTTCGTCGAGGCTCAGCTTGGCGCCGCCCGCCAGCAGTGGCTGACGCGGGCGGTCGGTGCGGTTGACGTAGCCGTAGCCGAAGCGGCCACGGTCGCACAGGAAGTACTGGTTGACCGAACCGTTGAAGCGGTTTTCGATACGACGCAGTTCGCCGTAGCGCTCGCCCGGGGAGATGTTGCAACCGCTGGAGCAACCATGGCAGATGCTCGGCGAGAACTGCATGTCCCACTTGCGGTTGTAGCGCTCGGAGTGAGTCTTGTCGGTGAACACACCGGTCGGGCAGACCTCGGTGAGGTTGCCGGAGAACTCGCTTTCCAGGGTGCCGTCTTCAACGCGACCGAAGTACACGTTGTCGTGGGCGCCGAACACGCCCAGGTCGGTGCCGCCGGCGTAGTCCTTGTAGAAGCGCACGCAGCGGTAGCAGGCGATGCAGCGGTTCATCTCGTGGGAGATGAATGGGCCCAGTTGCTGGTTCTGGTGGGTGCGCTTGGTGAAGCGATAACGGCGCTCGTTGTGGCCGGTCATCACCGTCATGTCTTGCAGGTGGCAGTGACCGCCTTCCTCACAGACCGGGCAGTCGTGGGGGTGGTTGGTCATCAGCCATTCGACGACGCTGGCGCGAAACACTTTCGCTTCTTCGTCGTCGATGGAGATCCAACTGCCGTCGGTGGCGGGGGTCATGCAGGACATGACGATCCGACCACGCTTGTCGTTTTCGTCGGTGTACTGCTTGACCGCGCATTGGCGACAGGCGCCTACGCTGCCAAGGGCGGGGTGCCAGCAGAAATAAGGGATGTCGAGGCCCAGGGACAGACATGCCTGTAACAGGTTGTCTGCGCCGTCGACTTCGAGCTCTTTGCCGTCTACGTGGATAGTGGCCATGGTTCAAAGTTCTTCGTTGGCCCGGTGTCAGCGGGCGTGGCTAATGGAATCTTGTTATTCGTCCGAATCCAAACAGCCTTGGTGAAAAGGCGTCATCGAACGAAAGGCGAAGGGCACGGACCCTTCGCCTTTTTAAGCGTCGTTACGCGCCGACCATGGTCGGCGTGACCACCTGATTGAGATCACCGGCGCGCGTTGGCGCGATGCCGGCCTCGAATTCAGAGCGGAAATATTTGATCGCGCTGCCCAACGGCTCCACGGCACCCGGTGCATGAGCACAGAAGGTCTTGCCCGGGCCGAGGAAACCCACCAGACCCAGCAAGGTCTCGATGTCGCCGGCCTGGCCTTCGCCGTTTTCAATGGCCCGCAGCAGCTTGACGCTCCAGGGCAGGCCATCGCGGCAAGGGGTGCAGAAACCGCACGACTCACGGGAGAAAAACTCTTCCATGTTGCGCAGCAGGGACACCATGTTGACGCTGTCGTCCACCGCCATGGCCAGGCCGGTGCCCATACGGGTACCCACCTTGGCGATGCCGCCGGCGTACATTTGTGCGTCCAGGTGTTCGGGCAACAGGAAGCCGGTGCCGGCGCCGCCGGGCTGCCAGCACTTGAGCTTGTAACCGTCGCGCATGCCGCCGGCGTAGTCTTCGAACAACTCGCGGCCGGTGACGCCGAATGGCAGTTCCCACAGACCCGGGTTCTTGACCTTGCCGGAGAAGCCCATGAGTTTGGTACCCATGTCTTCGCTGCCGTCGCGGGCCAGGGATTTGTACCAGTCCACGCCGTCGGCAATGATCGCCGGCACGTTGCACAGGGTCTCGACGTTGTTCACGCAGGTCGGCTTACCCCATACGCCGACGGCGGCAGGGAAGGGCGGCTTGGAGCGCGGGTTGGCGCGGCGGCCTTCCAGGGAGTTGATCAGCGCGGTTTCTTCACCGCAGATGTAGCGCCCGGCACCGGTGTGGACGAACAGCTCGAAATCAAAGCCCGAGCCCAGGATGTTCTTGCCCAACAGGCCTGCGGCCTTGGCTTCTTCCACGGCACGGTTCAGGTGCTTGGCGGCGGTGGTGTATTCGCCGCGCAGGAAGATGTAGCCACGGTAGGTTTTCAGCGCACGGGCACTGATCAGCATGCCTTCGATCAGCAGATGGGGCAGTTGCTCCATCAGCATGCGGTCTTTCCAGGTGTTGGGTTCCATTTCATCCGCGTTGCACAGCAGGTAGCGGATGTTGATGGATTCGTCCTTGGGCATCAGGCCCCACTTCACGCCCGTGGGGAAGCCCGCGCCACCACGACCCTTGAGGCCGGAGTCTTTGACGGTCTGGACGATGTCGTCCTGGGCCATTTCGCTGAATGCCTTGCGCGCGGCGGCGTAGCCATTCTTGGCCTGGTATTCGTCCAGCCATACCGCTTCGCCGTCGTCACGCAGACGCCAGGTCAGGGGGTGGGTTTCGGCCGAACGCTGGATGCGGTTGGCGGGCCCGAAGGAAGTCAGGGTCATACGTAGCCCTCCAGCAGTTTGGCGACGCCGTCAGGCTGGACGTCACCGAAGGTGTCGTCGTCGATCATCAGCGCCGGTGCCTTGTCGCAGTTGCCCAGGCAGCACACCGGCAGCAGCGTGAAGCGACCGTCGGCGGTGGTCTGGCCCAGGCCGATGCCCAGCTTGTTCTGGATTTCGCCGACCACGGACTCGTGGCCGCCGATGTAGCAGACCATGCTGTCGCAGACGCGAATGATGTGGCGGCCCACCGGCTGGCGGAAGATCTGGCTGTAGAAAGTCGCGACACCTTCGACGTCGCTGGCCGGGATGCCAAGGATCTCGCCGATGGCGTAGAGCGCGCCATCAGGCACCCAGCCACGTTCCTTCTGGACGATCTTCAGGGCTTCGATCGACGCCGCGCGCGGGTCTTCGTAGTGATGCAGCTCGTGCTCGATGGCCGAGCGCTCGGTTTCGCTGAGGGCGAAACGGTCTGTCTGGATAAGCGTGCTATTCATGCTTAGCGGTCCACGTCGGCCATAACGAAATCGATACTACCCAGGTACGCGATCAAGTCCGCGACCATGCTGCCTTTGATCACTGAGGGGATCTGCTGCAGGTGCGGGTAGCTTGGGGTGCGAATCCGGGTGCGGTAGCTCATGGTGCCGCCGTCGCTCGTCAGGTAATAACTGTTGATGCCCTTGGTCGCTTCGATCATCTGGAAGGACTCGTTGGCCGGCATGACCGGGCCCCACGAAACCTGCAGGAAGTGCGTGATCAGGGTCTCGATGTGTTGCAGCGTGCGCTCTTTGGGCGGCGGCGTGGTCAGCGGGTGATCCGCCTTGTACGGGCCTTCCGGCATGTTGCGCATGCACTGGTCGATGATCTTGATGCTCTGGCGCATCTCCTCGACACGAACCATGCAACGGTCATAGGCGTCACCATTGACTGCCAGCGGTACTTCGAACTCGAAGTTTTCGTAGCCGGAGTACGGGCGCGCCTTGCGCAGGTCGAAATCGCAACCGGTGGAACGCAGGCCCGCACCGGTGACACCCCATTCCAGGGCCTCTTTGGTGTTGTAGGCGGCGACCCCGATGGTACGGCCCTTGAGGATGCTGTTCTGCAAGGCGGCCTTGGTGTATTCGTCCAGGCGCTTGGGCATCCATTCGACGAAATCCTTGACCAGCTTTTCCCAGCCCCGCGGCAGGTCGTGGGCAACGCCACCGATGCGGTACCAGGCCGGGTGCAGGCGGAAACCGGTGATGGCTTCGATCACCGTGTACGCCTTCTGGCGGTCGGTGAAGGTGAAGAACACCGGGGTCATGGCGCCCACGTCCTGGATGTAGGTGCCCAGGAACAGCAGGTGACTGGTGATCCGGAAGAACTCGGCCATCATGATGCGGATGACGTCGACCTTTTCCGGCACCTTGATCCCGGCCAGTTTCTCGACCGAAAGCACGTACGGCAGGTTGTTCATCACCCCGCCGAGGTAATCGATGCGGTCGGTGTAGGGAATGTAGCTGTGCCAGGACTGGCGCTCGCCCATCTTCTCGGCGCCACGGTGGTGGTAGCCGATGTCCGGGACGCAGTCGACGATCTCTTCGCCGTCCAGCTGCAGGATGATGCGGAAAGCACCGTGGGCCGAAGGGTGGTTCGGGCCCAGGTTGAGGAACATGTAGTCTTCGTTCGTCCCGGAGCGTTTCATGCCCCAGTCTTCCGGCTTGAAGCGCGCGGCTTCTTCCTCGAGCTGTTGCTTGGCCAGGGACAGGCTGAACGGGTCGAACTCGGTGGCGCGGGCCGGGAAGTCCTTGCGCAGCGGGTGACCTTCCCAGGTGGGCGGCATCATGATGCGGGTCAGGTGCGGGTGGCCAGGGAAATCGATCCCGAACATGTCCCACACTTCACGTTCGTACCAGTTGGCGTTCGGCCAGATACCGGTCACGGTCGGCACGCTGAGGTCGCTCTCGGACAAGGCGACCTTGATCATCACGTCACTATTACGCTCGATCGACATCAGGTGATAGAACACGGTGAAATCGACGCCGTCGGGCAGCCCTTGACGCTTGGTGCGCAGACGCTCGTCCACGCCATGCAGGTCATAGAGCATGACGTACGGCTTGGGCAGGTTGCGCAGGAAGGTCAGGACTTCGACGAGTTTGGCGCGGGCAACCCAAAGCACCGGCATGCCGGTGCGGGTCGGCTGGGCGGTGAACGCCTCGGGGCCAAAACGGTTGTTCAGTTCGACGACCACATCCTGGTCGTCTGCCTTGTAAGGCGGGATGTACAGAGCACTGCCTGTAGTCATGGTTATTTATCGCTTTCGGTCAACGTAAAGAATGAAGCCAGGTTCTCGTTTCTTATGCAGAGCAGAGCTGGATCAGACTTCGTCGGGGCTGCGCAGGTTGGTGACTGCGATACGCTGTTCGCGGCGCTGTTCCTTTTGCGATGGCATCTCGGCGCGATAGACGCCTTGATCGCCAACGACCCAGGACAGTGGGCGACGCTCCTGGCCAATCGACTCCTGCAACAGCATCAAGCCTTGCAGGAACGCTTCAGGGCGAGGCGGGCAGCCAGGCACGTAGACGTCCACGGGCAGGAACTTGTCCACCCCTTGAACGACGGAGTAGATGTCGTACATGCCACCGGAGTTGGCGCACGAACCCATGGAGATAACCCACTTCGGTTCGAGCATTTGCTCGTAGAGACGCTGGATGATCGGCGCCATCTTGATGAAGCAGGTCCCGGCAATAACCATGAAATCCGCCTGGCGCGGCGATGCCCGGATCACCTCGGCGCCAAAGCGCGCGATGTCGTGGGGCGCCGTGAAGGCGGTGGTCATTTCCACGTAGCAGCACGAAAGGCCGAAGTTGTACGGCCACAGGGAGTTCTTGCGACCCCAGTTGACCGTGCTGTTGAGCACGTCTTCGAGCTTGCCCATGAAGATGTTTTTGTGAACTTGATCCTCTAACGGATCAGCGACGGTTTCCCGCTCGCCAATCGGATACTGCTCGTTAGGAGCATCGGGGTCGATCCTGGTGAGATTGTATTGCATTGCCAAAGCCTCATTGTTTCAGCTTCGCTTGCCGCTTGCGCCGAGCTTCCGGAGCCCAATCAAGTGCCCCCACTCGGTAAAGGTAGACAAGACCTGCCAACAGAATTGCTATGAAAACGAGCGCTTCGACGAATCCGGTCCAGCCGCTTTCGCGGACGGACACAGACCATGCAAAGAGAAAGAGGGCTTCGATATCGAAGATCACGAAGAGCATCGCGACCAGATAGAATTTGGCTGAGAGCCGCAAGCGGGCGCCACCGGTAGGCAGCATGCCGGACTCGAACGGTTCATTTTTGCTGCGGCCCCAGGCTTTTGACCCGAGCAGGCTCGACACGCCGAGCATGAAGGCACACAGGCCGACAACGCCCAGAAGGAAAATGGCAAAGCCCCAGTTGTGGGCCATGAGTCCTGTCGCTTCGGGCATGCTGGAAATCCTTAACAGAGAGCAAAGGTCTCTGAGCTTGAAAAGAAATAACGCAGTGACGATATGTCGCAGCAATCAATCGCGGTGATTTTATGGCTAAACACCGGGCAAGTAAAATTCCTGTAGCGAAATTATTTATTGGAATAAGGACATAGCGCACCTCCAGGACCCTGCAGCCCCAGCGGGCCGGGGATTGGGCGGTTATTCACCAATTATATTTGGTGCGGAATGTAACAATGATAATGACTTCCAAATGATAATTATTATTATCTGAGCCAGTCTTTTCTACAGGGCACTTAGTAGGGTGTCCGAGAGGCTGTCTTACATCGTCGCTACTGCAATTGTCAGCGTCGGACGTTTTACTCCTTTTCAGACTACCCACTACTGCCTTCGATCAATTTTTCTAGCGCTGCATCGAAGTGGTGCGCCAAGCAAAACCGTTTGCCAGCAAAAATCGGCCCGAGCAGGGGCCTAAAGCCTTGAAGGCTTGATATCAAATGGCTATCTTTACGGTTCATTCATCTAATCATCTATACCAATGCTGGTTAGAAAACCGTCCCTTCTTAGATGGCTGCGTCAGTTTTCATCGTTCGCGGCTGATTACCAAAAGGAATGTCATGAACTCTTGGATCGCGAACATGAGCGTTATGCTCAAGCTGGCTCTGGGCTTTGCCGTTGTGCTGTTTCTGACCGCCATCCTCGCCGCCACCGGCTGGGTCAGTTTGGGCAAAATGATCGAGCGCACGGATCGAATGACCAGCATTACTGAACTCGGCAACCGTCTTGATCACTTGCGTAGGGCTCGCTTGCAATATCAGTTGGACAAAGGCGATGAGCAAAAGGGTGAATTGATCCAGACGTCGCTCGAACAGTTTGTTGCCCAGCAAAAAAGCCTTGCAAGCGAGTTGAGAAAACCTGAAAACCTGGAAAAACTGGCGCTGATCGAGCAGGCCAGCACCCAGTATCAAGTGGCACTGAATACGATGCGCGAGGCTTATCGCAATGACGCCGCCATGCGCAAGGAGATGGGCGTCAATGCAGTCAAAGGCGCCGCGCTGATTGCCAAGGTCATCAGTGAGGTAGAAGCAATGCCTGCCTCGGATGAGCGCCGTTTTGACCTTTATAAGCTCATCCTCAAGGCTAAAGAGGATGTGGCGCTGGTGCGTTATGAAGTGCGTGGTTATACCGGCAACCCCAACAGCACCACCGAACAAGCCGCCACCCGCCAGCTCGAAAATGCGTTCAAGACCATCGAAGCGCTCAACAGCGCGTTCGGCCCGACCTATGCCGACACCATCAAGCAGTTGGAAACCGCACTGATTGCTTATCGTCGTTCGGTGCAGAACTTCACGACCAGTAATCAGGCCATGGGCAAGGCTGTGCAGGCCACCCTTGATTTGGGTGAAACCATCACCCGGCTGTCTGACGAAATGTATGCCAGCCAACTGGTCTCCCGTGACGAAGACAGCGCCCAGTCCCGTATCTTGCAGTTGAGCTGTACTGCCTTGGCGATGCTGTTGGGAATTTTTGCCGCCCTGATCATCACCCGCCAGATTACACGGCCGTTGCAAGAGACATTGGCTGTGGTCGATCGCATTGCGGCAGGCGACCTCACGCAACACATGATAGTGACTCGTCGTGATGAGCTGGGTGTCTTGCAGCAAGGTATTCAGCGCATGGGCACCACGTTGCGTGACCTGATCGGTGGCATCCGCGATGGCGTCACCCAAATCGCCAGCGCCGCCGAAGAATTATCGGCCGTCACCGAGCAGACCAGTGCCGGGGTCAATAGCCAGAAGACCGAGACCGATCAGGTGGCGACCGCCATGCACGAAATGTCGGTTACCGTGCATGAGGTCGCGCGTAATGCCGAACAAGCATGCGCAGCCGCATCAGAGGCCGATGCACAGGCCCGTATTGGCGACCAGGTTGTTGCGCAAGCCATCGTTCAGATCGAGCGCTTGGCCAGCGAAGTCGGGCGCTCAGTCGACGCCATGGATGAGTTGGAACAGGAAAGCGCGCGTATTGGCAAGATCATGGACGTGATCAGGGCGGTGGCTGAGCAGACCAACTTGCTGGCCCTCAACGCCGCCATTGAGGCCGCTCGCGCGGGTGACGCCGGGCGCGGTTTTGCCGTGGTCGCCGACGAAGTGCGTGGGCTGGCCCAGCGTACCCAGCATTCCACCGAAGAGATTGAGAGCCTGGTGGCGGGCTTGCAGGACGGCACGCGCCAGGTGTCGAGTATCATGCGAAACAGCCGCGAACTGACCGACAGCAGCGTGGAATTGGCCGGCAAGGCCGGCATCTCCCTGGGCAACATCACTCAGGCCGTTTCTGGTATCCAGGCCATGAACCAGCAGATTGCTGCTGCTGCGGTGCAACAAAGCTCCGTGGCCGAGGAAATCAGCCGCAGTGTTCTGAGCGTGCGCGATGTATCCGAACAGACCGCCTCAGCCAGCGAAGAAACCGCGGCCTCAAGCATCGAACTGGCGCGGCTGGGTAACCAGTTGCAGCAGTTGGTCAGCCACTTCAAAGTGTAAAAAACGCAAGAAAAACGCAGGCAAAAAAAAGCCCCGAACCAGTCGGGGCTGTAGAACGTCGGCTTTGCGGTTAGCTTTTATTCGGTCCGCAAGGGCCGTTGACTCAAGGCAAGCCGAGGATCAGTGGAACTGCTCTTCTTCGGTGGAGCCGGTCAGCGCGGTGACCGAGGAGGTGCCGCCCTGGATCACGGTGGTCATGTCGTCGAAGTAGCCGGTGCCCACTTCCTGCTGGTGAGCCACGAAGGTGTAGCCCTTGGCGGCGTCAGCGAACTCCTGCTCTTGCAGCTTCACGTAGGCGGTCATGTCGTTGCGGGCGTAGTCGTGCGCCAGGTTGAACATGCTGTGCCACATGTTGTGAATGCCGGCCAGGGTGATGAACTGGTGCTTGTAGCCCATGGCGGACAGTTCGCGCTGGAACTTGGCGATGGTCGCGTCGTCCAGGTTTTTCTTCCAGTTGAAGGAAGGCGAGCAGTTGTACGACAGCAGTTGGTCCGGGTATTCCTTCTTGATCGCTTCGGCGAAGCGACGCGCCTCGTCCAGGTCCGGCTTGGCGGTTTCGCACCAGATCAGGTCGGCGTACGGCGCGTAGGCCAGGCCACGGGCGATCGCCTGGTCAAGACCGGCGCGAACCTTGTAGAAACCTTCCTGGGTGCGGGTACCGGTCACGAACGGCTGGTCGTACGGGTCGCAGTCGGAAGTCAGCAGGTCAGCGGCGTTGGCGTCGGTACGGGCCAGGATGATGGTCGGTACGCCGGCGACGTCGGCGGCCAGGCGGGCAGCAGTCAGTTTCTGCACGGCTTCCTGGGTCGGCACCAATACTTTGCCGCCCATGTGGCCGCATTTCTTCACCGAAGCCAGTTGGTCTTCGAAGTGAACGCCGGCGGCGCCTGCTTCGATCATGCTCTTCATCAGCTCGTAGGCGTTCAGTACGCCGCCGAAACCGGCTTCAGCGTCGGCCACGATTGGCGCGAAGTAGTCGATGTATCCTTCGTCGCCCGGGTTCTTGCCGGCTTTCCACTGGATCTGGTCGGCACGACGGAACGAGTTGTTGATGCGCTTGACCACGGTGGGAACCGAATCCACTGGGTACAGCGACTGGTCCGGGTACATCGACTCGGCGGAGTTGTTGTCCGCAGCCACTTGCCAGCCCGACAGGTAGATCGCCTGGATACCGGCCTTGACTTGCTGTACAGCCTGGCCGCCGGTCAAGGCGCCCATGCAGTTGACGAAATCTTTCTCGGGACGGAAGGCTGGCTTGGCGCCCTGGGTGACCAGGTTCCACAGTTTCTCGGCGCCCATTTTCGCAAAAGTGTGCTCAGGTTGAACCGAGCCACGCAGACGGACGACGTCAGCAGCGGAGTAATTGCGCTTCACGCCTTTCCAGCGCGGGTTTTCAGCCCAATCTTTTTCAAGGGCTGCAATTTGCTGTTCGCGTGTCAGTGCCATGGAGATAAACCTCGTCGCATAGGTCTGGGGTGGAAAATTCCTGCTCCTGCCGACCAGGGGTTGGACGGTCAAGTCGGTTCAAGCGGGGAGGCGACGGGATGAACGATGGGCTCGAGGGGAAAGTGAGCAGGTAGAGGCGAACTGCGGGCGCATTCGGGCGTCGTGGGCCTTTATACGAACTCAGAGTGATGCCGGGTTACCTAGTTACGCTTCCGTCCCTCGGGACAACTTCGTTCCAGTCGCAACCTCGTCAAACACACCTTGTGGGCGGTACAGACACGAATCGGCTCGCAGGGTAGTTGCAAGCGTCGACCCGAAGGCCCTTGCCAGGGCCCCTGATTAGCGGGAGCGAGGCCATCATGCCTTCGGTTTTTTGGCTCGTCAAACGTTTTGTAGTGCTTTTTTTGTGGCACTACATCTTTGGTCTAATACGACTCATCAGTCAGTTTTTGGTGCTTCAGTTCAGGGTGTCCACCTTGACCCGCAGAATCATGTCGTCCCGGCCTTGGGTCGAGTAACTGCGGCTCAGCCCCTGTTTATCGGCCTGAGTCTGGCGATTGACACCGGCCAGGGTGATCCATTCACCCAGGCGGCCGCTGACCGTTGTGTCGGTACTTTGAACGTTCACTACATCGGGACGCTCCTGGCTCATGCGGTCACGGTTGGTACTGATGTTCAGATGAACGGTCTCGCCGGTGACGCTGGCGGTGACATAAAAACCCTGGGTGACGTTGCGGTATTCGGTCTGGCTTTGCAGGCGGCCATAGTTGTCGGTTTGGCTGCTGGTAAACGGCACACTCTGACCGACCTGAATCAGCGCCGGCTGGCCTTCACTGGCCTGGACCTGCTGCACACCGCCTTCGCGGCTGGCGGTGCTGCGGTTGATGATGCGGGTCTGGCTGGGCGCGGCGCCGTTGATCGAATAGCCCTGGTCGCCCTGCAGGTTGTTTTCGTTGGTGTCGACCGTGATCAGCAGACGCTTGGGGGCGGTGTCCAGTTGGGCGAGAAATGCCTTGAGCTCCTCGATTTTCCCAGGCTCGGCGTTGACGATCAGTTGGTTGCCATAGGCGCTGACCTGGCCGTCCTTGCCGATGAAATTCTGCGCCACCGGCAACAGGTCGGCGCTGGTCCGGTAATTCAGCGGGACGATTTCAGTAGCGGCCATCACCGACAGGCTGCAGCCGAGCAGCAGGGTGGCGAGCAGGGTGCGTAGGGGCATGTCCATTTCTCCGCGAGACAAAGGCTTGATATTGCCAGTTTGTCGGCCTGGGGTGGGGCAAGTTGAATGATAGACAGCAAAACGCCCCGGCATCGGTGGATGGCGGGGCGTTTTGAGGCGTTGCATGATGCTCTTGTGGCGAGGGGATTTATCCCCGCTGCGGTCCACCCTGCAGGAGCTGACGAGTGCAACGAGGCTGCGATCTTTCCGTTGCCAATTGAGTTTGAAGCAAAAGAGCAAAATAAAAAGATCGCAGGCTTCGCCAGCTCCTACACCTGGCGGGATCGAACTCCCGCGCCACGGTGTCAGGCCGAGTGCCGCACCATGTCCACATGAGGAATCCCGGCTTCCAGGAACTCCTCGCTGACCACGGCGAAGCCCAGCCGCTCATAGAACGGCGTGGCATGCACCTGGGCGCTGAGCATCTGCTGTTTGAGTCCGCGGTTCTCGGCCTCGGCGATCAGTGCGTGCATCAACGCATCACCCACCTTCAGGCCGCGCCAGTCCTTGAGCACCGAGACACGGCCAATATGGCCGTCGGCCAACAGGCGGGCGGTGCCGATGGGGAAGTCGCCTTCGTACGCCAGAAAATGCACCGCACCCTGGTCGTCGGCGTCCCACTCCAACTCGGGCGGGACGGATTGTTCGGCAATGAACACCGTCTCACGAATGCGCCGGATCTCGGCGTTATCCTTTTGCCAGTCTGCGACACGAACGTGAATTTTATTCATCAGCGAACCCCAAGCTGCCTTGCTTGACCAGTTCGCAGATCAGGCCGCGACCGTCTTCATCGGCCAGCCACGGGCCGAGGTTTTCGCTGTGCAGTGCGTCGGCGGCGCAGATCATTTTCAGCAGGTCGCGCAGCTTGCCCGGCAGATAACGGCTCTGGCCGCTGGCAAACAACAACAGGTCGTCATCGACTTCCGACCAGGCCAGGCGGGCGCTTGGGTTGCGGATGATCACGGCGCCCTGTTCCAGGCCAGCCAGCAGGTCGTCTTCTTCCAGTTCCGGGCCTACCACCAGTTCCGGGTAGCGCGGCTCGGTCATGAACTGGCCGAACCAGGTCAGCAGCAGGCGCTCGTCGCTCATGTGTTCGGCCAGCAGGCCCTTGAGGCGATCGAGGGCGTCGTGCTGGATCTGGTGCGGGTCGGCCACCGGGCGCGCATCGGCGTCGGTGTAGCGCTCTTCGTCCGGCAGGAACTGGCTGAGGAAGTCGGTGAAGTGGGTCAGCACTTCGGCGGCGCTCGGCGCCCGGAAGCCTACCGAGTAGGTCATGCAGTCATCCACGGCCACGCCGCAGTGGGCCAGGCGCGGCGGCAGGTAAAGCATGTCGCCCGGTTCCAGGGTCCACTCGTCGGTGGCCTCGAAGTCGGCGAGGATGCGCAGGTCGGCGTGTTGCAGCAGCGGGCTCTCGGAGTCGCACATTTGGCCGATTTTCCAGTTGCGCTGGCCATGGCCCTGCAGCAGGAACACATCGTAGTTGTCGAAATGCGGGCCGACGCTGCCACCGGGAGCGGCGAAGCTGATCATCACATCGTCGATGCGCCAGCTCGGCAGGAAGCGGAAGTTCTCCAGCAGCTCGCTGACTTCGGGGACGAATTGATCGACCGCCTGCACCAGCAGGGTCCACTCGCGCTCCGGCAGTTTGCTGAATTCGTCTTCGGCAAACGGGCCGCGACGCAACTCCCAGGGGCGTTCGCCGTGCTCGATGACCAGGCGCGATTCGACTTCTTCTTCCAGGGCCAAGCCGGCCAGTTCGTCGGCATCGATCGGGCTTTGGAAGTCTGGAATCGCCTGGCGGATCAGCAGCGGTTTTTTCTGCCAGTAGTCGCGCAGGAACTCCCGTGCCGTGATGCCGCCCAAGAGTTGCAGAGGAATATCAGGATTCATGTGTAACCTATTGAAAAAATATACTTTTCAGACGCGAATAAAAACGCCCGGCGCGGCCGGGCGTCTCAGGGCAAAACGGTGGATCAGATGCGCTTGGCTTGTGCCGCTGCGTTGCCGATGTAGTTGGCCGGCGTGAGCTTCTTCAGCTCGGCGCGGGCCTCGGCAGGCATGTCCAGGCCATCAATGAAAGTCTGCAACGCTTCAGGACTGATGCCCTTGCCACGGGTCAGTTCTTTGAGCTTTTCATACGGGTTTTCGATATTGTAGCGACGCATCACGGTCTGGATCGGCTCGGCCAAGACTTCCCAGCAGGCGTCCAGGTCGGCAGCGATCTTCTGCTCGTTCAGTTCCAGCTTGCTGATGCCCTTGAGGCTGGCTTCATAGGCAATGACGCTGTGGGCAAAACCGACGCCCAGATTGCGCAGTACGGTGGAGTCGGTCAGGTCGCGCTGCCAGCGGGAAATCGGCAGCTTGCTCGCCAGGTGCTGGAACAGCGCGTTGGCGATGCCCAGGTTGCCTTCGGAGTTTTCGAAGTCGATCGGGTTGACCTTGTGCGGCATGGTCGATGAACCGATTTCGCCGGCGATGGTGCGCTGCTTGAAATAACCCAGGGAGATGTAGCCCCAGATGTCACGGTCGAAGTCGATCAGGATGGTGTTGAAGCGCGCGATCGCATCGAACAGCTCGGCGATATAGTCGTGCGGCTCGATCTGGGTGGTGTACGGGTTGAAGCTCAGGCCCAGCTCGTCTTCGATGAAGGCGCGGGCGTTGGCTTCCCAGTCGATGTCCGGGTAGGCCGACAGGTGTGCGTTGTAGTTGCCCACGGCGCCGTTGATCTTGCCCAGCAGTGGCACGGCGGCGACCTGGGCGATCTGGCGCTCCAGACGGTACACCACGTTGGCCAGCTCTTTGCCCAGGGTGGTCGGCGAGGCCGGCTGACCGTGGGTGCGCGACAGCATCGGTACGTCGGCGAAGCGAATTGCCAGCTCGCGGATGGCCTGGGCGATCTGGCGCATCAGCGGCAGCATCACGTCATCACGGCCTTCGCGCAGCATCAGGGCGTGGGACAGGTTGTTGATGTCCTCGCTGGTGCAGGCAAAGTGGATGAATTCGCTGACGTTGGCCAGCTCCGGCAGCTTGGCCGCCTGCTCCTTGAGCAGGTATTCGATGGCTTTGACGTCGTGGTTGGTGGTGCGCTCGATCTCTTTGACGCGCTCGGCGTGCTCCAGCACAAAATTTTCAGCCAGGGCGTTGAGCACCGCGTTGGCTTCGGCAGAAAACGCCGGGACTTCGCCGATGGCAGGGTGAGCGGCAAGGCGCTGGAGCCAGCGCACTTCAACCAGGACGCGGGCACGGATCAGGCCGTACTCGCTGAAAATCGGGCGCAGGGCCTGGGTTTTGCCGGCGTAGCGGCCGTCAACAGGGGAAACCGCAGTGAGCGAAGAAAGCTGCATGGGGTGTTCTCGGACAGTCGGGCAACGAAATGGGGCGCGTATCATACATGAAAACATTCGTCGGTCCGTCGCCAACTGACCGGCGTATTACGCGTAACGATATAAAGCGTTTAATACCTGTGGCGAGGCAGCAAGCTCCCTCGCCACAAAAAAAACGGGCTGAGGCGACTTATTCGTTGCGCATCAACGGGTAAAGCTCTTTCAGCAATTTGCGTCGGCTGATCACCAGTTGCCAGCGATGACCACCCAACTGCCGCCACAGCCGCGCCGAGCGAATTCCGGCCAGCAACAGGGCGCGGATCTTCGAGGCATTGCTCGGTTGTTGCAGGTTGCGCATGTCGCCGTGTACCTGGATGCGCTGGCGCAAGGTGCTCAGGGTGTCCTGGTACAGCGCACCGCAAGCGGCGATGACGTTTTCGTGGGCGGGACCGAAGTGTTCAACCTGGGACTGAATCTGCGGCAGGCGATTGCCGATGGTGTCCAGCAGGTCGTCGCGCTTGGCCAATTGACGTTCGAGGCCCAGCATCGATAGGGCGTAGCGCAGCGGCTCGCGTTGCAAGGTACTGGGGTCGCGCTCCAGGGCTCCGATCAGTGCGCGATAACCCTCGCGCAGGTTCAGGTCGTCGCCGCCATAGACTTCAAGCGTGTCCTTGGGATCACGAATCAGCAGGCTGCCGAGCATGCAGCTCAGGCCCGCTTCGGTGGCCTGGCCGGTCTTGGCGATCCGGTCCACCAGCACGGCGGCGAGAAATACGCCGCCCAATGCCGTCAGTTGCTCCTGGGTCGGGCTCATGCCTTGCCGCTCCAGGGCTCTGCAACTTCGATCACGCCGCCGCCCAGACAGATTTCCCCGTCGTAGAACACCACGGACTGGCCGGGTGTGACGGCGCGTTGCGGGTCATCGAATGTGGCGCGATAGCCCGTGGCGGTTTTTTCCAGCATGCAGGGTTGATCACTCTGGCGGTAGCGAACCTTGGCCGTCAGGCGGCGCGGCTGGCTGAGGTCGATCGGGTTGACCCAATAGATGTCGGAGGCGAGCAGGGCGCGGGAGAACAACCATGGGTGGTCGTTGCCCTGGCCGACGATCAGCTCGTTGTGCTCCAGGTCCTTGACCAGCACGTACCACGGCTCTTCACCGGCGTCCTTGAGCCCGCCGATGCCCAGGCCCTGGCGCTGGCCGATGGTGTGGTACATCAGGCCGTGGTGGCGGCCGATGACTTCGCCTTCGGTGGTCTTGATTTCGCCTGGCTGGGCCGGCAGGTACTGCTTGAGGAAATCGCTGAAACGCCTTTCACCGATAAAGCAGATGCCGGTGGAATCTTTCTTCTTGGCGGTGGCCAGGGCGTGTTTTTCGGCGATCGCGCGCACTTGCGGCTTTTCCAGCTCGCCCACCGGGAACAGGGTCTTGGCGATCTGCTCGCCGCCGACGGCGTGCAGGAAGTAGCTCTGGTCCTTGTTCGGGTCCAGGCCCTTGAGCAGCTCGGTGCGGCCGTCGACGTCGCGGCGGCGCACATAGTGACCGGTAGCGATCAGGTCAGCGCCGAGCATCATCGCGTAGTCGAGGAACGCCTTGAACTTGATTTCGCGGTTGCAGAGGATGTCCGGGTTCGGCGTGCGACCGGCCTTGTATTCGGCCAGGAAGTGCTCGAACACGTTGTCCCAGTACTCGGCGGCGAAGTTGGCGGTGTGCAGCTTGATGCCGATCTTGTCGCACACGGCTTGGGCATCCGCCAGGTCGTCCATGGCGGTGCAGTATTCGGTTCCGTCGTCTTCTTCCCAGTTCTTCATGAACAGGCCTTCCACCTCATAACCCTGCTCGATCAGCAGAAGGGCGGAAACGGAAGAGTCCACGCCGCCGGACATGCCGACAATGACGCGCTTGTGGGTGGTGTCAGAAGGGGCTGGATCACGCATAGCAGTTCGATGAGTGTCTTGAAAAAGGACGCGATTCTATCAGGCCCGGACGCGCAAGGCTAAAGAGAAGGTCGGATCAGCGTCAGACTATGGCAATGGCCGGCCAGAAAGTCGTCGATGCAGCGGATGATCAGCTCGCTGCGCCAGTGCTCACGCTGTTCGAGCAATTCGTTGCGGGTCAGCCACTTGGCGCCCAGGATGCCATCGTCCAGTGGATAGTCCGGGCGGTGGTTCAGGGCCTTGGCGGCGAAACAGACCCGTTGGTAGGTCACGCCATTGCTGGGAGCGGTGTACAAATAAATGCCCACCACACTGGTGGGCTCGACGTCCCAGCCGGTTTCTTCCAGGGTTTCGCGCACGGCGGCTTCGATCAGCGTTTCGTTCGGGTCCAGGTGACCGGCGGGCTGGTTGAGTACCGCCCGTCCGCCCTTGGATTCTTCCACCATCAGGAAACGGCCGTTGTCTTCGACGATGGTGGCGACGGTGATGTGGGGTTTCCAGTCCATGGGGGGCTCCTCTAGTTCTCAAATTGGAATGCAGACCACTGTGGGAGCGAGCTTGCTCGCGATAGCGGTGGGTCAGTCAGTATCAATGTTGAATGTTATATCGCTATCGCGAGCAAGCTCGCTCCCACAGGGAATATATTGTCAGGGGGAGATGTGTTGAGGACAGAAACACAAACCCCGGCACCAGGGCCGGGGTTTGTGGTGTTCCCTTACAACCTTACACCAGCGCAGCAATCGCTGCGTTGAAGGTGTTGCTTGGGCGCATGGCCTTGCTGGTCAGCTCCGGGTTGGCGAAGTAGTAACCGCCGATGTCCACCGGTTTGCCTTGGACGGCATTGAGCTCGGCAACGATTGTTTCTTCGTTGTCGGTCAGTGTCTTGGCCAGGGTCGCGAACTGAGCCTTAAGGGCTGCGTCGTCGTTTTGAGCGGCCAGTGCCTGGGCCCAGAACAGGGTCAGGTAGAAGTGGCTGCCGCGGTTGTCGATGCCGCCGACTTTGCGCGAAGGCGACTTGTTGCGGTCCAGGAACTCGCCAGTGGCCTGGTCCAGGGTCTTGGCCAGCACCAGGGCTTTAGGGTTGTTGTAGGTCACGCCCAGGTGTTCAAGGGACGCGGCCAGGGCCAGGAACTCGCCCAGGGAATCCCAGCGCAGGAAGTTTTCTTCCAGCAACTGCTGAACGTGCTTGGGTGCCGAGCCGCCGGCGCCGGTTTCGAACAGGCCACCGCCGTTCATCAGCGGCACGATCGACAGCATCTTGGCACTGGTGCCCAGTTCCATGATCGGGAACAGGTCGGTCAGGTAGTCGCGCAACACGTTGCCGGTCACCGAAATGGTGTCCTTGCCTTCGCGGGTGCGGGCCAGGGTGAACTTCATCGCGTCGACCGGCGACATGATGCGGATGTCCAGGCCGGCGGTGTCGTAGTCCTTCAGGTAAGCCTGGACTTTTTCGATCACCACGCCGTCGTGGGCGCGCATCGGGTCCAGCCAGAAAATCGCCGGAGTGGCGCTGGCGCGGGCACGATTGACGGCCAGCTTGACCCAGTCCTGGATTGGCGCGTCCTTGGTCTGGCACATGCGGAAGATATCGCCCGCTTCGACGTTCTGCTCCAGCAGGGTGCGGCCGGTGTTGTCCGAAACACGGACCACGCCGTCGGCCTTGATCTGGAAGGTCTTGTCGTGGGAGCCGTACTCTTCGGCTTTCTTGGCCATCAGGCCGACGTTCGGCACGCTGCCCATGGTGGTCGGATCGAAAGCGCCGTGTTGCTTGCAGTCTTCGATCACCGCCTGGTAGATGGTGGCGTAGCAGCGATCCGGGATCACGGCCTTGGTGTCGTGCAACTGGCCGTCGGTGCCCCACATCTTGCCGGAGTCACGGATCATGGCCGGCATCGAGGCGTCGACGATGACGTCGCTCGGCACGTGCAGGTTGGTGATGCCTTTATCGGAGTTGACCATCGCCAGCGATGGGCGCGCCGCGTAGACCGCCTGGATGTCGGCTTCGATCTGCGCCTGCTGCTCGGCCGGCAAGGCCTTGATGCGGGCGTACAGGTCGCCGATGCCGTTGTTCAGGTTGAAACCGATCTGCTCCAGCACTTGTGCGTGCTTGGCCAGGGCGTCTTTGTAGAACTCAGCGACGATCTGACCGAACATGATCGGGTCGGAGACCTTCATCATGGTGGCCTTGAGGTGAACCGACAGCAGCACGCCTTTTTGCTTGGCGTCTTCGATTTCAGCGGCGATGAAGTCGCGCAGGGCGTTCTTGCTCATCACGGCGCAGTCGAGGATCTCACCGGCTTGTACGGTGGTTTTTTCCTTCAGGACAGTGGCAGTGCCGTCCTGAGCGATCAGCTCGATTTTCACGCTGCCGGCGGTGTCGATCAGGGCGGCTTTTTCGCTGCCGTAGAAATCACCGGTGCTCATGTGGGCCACGTGAGACTTGGAGTCGGCTGCCCAGGCGCCCATCTTGTGCGGGTGCTTGCGCGCGTAGTTCTTGACCGACAGCGGAGCGCGGCGGTCGGAGTTGCCTTCACGCAGGACCGGGTTCACGGCGCTGCCCTTGACCTTGTCGTAACGGGCGCGTGCGTCTTTCTCGGCGTCGCTGGTCACGGTTTCCGGGTAGTCCGGCAGTGCATAGCCCTGGGCCTGCAATTCCTTGATCGCGGCCTGCAGTTGCGGCACCGAGGCGCTGATGTTCGGCAGCTTGATGATGTTGGCTTCAGGCGTCACGGCCAGGTCGCCCAATTCGGCGAGGTGGTCGGCGACGGCTTTGTCACCCAGTTGCTCGGGGAAGCTGGCCAGGATGCGCCCTGCAAGGGAGATATCGCGGGTTTCCACGGCGATGTCGGCCGAGGCGGTAAAGGCTTCGACGATCGGCAGCAGCGAATAGGTGGCGAGGGCGGGAGCTTCGTCGGTGAAGGTGTAGATGATCTTCGAGCGGGTGGGCATATTCGGATTAACTCTCTTCTTTGCTAAAGCATGCGCAGAAACTCGAGGGGCGCCGGGTAAGCGCGTTCGTTCAAAAGTCATCCGTGAGCCGAATGTCGAGGTTTCTTCGCGGTGATGTTGGGTGCATCAGTCGAGCGTCAAGCGGTTGGGCCGCGGTAACGGTCCGGCTTTTAAACTGGCGGAAAGTCCTGTGATAGAGCACTCAGCCAGCGTGACCCTGTGGTCAGCGGCGGCATTATACATAGGTAGCTGGCAATCTGCCGATGGTTCATAGACTTCCGTACACGTCCATTGGTCTAAACGTCGCAGTACCCAAGGAGCGGACTATGCTCATGTTTGGCGCTTTTCCCTTGGTTTTCAGGGTTGTACACCGCTAACTGCAGGTCATTCCCCCGGATGAGCCTAACGTAGGGTTTGCGCGCCGATTCAACTGGGGTACGCTCGAACGCAGCCAGATGTTCAATCCAAGCAATGGAGTTCAGCATGGGGTATCAAAAGATTCAGGTTCCAGCCGTCGGTGACAAAATCACCGTCAATGCAGACCATTCTCTTAATGTTCCCGACAACCCGATCATCCCCTTCATTGAAGGCGACGGCATTGGCGTCGATATCAGTCCGGTCATGATCAAGGTGGTGGACGCTGCGGTTCAGAAGGCCTACGGCGGCAAGCGCAAGATTTCCTGGATGGAAGTCTACGCCGGTGAGAAAGCAACCCAGGTTTACGACCAGGACACCTGGCTGCCCCAGGAAACCCTGGACGCGGTCAAAGACTACGTGGTTTCCATCAAGGGTCCGCTGACCACACCGGTCGGTGGTGGTATTCGCTCGCTGAACGTAGCCCTGCGCCAGCAGCTCGATTTGTATGTCTGCCTGCGTCCGGTGCGCTGGTTCGAAGGTGTGCCAAGCCCGGTCAAGAAGCCTGGCGACGTGGACATGACGATCTTCCGTGAGAACTCCGAAGACATCTATGCCGGCATCGAGTGGAAAGCCGGTTCGGCCGAAGCCACCAAGGTCATCAAGTTCCTGAAAGAAGAAATGGGTGTGACCAAGATCCGTTTCGACGAGAACTGCGGCATCGGCGTCAAGCCGGTTTCCAAGCAGGGCACCCAGCGTCTGGCCCGCAAGGCCTTGCAATATGTAGTGGACAACGATCGCGATTCGCTGACCATCGTGCATAAAGGCAACATCATGAAGTTCACCGAAGGTGCCTTCAAGGAGTGGGCCTACGAAGTGGCAGCCGAGGAGTTCGGCGCGACGCTGCTCGACGGCGGCCCGTGGATGCAGTTCAAGAACCCGAAAACCGGCAAGAACGTCATCGTCAAGGACGCCATCGCCGATGCCATGCTCCAGCAAATCCTGCTGCGCCCGGCCGAATATGACGTGATCGCGACCCTGAACCTCAACGGTGACTACCTCTCCGACGCCTTGGCGGCGGAAGTGGGGGGTATTGGCATTGCACCTGGCGCCAACCTGTCCGACACCGTGGCGATGTTCGAAGCCACCCACGGCACCGCACCCAAGTATGCCGGCAAGGACCAGGTCAATCCGGGCTCGCTGATCCTGTCGGCGGAAATGATGCTGCGGCACATGGGGTGGACCGAAGCGGCCGACCTGATCATCAAGGGCACCAACGGCGCGATTTCGGCCAAGACCGTGACCTATGATTTCGAACGCTTGATGGAGGGCGCCAAGCTGATGTCTTCCTCCGGCTTCGGCGACGCAATGATCTCGCACATGTAAGCGGATCGACAGCCAGCAAAAAAATGCCCGGCTCGAGTGATCGAGTCGGGCATTTTGGGTGTCGGGGGGAGGCTTGTGCCGATCAATGGGCTTCAGTGGTCATGACATTGACAGGGGTGGCGCAAGGGGTATCTTCAACGGTGTCGGGCGCAATATTGACCGCGTGCAGGCCCTTGGGGCCCTGGATAACTTCGAAAGTGACGCGTTGTCCGGCTCTCAGGGTTTTATAGCCATCCATCTGAATCGCCGAGTAATGGGCGAAAAGGTCTTCATCCCTGCCGTTGGCAATAATGAAACCGTAGCCCTTGGCGTTATTGAACCATTTGACTTTGCCACTCATCTTGACGACCGACATAGGCCATATCCCTCTGCAACACACTCCGTCAGTGGAGTATCATCCAGTCCATCCGCAGTCTAATCTTGGAAAACAGGATCGATTCCACGGACCTTTTTAACCCACGATGGGCTCTATTGGTTGTAACACCGTTTTCCCGATAGTCAAGGTGGCCCGGCGAACGTGGTTGAAATCGTCTGCAAGCGCCCCCATCACTGTATTTGCCAACTAAACGAACCTTTCTTTCCATGCATGCAATCAGCCAGATTCGACTAACATTCAATCAGGATCGCCCGGATCTACATGACGACGATTCCGCAGGCATTGCTGTTCAGGAAGCAAAGCCTGCATTACAGGCGCCACCGATGTACAAGGTGGTTTTGTTCAACGATGACTACACACCGATGGATTTCGTCGTCGAAGTGCTCGAGGTGTTTTTTAACCTGAATCGCGAGCTGGCGACCAAGGTCATGCTGGCCGTCCATACAGAGGGACGGGCAGTATGTGGAGTGTTTACCCGCGACATCGCCGAGACGAAGGCCATGCAGGTCAACCAGTACGCCCGGGAAAGCCAGCATCCGCTACTCTGTGAAATCGAGAAGGACGGTTAACGCCGACCACTTGGGTATGAGGTGAAGCTATGTTAAACCGCGAGCTCGAAGTCACCCTCAATCTTGCCTTCAAGGAGGCTCGTTCGAAGCGTCATGAATTCATGACCGTCGAGCACCTGCTGCTGGCCCTATTGGATAACGAGGCTGCCGCCACCGTTTTGCGTGCCTGCGGCGCAAACCTCGATAAACTCAAGCATGATTTGCAGGAGTTCATCGACTCCACCACGCCATTGATCCCCGTTCATGACGAGGATCGCGAAACCCAGCCAACCCTGGGCTTCCAGCGTGTCCTGCAGCGTGCTGTCTTTCATGTACAGAGCTCGGGTAAGCGTGAAGTGACCGGCGCCAACGTGCTGGTTGCCATCTTCAGCGAACAGGAAAGCCAGGCGGTTTTCCTGCTCAAGCAGCAGAGTGTTGCGCGCATCGATGTCGTCAACTACATCGCCCACGGCATTTCCAAGGTGCCTGGGCACGGCGATCATTCCGAAGGTGAGCAGGATATGCAGGACGACGAGGGCGGTGAGTCTTCTTCTTCAGGCAATCCGCTGGACGCCTATGCCAGCAATCTGAATGAGCTGGCGCGCCAGGGACGAATCGATCCACTGGTCGGACGCGAGGCGGAAGTCGAGCGTGTCGCCCAGATCCTGGCCCGGCGCCGCAAGAACAACCCGTTGCTGGTGGGCGAAGCGGGCGTGGGCAAGACCGCGATCGCCGAAGGCCTGGCCAAACGCATCGTCGACAACCAGGTGCCGGACCTGCTCGCCAACAGTGTGGTGTATTCCCTCGATCTGGGGGCCTTGCTGGCGGGTACCAAGTACCGCGGTGATTTCGAGAAGCGCTTCAAGGCCTTGCTGGGCGAGCTGAAAAAGCGCCCGCAGGCGATCCTGTTCATCGACGAAATCCACACCATCATTGGTGCCGGTGCCGCGTCCGGTGGCGTCATGGATGCCTCGAACCTGCTCAAGCCGCTGCTGTCTTCGGGGGATATCCGCTGCATCGGTTCGACCACGTTCCAGGAATTCCGCGGGATTTTCGAGAAGGATCGGGCCCTGGCCCGGCGTTTCCAGAAAGTCGATGTGTCGGAGCCTTCGGTGGAAGACACCATCGGTATCCTGCGTGGGCTGAAGGGGCGTTTCGAGCTGCATCACAATATCGAATACAGTGATGAGGCGTTGCGCGCCGCCGCTGAACTGGCCTCGCGCTACATCAATGACCGGCACATGCCGGACAAGGCCATTGATGTGATCGACGAGGCGGGTGCCTATCAGCGCCTTCAACCCGTGGAGAAGCGCGTCAAGCGCATCGAAGTGCCACAGGTTGAGGACATCGTCGCGAAAATCGCGCGGATTCCGCCCAAGCACGTCACCAGTTCCGACAAGGAACTGCTGCGTAACCTGGAGCGCGACCTGAAGCTGACGGTGTTCGGTCAGGATGCGGCCATCGATTCGCTGTCTACCGCCATCAAGTTGTCCCGTGCCGGTCTCAAGTCGCCGGACAAACCGGTGGGTTCTTTCCTGTTCGCAGGTCCCACCGGTGTCGGCAAGACCGAGGCCGCACGGCAATTGGCCAAGGCGATGGGGATCGAGCTGGTTCGCTTCGACATGTCCGAGTATATGGAGCGTCACACCGTATCGCGTCTGATTGGTGCGCCTCCGGGTTATGTCGGTTTCGACCAGGGCGGTCTGCTGACCGAGGCCATCACCAAGCAGCCGCATTGCGTGCTCTTGCTCGATGAAATCGAGAAGGCGCATCCGGAAGTCTTCAACCTGCTGCTGCAGGTCATGGATCACGGTACGCTGACCGACAACAACGGGCGCAAGGCGGATTTCCGCAATGTGATCATCATCATGACCACTAACGCTGGTGCCGAAACCGCAGCTCGCGCTTCGATCGGTTTCACCCATCAGGACCATTCGTCCGATGCGATGGAAGTGATCAAGAAGAGCTTCACGCCTGAATTCCGCAACCGCCTGGACACCATTATCCAGTTTGGTCGCCTCAGTCATGAGGTCATCAAGAGTGTGGTGGACAAGTTCCTTACCGAACTTCAGGCGCAGCTCGAAGACAAGCGTGTGCTGCTGGAAGTCACCGATGCGGCTCGCAGTTGGCTGGCGGCCGGCGGTTACGATGTGACGATGGGTGCGCGGCCGATGGCTCGCCTGATCCAGGACAAGATCAAGCGTCCACTGGCGGAGGAGATCCTCTTTGGCGAACTGGCCGAACATGGCGGTGTGGTCCACATCGACATCAAGGACGGCGAGCTGACCTTCGACTTCGAAACCACGGCTGAAATGGCCTGATCGTTAGCTGCAATAAAGCAAAAGGCGCCGGAAGGCGCCTTTTTGCTGGCTTCAGAAATACGCCGATCTCCTGTGGGAGCGGGCTTGCTCGCGAATGCGGTTGTACATTCAACATCTATGCAAACTGACCCACTGCCTTCGCGAGCAAGCCCGCTCCCACAGGGATTCGTGTGTTTCTGGAGGGTGAGACAACTCCCAAACAAACAAAAACGCCCGGCATCAGCCGGGCGTTTTGTATTGACTTGTTAGCGAGCGCGGTAAGTGATGCGCCCTTTGCTCAAGTCATAGGGCGTCAGCTCGACGCGCACTTTGTCACCGGTAAGAATACGAATGTAGTTCTTGCGCATCTTGCCGGAGATGTGCGCGGTTACGACGTGCCCATTTTCCAACTCCACACGAAACATGGTGTTGGGCAGGGTGTCGACGACAGTGCCTTCCATTTCGAAGCTGTCTTCTTTCGACATGCAGTAAAGCCCTCGGTATCCAGTGAATGGCCCGGTGCAACTGCGCCAGGCAAAAGCGGCGTGCATTGTGCCCGAAAAAGGGGGTTTAAGCCAAGGGGTTCTAACTGAGGACGACCCATCTCTGGTTAATCAGCAATTCGATGGGGCGATATTGGGTCTTGTAATTCATTTTTTTGCAGTTTTTGATCCAGTAGCCCAGGTACACCGCTTCCAGCCCCAGTCGCCGGGCTTCGTTGATCTGCCAGAGAATGGCAAAGCGCCCCAGGCTGCGTCGTTCTTCATCGGGCTCATAGAAGGTGTACACCGCCGACAGCCCATTGGGCAGCAAGTCTGTGACAGCGATGGCCATCAGTCGCCCTTCGAGGCGGAACTCATAGAAGCGGGAAAAGGGTAGGTCGCGTACCAGGAAGGTCGAAAACTGATCGCGACTGGGCGGGTACATGTCGCCGTCGGCGTGGCGCTGCTCGATGTAGCGCTGGTAGAGATCGAAATACTCTTCGCTGAACTGCGGCTTGGCTGGCCGGACCTGAAGATCGGCGTTGCGCTTGAAAATACGCTTCTGCTGACGATTGGGTACAAACTGGGCCACAGGAATGCGCGCCGGAACGCACGCATTGCAATGTTGGCAATGGGGCCGGTAGAGATGATCGCCGCTGCGACGAAAGCCCATCTCCGACAGGTCTGCGTAGACATGCACGTCCATGGGCTGGCTAGGGTCGAGGAACAGCGTCGTGGCCTGCTCCTCGGGCAGGTAACTGCAAGAGTGGGGTTGAGTGGCATAAAACTTCAAGCGCGCCAACTCGGTCATGATCAACCCTCGGGAGTAAGCTTTGGATTAAGTGTAAGCCAGGAGCGCCATTGTCGCTCAGCAAACCCAGGTTGCGTGATTGGGCAGGTCCAGATGCGCCTTGAGGTAGCCGGCAAACTCAGCCCTTGGGATCGACCGGGCGCCCAGGCTGTGCAGATGTTCGGTCGGCATTTGGCAATCGATCAGCACGAAACCGGCCTCTTTGAGATGTTGGACCAGGGTGGCGAAGCCGAATTTCGAGGCGTTGTCGGCCCGACTGAACATGGACTCGCCAAAAAACAGCTGCCCCATGGCCAGGCCATACAGTCCGCCCACCAATTTGCCCTGGTCCCATACCTCCACTGAATGGGCGAAGCCGCGTCGATGCAGTTCCAGATAGGCGGTTTGCATGGCTGCGGTGATCCAGGTGCCGTCGGCATAGTCCCGGGGCGCGGCGCAGGCCGTGATGACCGCGGCAAAGTCCTTGTCGAACGTCACGGCATAGCGTTGCTTGCGCAGCAGCTTGCTCAGGCTGCGGGATACGTGCAGTTCGTCGGGAAACAGTACGGTGCGTGGATCCGGTGACCACCACAGGATGGGTTGGCCTTCGGAGAACCAGGGGAAGCAGCCGTGGCGATAGGCCTGGATCAGCCGGTCGGCGGACAGATCGCCGCCGGCGGCCAGCAAGCCATTGGGGTCGCTCAGGGCCTTGGCCAGTGGCGGAAAATCGAACGTGTTGCGTTGTAGCCAAGTCAGCATGGTCATCCGGGCGTGCAGAAGGGGAGGGCGGGTCTGGCGTACACAGACAGACAAGAGTGCGCTTAGAGGTTAACCGTCAAGCGGGCAGAATGTCATCGAGATACTTCATGTCTGTTCAGCATGGCTTATGCCAATGAACACGCGGGCCAGAGGCAAATAAGAAGCCGCTGTCGCCGATGCGCCTGAGGAGCGCGTTTGCAACTTGGTGGTGTGAGTGGGGTCGTAGACGATTGACATGTTTGAGCGCCCGGTATGCCGTTGTCGGGCGTGGAGCCTGAAAACAGGGATGAATGCTTCACTTCACTCATAAAAAACACCTCATAAGCCTTTGTCACGAAAGAGAATGCATGCTCCAATTGACGCCAGCACCGCTGCTTTTTGGCTATGCTGTAGGCAAACGTGCGGGGCAATGCCTTGGGGCGGACAAACCCGTACAATGCTTGAGTTTTGAACGCAGGAGAGGCAAAAGATCAAAATCTTCGGCAACACCTGCGGTTTTCTGGATGCACGTCTCAGTGGTAAAAGTAGTACCGGTTGTGCACATTCACTTTTTTGCCTGCTCGTGATGAGCAGTTTTTTATAGTCATTCAACAGATGGACGCGCCTTTGGCGCAGGAAAAGAAGCGTTTTGAAGAAATCCACCGCAGCACCTAAAACAGTCGTTCCGCTCTGGCGCCAGCAATTGCACTACCGGCTCAAGGAAGGTGCATTGATCGCCATTGGCGCCTTGTGCCTGTTCCTGATGATGGCCTTGCTGACCTATGGCAAGGACGATCCGGGCTGGAGCCACAACAGCAAGATCGACGATGTGCAGAATTTCGGCGGTCCGGCCGGTTCCTACAGCGCCGACATCCTGTTCATGGTGCTGGGCTATTTCGCCTACATCTTTCCGCTGTTGCTGGCGATCAAGGCCTATCAGATTTTCCGTCAGCGCCACGAGCCCTGGCAGTGGAGTGGCTGGCTGTTTTCCTGGCGGCTGATCGGCTTGGTGTTCCTGGTGCTGTCGGGCGCCGCGCTGGCCCATATCCATTTCCACGCACCCACCGGCCTGCCAGCCGGAGCGGGCGGCGCGCTGGGGGAAAGTCTTGGCGAACTGGCCAAAAATGCCCTGAACATCCAGGGCAGTACGCTGTTGTTCATCGCCCTGTTCCTGTTTGGCCTGACGGTGTTCACCGATTTGTCATGGTTCAAGGTGATGGACGTCACCGGCAAGATCACTCTGGACCTGATCGAGCTGATTCAGGGGGCCATGAATCGTTGGTGGGCGGCGCGCACCGAGCGCAAGCAACTGGTGGCGCAACTGCGCGAGGTCGACGACCGCGTCCACGATGTGGTGGCCCCCACCGTCACGGACAAGCGCGAGCAGGCCAAGGTCAAGGAGCGCTTGATCGAACGTGAGCAGGCCCTGAGCAAGCACATGTCCGAGCGTGAGAAACAGGTGCCGCCGGTCATCACCATGGCGCCGGCCAAGGCGCCGGAGCAGAGCAAGCGCGTGCAGAAAGAGAAGCAGGCGCCGCTGTTTGTCGACAGTGCGGTGGAAGGTACCTTGCCGCCGATCTCGATCCTGGACCCGGCCGAAAAGAAACAGCTCAACTATTCCCCCGAATCCCTGGCGGCCGTCGGTCACCTGCTGGAAATCAAGCTCAAGGAGTTCGGCGTCGAGGTTTCGGTGGATTCGATCCACCCGGGTCCCGTGATTACCCGTTACGAAATCCAACCGGCCGCCGGCGTGAAGGTCAGCCGTATCGCCAACCTGGCCAAGGACCTGGCGCGTTCTCTGGCCGTGACCAGCGTGCGCGTAGTGGAAGTGATTCCGGGCAAGACCACCGTGGGCATCGAGATTCCCAACGAAGACCGGCAGATCGTGCGCTTCTCCGAAGTGCTCTCCACCCCTGAATACGACAACCACAAGTCGCCGGTTACCCTGGCCCTGGGCCACGACATTGGCGGCAAGCCGGTCATCACCGACCTGGCGAAAATGCCGCACCTGCTGGTGGCCGGTACCACCGGTTCCGGTAAGTCGGTGGGTGTGAACGCGATGATCCTGTCGATCCTGTTCAAGTCAGGTCCCGAAGACGCCAAGCTGATCATGATCGACCCGAAAATGCTCGAGCTGTCGATCTATGAGGGCATTCCGCACCTGCTGTGCCCGGTGGTGACCGACATGAAAGACGCCGCCAATGCCCTGCGCTGGAGCGTCGCCGAGATGGAGCGCCGCTACAAGCTGATGGCGAAGATGGGCGTGCGCAACCTCTCGGGCTTCAATGCCAAGGTCAAGGAAGCCGAGGAGGCCGGTACGCCGCTGGCCGACCCGCTGTATCACCGCGAAAACATCCACGACGAAGCGCCGCTGCTGCACAAGCTGCCGACCATCGTGGTGGTGGTGGACGAATTCGCCGACATGATGATGATCGTCGGCAAGAAGGTCGAAGAATTGATCGCCCGGATCGCCCAGAAGGCCCGTGCCGCTGGTATCCACCTGATTCTCGCGACGCAGCGGCCGTCGGTGGACGTGATCACCGGCCTGATCAAGGCCAACATTCCGACCCGCATGGCGTTTCAGGTGTCGAGCAAGATCGACTCGCGGACCATCATCGACCAGGGTGGCGCCGAGCAGTTGCTGGGCCACGGTGACATGCTCTACATGCCGCCGGGCACCAGCCTGCCGATTCGTGTGCACGGTGCGTTCGTGTCCGACGATGAAGTGCATCGGGTCGTGGAAGCCTGGAAGCTGCGGGGCGCCCCTGAATACAACGACGACATCCTCAACGGTGTCGAGGAGGCCGGCAGCGGCTTTGAGGGCAGCAGCGGTGGTGGCGATGACGATGCCGAAACCGATGCGCTCTATGACGAGGCGGTGCAGTTCGTCCTGGAAAGCCGCCGGGCCTCGATTTCCGCCGTTCAGCGCAAGCTCAAGATCGGCTACAACCGTGCCGCACGCATGATCGAGGCCATGGAAATGGCCGGGGTCGTCACGGCGATGAACACCAACGGTTCGCGCGAAGTACTGGCGCCGGGCCCGATGCGCGATTAATGACCTGAGCGGCCTGGCGACACGCCGCTCAACCTCCCACGACTTCATGAGGACTCCCATGCGCCTGATTCGCATGTTGCTGTTGCCCGTACTGGCCCTGACTACCTTGTCGGCCCACGCCGATGAAAAGGACGTGGCCCGCTTGACCCAGTTGCTGGAACGGTCCCAGACCCTGACCGCACGCTTCTCCCAACTGACCCTCGACGGCAGTGGTACCCAGTTGCAGGAGACCGCGGGTGAGATGGCCTTGCAGCGTCCGGGCCTGTTCTACTGGCACACCGATGCGCCGGCTGAACAACTGATGGTGTCCGATGGCAAGAAAGTTTCGCTGTGGGACCCGGACCTGGAACAGGTCACCATCAAGACTCTGGACCAGCGCTTGACCCAGACCCCGGCGTTGCTGCTCTCCGGCGATGTTTCCAAGATCAGCCAGAGTTTCGACATCAGTTCCAAAGAGGCTGGTGGCGTGATTGACTTCACCCTCAAGCCCAAGACCAAGGACAGCCTGTTTGACAGCCTGCGCCTGTCATTTCGCAATGGCCTGGTCAACGACATGCAACTGATCGACAGTGTCGGCCAGCGCACCAATATCCTGTTCACCGGGGTCAAGGCCAACGAGCCGATCGCCGCGTCCAAGTTCAAGTTCGACATCCCCAAGGGTGCGGATGTAATCCAGGAATAAACACAAAGCCCCTGTGGGAAACGGCCTGTGGGAGCAAGGCTTGTGGGAGCAAGGCTTGCCCGCGATTGCATCGCCTCGGTCTACCAGACGCACCGAGGTGTCTGTATCGCGGGCAAGCCTTGCTCCCACAGATGCTCCCACGGATCTGCTCCGGCAGAGAGGATCGGCACCAGGACCCAGTGGAGGTTGTGTAAGTAGTGATGGACCTGTTTCGAAGCGCCCCGATTGCCCAGCCATTGGCCGCCCGCCTGCGCGCGACCAACCTGGATGAGTACGTCGGCCAGGAGCATGTGCTCGCTCGCGGCAAGCCTCTGCGCGAAGCGCTGGAGCAGGGCGCGCTGCATTCGATGATCTTTTGGGGGCCGCCGGGCGTGGGCAAGACCACCCTGGCGCGGCTGCTGGCAGAAGTTTCGGACGCCCATTTCGAAACGGTTTCGGCGGTGCTGGCCGGGGTCAAGGAAATCCGCCAGGCGGTGGAAGTTGCCAAGCAGCAGGCCGGGCAGTACGGCAAGCGCACTATCCTGTTTGTTGATGAAGTGCACCGTTTCAACAAGTCGCAGCAGGACGCGTTCCTGCCCTACGTCGAAGACGGAACGCTGATCTTCATTGGCGCGACCACCGAAAACCCTTCATTCGAACTCAATAACGCCCTACTGTCTCGGGCGCGGGTCTATGTGCTCAAGAGCCTCGACGAGGCGGCGATGCGCAAGCTGGTGCACCGGGCGCTGACCGAGGAGCGCGGCCTGGGCAAACGCCAGCTGAGCCTCAGCGACGAAGGCTTCCAGATCCTGTTTTCTGCCGCCGACGGCGATGGCCGGCGCTTGCTCAACCTGTTGGAAAACGCCTCGGACCTGGCCGAAGACAACAGCGAGATCGGCGTTGAACTGCTGCAAAGCCTCTTGGGCGATACCCGTCGACGCTTCGACAAGGGCGGCGAAGCGTTCTACGACCAGATTTCGGCACTGCACAAATCCATACGTGGCTCCAACCCCGACGCGGCGTTGTACTGGTTCGCCAGAATGATCGACGGTGGCTGCGATCCGTTGTACCTGGCCCGCCGAGTGGTGCGCATGGCCAGCGAAGACATTGGCAATGCCGACCCCCGCGCCCTGAGCCTGTGCCTGGCGGCCTGGGATGTGCAGGAGCGCCTCGGCAGCCCGGAAGGCGAACTCGCCGTGGCCCAGGCCATCACGTACCTGGCTTGCGCGCCAAAGAGCAATGCGGTGTACATGGGCTTCAAGGCCGCGATGCGCAGCGCCACCGAGCACGGTTCCCTGGAAGTGCCGCTGCACCTGCGCAACGCGCCGACCAAACTGATGAAGCAATTGGGCTACGGCGATGAATACCGTTACGCTCACGACGAACCGGACGCCTATGCCGCCGGCGAAGACTATTTTCCCGAAGAACTCGAACCCCAGTCGTTCTATCAGCCGGTGCCCCGTGGCCTTGAACTGAAGATCGGCGAAAAACTCAATCACCTGGCACAACTGGACCGTCTGAGTCCACGGCAACGGAGAAAACCTTGATCCCCTTGATCCTTGCAGTCTCCGCCGGTGGCGTTGCCGGCACGTTGTTGCGTTTTGCGACTGGCAATTGGGTCAACGCAAATTGGCCACGGCACTTCTATACCGCCACGCTGGCCGTTAATATCGTGGGCTGTCTGCTGATCGGCGTTCTATACGGTCTGTTTTTGATTCGCCCCGAGGTGCCCATCGAGGTGCGCGCGGGGCTGTTGGTCGGCTTTCTTGGCGGCCTGACGACTTTTTCATCCTTTTCACTGGATACGGTGCGCCTGCTGGAAAGCGGGCAGGTGCCGCTGGCCCTGGGCTATGCGGCCATCAGCGTATTCGGCGGGCTGCTCGCCACCTGGGCCGGCCTGTCCCTGACCAAACTTTGATAACGAGAGACCGACATGCTCGATTCCAAACTGTTACGTAGCAACCTTCAGGACGTAGCGGACCGCCTGGCATCCCGTGGCTTCGCCCTGGACGTCGCGCGCATCGAAGCGCTGGAAGAACAGCGCAAGACTGTCCAGACCCGCACCGAAGCCCTGCAGGCTGAACGTAACGCGCGCTCCAAATCCATCGGTCAGGCCAAGCAGCGCGGTGAAGACATCGCGCCGCTGATGGCCGATGTCGAGCGCATGGCGGGTGAGTTGAGTGCCGGCAAGGTCGAGCTGGACGCGATCCAGACTGAACTGGACTCGATCCTGCTGGGTATCCCCAACCTGCCGCATGAATCGGTCCCGGTCGGTGAAGACGAAGACGGCAACGTCGAAGTGCGCCGTTGGGGCACACCGACAACCTTCGATTTTCAGGTTCAGGATCACGTGGCCCTGGGCGAGAAGTTCGGCTGGTTGGACTTTGAAACCGCCGCCAAGCTGTCGGGCGCTCGCTTTGCTTTGTTGCGTGGGCCAATTGCCCGTCTGCATCGCGCCCTGGCGCAGTTCATGATCAACCTGCACGTCACCGAGCACGGCTACGAAGAAGCCTACACGCCTTATCTGGTTCAGGCGCCAGCCTTGCAGGGCACTGGCCAACTGCCGAAGTTCGAGGAAGATCTGTTCAAGATCAGCCGCGAAGGCGAGGCCGACCTGTACCTGATCCCGACCGCCGAAGTGTCGCTGACCAACATCGTGGCCGGCGAGATCGTCGACGCCAAGCAACTGCCGATCAAGTTCGTCGCCCACACGCCGTGCTTTCGCAGTGAAGCCGGGGCGTCGGGCCGTGATACCCGCGGCATGATCCGCCAGCACCAGTTCGACAAGGTCGAGATGGTCCAGATTGTCGAACCGTCGAAATCCATGGAAGCGCTGGAAAGCCTGACTGCCAACGCCGAGAAGGTCCTGCAATTGCTGGAACTGCCGTATCGCACCCTGGCGCTGTGCACCGGCGACATGGGCTTCAGTGCGGTGAAGACTTACGACCTGGAAGTCTGGATTCCGAGCCAGGACAAATACCGCGAAATTTCCTCGTGCTCCAACTGTGGCGACTTCCAGGCCCGCCGCATGCAGGCGCGTTTCCGCAACCCGGAAACCGGCAAGCCGGAGCTGGTCCACACGCTCAACGGCTCCGGCCTGGCCGTGGGCCGCACCCTGGTGGCGGTACTGGAAAACTACCAGCAGGCCGACGGTTCGATCCGGGTGCCCGAGGTGTTGAAGCCCTACATGGGCGGCATTGAGGTCATCGGTTAAATGGACTATTTGCCACTGTTTCACAACCTGCGCGGCAGCCGTGTGCTGGTGGTCGGCGGCGGCGAGATTGCCTTGCGCAAGTCTCGCCTGCTGGCCGATGCCGGCGCGCTGTTGCGGGTGGTCGCGCCCGAGATCGAGCCGCAATTGCGGGAATTGGTCAGTGGCAGCGGTGGCGAATGTGTCCTGCGTGGTTACCTCGAAACAGACCTGGACAGTTGCGGCCTGATCATTGCCGCCACCGACGACGAACCGCTCAATGCCCGGGTTTCGGCCGACGCCCACAAGCGTTGCGTGCCGGTCAACGTGGTGGACGCACCGGCCCTGTGTAGCGTGATCTTCCCGGCGATTGTCGACCGCTCGCCGCTGGTGATCGCGGTGTCCAGTGGCGGCGATGCGCCGGTGCTGGCGCGGTTGATCCGGGCCAAGCTGGAAACCTGGATTCCTTCGACCTATGGGCAACTGGCTGGGCTGGCGGCGCGTTTTCGCAGCCAGGTCAAAGGGCTGTTCCCGGATGTGCAGCAACGCCGGGCGTTCTGGGAAGAGGTGTTCCAGGGGCCTATCGCTGACCGGCAGTTGGCCGGGCAGGGCGCCGAGGCCGAGCGCCTGTTGCGTGAAAAGATTGCAGGTCAGCCGCCGAATGCACCGGGTGAGGTCTATCTGGTGGGCGCAGGCCCTGGGGATCCAGACCTGCTGACCTTCCGCGCCTTGCGGCTGATGCAGCAGGCGGACGTGGTGCTTTATGACCGTCTGGTGGCGCCGGCGATCCTTGAGCTGTGTCGGCGCGACGCCGAGCGTATCTACGTCGGCAAGCGCCGCTCAGAGCACGCCGTGCCTCAGGACCAGATCAACCAGCAATTGGTCGACCTGGCTCGGCAAGGCAAACGTGTGGTGCGGTTGAAGGGCGGTGACCCGTTCATCTTCGGGCGGGGCGGTGAAGAAATCGAAGAGCTGGCGGCCCATGGCATCCCGTTCCAGGTGGTCCCGGGTATCACCGCCGCCAGCGGCTGTGCCGCCTACGCGGGGATCCCGCTGACCCATCGCGATTATGCCCAGTCGGTACGTTTTATCACCGGCCATCTGAAGGACGGCACCAGCGACCTGCCGTGGGCGGATTTGGTGTCGCCGGCGCAGACGTTGGTGTTCTACATGGGGTTGGTGGGGCTGCCGATCATCTGCGATGAGTTGATCAAGCACGGTCGCGCGGCGGACACACCGGCGGCGCTGATCCAGCAAGGCACCACCTCCAACCAGCGGGTGTTCACCGGCACCCTGGCGGATTTGCCGCAGTTGGTGGCCGAGCATGAGGTCCATGCGCCGACGCTGGTGATCGTTGGGGAAGTGGTGCAACTGCGCGAAAAACTGGCGTGGTTTGAAGGGGCTCAGGGGCAGGTCTAGAGACCGCATCGCTCCAATCGCGAGCAGGCTCGCTCCCACAGTGGTTCGTGTACAGCCGCAGATGCATGGTTGAACAACGATCACATGTGGGAGCGAGCCTGCTCGCGATTGGCCTTCAGAAGCAACAAAGATCCTGGATCAGTCCTCAACCCCACGCCAAATCCCTTTCCCACTCAACCGCTCCCGATCATGGGCAACCTTGAAATCCTGCTCCGGCCCCTTGGGCACGATCCCATTGGGATTGATGGTCTTGTGGCTGCCGTAGTAATGACGCTGGATGTGGGCGAAGTCCACGGTCTCGGCAATTCCCGGCCACTGATACAACTCCCGCAACCAGTTCGACAGGTTCGGATAATCCGCAATGCGCCGCAGGTTGCATTTGAAGTGACCGAAATACACCGCGTCAAAACGGATGATGGTGGTGAACAAGCGGATATCGGCTTCGGTCAGGTATTCACCGGTCAGGTAGCGGCGGGTTTGCAGCAATCCCTCCAAGCGGTCCAGTTCAGCGAATACATCATCGAACGCTTCTTCGTAGGCCGCCTGAGTGGTGGCGAACCCGGCGCGGTACACACCATTGTTCACGGCCGGGTAGATGCGTTCGTTCAGCGCATCGATATCGTTGCGCAGGTGCTCGGGGTAGAGGTCCAGGTCATTCCCGGTCAAGCCGTCGAAGGCGCTGTTGAACATGCGGATGATTTCCGCTGATTCGTTGTTGACGATGCGCTGTTGCCGTTTGTCCCACAGCACGGGCACGGTGACGCGACCGGTGTAGTCCGGCGTATCGGCGGTGTAGCGCTGGTGCAGGAAATCCAGGTGATCGAGTTTGTCGCCAGTGGAGCCATGGCGCTTGTCGAAGGTCCAGCCGTTTTCCAGCATCAGGTAGCTGACCACCGAGACATCGATCAGGTCTTGCAGGCCTTTGAGCTGGCGATAGATCAGCGTCCGGTGGGCCCAGGGGCAGGCCAGGGACACATACAAATGATAGCGCCCGGGCTCGGCGGCGAACCCACTGTCGCCCGTGGGACCGGCGCTGCCATCGGCGGTGATCCAATGGCGGCGTTGCGCCTGTTCACGCTGGAAGGTGCCGTCCTTGCTTTCATACCACTGGTCCTGCCAGCGACCTTCGACTAACAAACCCATCTCGATCTCCTCTGCCAATAAACATTGGAGAGGAGTCTATTCCCATAGGTTCGAACAAAAAGCGCAAAGGTTGGGCGTTGATGATCGGTTAAATCGATCGATCCCGCGCCGCCCAGTATTGGCGGGCTTGCTCTAAAGCTTCTTCCCGAGCCAAGCCCAGGCCGCGCAGGGCCAGGGCCATGGTGGCGATCAGCGCCAATTGCGGGTAGCTGTCTTCAACGTCGCCTCGCCAGATGGCCTTGAGGTGCTCAGGGTCGAGGCTTTGCGGTTTGACGTGGCGCTGTTCGGCCAGTCGCGGCCATTCCTCATCCCAGCTCACCCCACCGCAAGTGCCATACAGGTGGCTGTCGGCGTCCGGGTTGATCTCGATCTCGCCACCGTCGCCCTTGATCACGATGGCGGTGTCTCCCAGCAAACCGCTGGCATCGCGGTGGACCGCCTGGTAGCCCGGATGGAAAATGCTTTGCAGCCCGCAACGGGCGCCCAGGGGGTTGAGGATCCGCGCCAGGGAATGGATCGGTGAACGCAAGCCCAGGGTGTTGCGCAGGTCGATCATCCGTTGCATTTGCGGAGCCCAGTCCACCAGTGGCATGAAGGCCAGGCCACCATTGTCCAGCGCTGCGCCAACCTGCTGCCAGTCGCGGCACAGGGGGATGTTCAGCAAGCCAAGCAGTTGCTCGGTGTACAGCCGGCCCGCCGTATGCGCGCCACCGCCGTGCATGAAAATCCGCACACCGTTCTGCCCGAGGCATTTGGCCGCCAGCAGGTACCACGGTAAATGACGTTTCTTGCCGGCGTAGGTCGGCCAATCCAGATCCACCGCCAACGCCGGGGTCTCGAGGCGCTCACGCAAGGCTTGGGTGAAACCGGCCATTTCTTCGGCGCTTTCTTCCTTGTGCCGCAATAGCATCAGGAAGGCGCCGAGTTGGGTGTCCTCCACTTGCTCGTCCAGCACCATGCCCATGGCTTGTCGAGCCTCTTCGCGGGTCAGGTCACGGGCGCCGCGCTTGCCTTTGCCGAGGATGCGCACGAATTGGGCGAACGGATGTTCGGCCGGGGTCTCAAGGGTCAGCGATGGGAAGTCGGTCATAAGCAGTTCGTCGGTTTGGGCAGGCCCGCCAGCTTGGCGGCAAGTTTGGCGGGAGTGCCTTTGAACAGTCGGTTCAGGTGCAGGCTGTTGCCCTTGTCGGCGCCCAGTTTCAGCGCCGTGTACTTGATCAGCGGCCGGGTCGCGGGGGAGAGCTGGAATTCGTCGTAGAAGCCGCGCAGCAGTTCGAGGACTTCCCAGTGTTCGGCGCTCAACTGGATGTCTTCGGCGGCGGCCAGGGCCGTGGCGACTTCGGCCGACCAGTCATTGAGATCGGCCAGGTAGCCGTCCTTGTCCAGCGCAATGGCGCGTTGGCCCACGTTCAGCACGTTCATAACCAGGTGTTGACCTTGTCATGGTGGATCGACAGCGCGACGAACGCCGGGTAATCGATGGCTTCGGCCCATTGCGGAATGTCCAGGGCCCGGGCTTGGGCGTCTTCGCTGAGCACGAAGAGCTTCAGGCCTTTGCGTTGCAGTTCTGCAAACGGCACCGTGGCGGCTCGCAAGGCGTATGTCGCGTCGCCGCACAGCAGCAGCGCGTCCTGCTCGCCCAGTACCCGCAGGCAACTGGCGAAGCGGCTATCGCCGAAGGGGGAATGAGACAACACATGCAAAGTCGACATCAGAGGGTGATCACCTGGTCATAACGATCAATGAGCGCGGCGATCTGCGGCGCGCTGAGTATGTTCAGCTCGTCCAGCGCCAGGGCAGCGGTTGCGACGCCACGTTCGGCGGCACTGTCGGCGCAGACGTACAGGTCTTCGACGCCAAACATGGGCAACGCCTGCAAGTTTGCGCTCAGGTCCTTTTGCTGGAGCGCCTTGGCGTTTTGGCCGCTGACGAGCTGCAAGACGCCGTCATCGAGAAACAGCAGGCCGATGGGCAGGTCGAACGCGCCCCCGGCCAGTACGATGTCCAGGGCTTCCCGGGCGCTGGGGCCCGACCAAGGAGCCTGGCGGCTGATGAGCAATAAGGATTTGGCCATTACGCGCCTCCAAAACAGATCAAGCGGTCGGCGTCCTGGATCGCGTCGTGCAACTGGCCCAGGCCGGACAAGGCCCATGGCGCGCCGACGCTGACCGCTGAACGCTGGTAGCGTTGGGCCTCTTCATTGTTCAGCACACCACGGCGCAACGCCGCGGCGATGCAGACCACGCCGTCGAGCTGGTTGTCGCTGACAAAGGCGCGCCACTGTTGGGGCAGATCCTGTTCATCCTGGGGCGTTACGAGGCTGTCGGCCGCGTTATAGACACCATCCTGATAGAAAAACAGCCGCACGATTTCATGCCCACCGGCCAGCGCGGCCTGGGCAAACAACAGGGCGCGGCGCGAGGAGGGTGCATGGGCGGCGGAAAACAACGCGATGGCAAACTTCATGACAGACCCGATCAGCAAAACTGCGGCCATGATAAAGCTTTATGGGCGGGGGGGCGATTGTCAGGGGACTCAACACAAAGGGGCATGCTTTGGATACTTTGTGGCGAGGGGATTCATCTTGTGGCGAGGGGATTTATCCCCGTTGAGCTGCGAAGCAGTTCCTTGACCCGCCAACGCGGTGTATCAGACAGGCCACGGTGGCGAAAGAGGGGGCGCTTCGCAGCCCAGCGGGGATAAATCCCCTCGCCACAGGTGGTATTCAATCCATTCGAGCTACTGCTTGAGCCCATTCAACTCGCAATACTCCGCCCACTCCATCCCCGCCATCTGTGCCACTTCCTTGTGGACTTCCATGCGCTGGTTTTCGTAGTCCTGGGGCGAAGCGGCGGTCAGTTGCAGGGTCAGCTCCCAAGCGAACAGGCCCTGGCGCTCGGCTTCGGCTTCGAACGCTTCATGCAAGCGCTCGGCGCGATACTGCGCAGCGGTCTCGCCCTTGGCCTGGGCCAGCAGCGGGTTGAGGTTGTCCAGTTCGACGCGCAGCTCGGGGCGTTCATCGAGAAATTTTTCCAGCGCTCGTTCATGTTGCTGTTCGGTTGCCGCCATGGTCACTCCTTGGGTGCCGGGGGTTGTTTCTTGCTGGCCTTGGCCGCAGCGGCCAGGCATTCGAGGGCGAACTGTTCGGTGTAGGTCATCTGTATCGGCGTAGTTTCGCCCTTGACCGTACGTTCGCCGTCGAGGATGTAGCGAATCCGCTTGTCGGTGACACCGATTCGCTTGGCGATCCAGGCCGGGGTCTGGCCGATCTGGCTGATCAGTTTGTCAGCGTATTCGGTGGTCGGTTTGTAGAACTCGGCATTGGGTGTCATGGGCTGTTCCGCACGGGCTGGTGGCAATGGCGCGACAGGTTGCGCGAATCATCGCCCGGTGTCGCGTATAAATTTCAGTAAAGCAGCATGCAGGCCCAGGTCGCAGTGCTACAGTCGGTTTTTTTCCTGATGAGTGAACGCAATGCGAATGCTGATGGTGGCCGTGGCCGCAACGTTGCTGGTCGGCTGCGCGGGTTCGGCGATGAACCAGGCCCGTACTCAAGCGCCCTACAAGACACTGACCTCCGACAAGCCGGAACAGGTCGTGGCCCAATGCGTGCAGTTTTCCTGGCAGGACGAAGCGGTATTTGGCGTGGATGCCGGTGCCTACCTGCAACCGGCTCAGAAGGGGGGCACGACGGTGTACACCCGCGCGGCTGAATCGTTTGTCGATGTGCAAGGCAGCGCCACGGGTACCGCGTTGAGCTATTACGCCCAGCAGGACGATTTTGTGGCCAAGCGCCGGTTGGCGGCGTTGGCGACTTGTCTGTAGGCGACTTGCACTGCTATCGCGAGCAGGCTCGCTCCCACAGGTTTTTGTGTCGTTTGCAGATACTGTGAACACCCGCAACCCCATGTGGGAGCGAGCCTGCTCGCGATGAGGCCGGCACAGCCCACATCACCGCAAGCTGACCCACCGCTCTCGCGAGCAAGCCCGCTCCCACAGGGTCCGTATTTCAATCAGGCTGGTCCAGGCGCTTCTGGAAGAAGAAGTGCTGGTGGCCCGGCGGGTAATCGTCGATCTGGCCGATTTCCGTGAAACCGTGTCTTTTGTAGAACTCCGGCGCCTGGAAGTCGAAGGTGTCCAGCCACATGCCCACGCAGTTTTTCGTCCGGGCAAAGTCTTCGGCCATCTGCATCAAGGTCGACCCCGTACCCTGGCCACGGGCCTGTTCCGGCACCACCAGCAACTCGATATAAAACCAGCGAAAGAACACTCGACCGTAGAGCCCGCCGACGATTTCGTCGCTGTGTTCGTCGCGTACCAGCCAGGCGACCAGCTCAGGCACCGTGCCGCCGGTCTTGGCCGTGTTGTAGGCGCGCAACGGGACGAGGATCGCCTCGCGGTCTGCTGCGGTGGGGGTGTCCGTACGTTCGATTCGTAGCGTCATCGGCAATGTCCTTGTGCGGTGAGGGATGAGCCGCACGAGCCTATCCCAAACCTGGCTTTTGCGTCACCCAAGCGACGGTGAACAGGCGTACCACGCAAACCGGGCCATACTGCCTAGTGTTTTTGAAGTGATCCGCGACATGGAATGATCGGTAGGTGGTTAATCTATTGTCGGGATCCAACACGTTTTGAAGAGGAACGTCATGAACACCGCATTGCTGATCATCGATGTCCAGAGCGCGCTGTGCAGCGGCGAAGAAGAGTGCTTCGACAGCCCCCGCCTGCTCCGGACAATCAACGACCTCAGCGCCAGGGCCAGGGCCGTCGGCTTGCCGGTGATCCTGATCCAGCATGAAGAGCTGGAGGGGTCGCTGACTTATGGTTCCAGCGCCTGGCAACTGGCCGACGGTCTGTTGACTGCACCGGATGACCTGCGAGTACGCAAGACCACGCCGGACGCCTTCTACCAGACCGATCTGCTGTCGCTGCTGCAAGCCCGGATGATTGATCGCGTGGTGATCTGCGGGTTGCAAACCGACTATTGCGTCAACGCCACCGTACGCCAGGCCCATGCCCTGGGGTACGACGTGGTGCTGGCCGCCGACGCTCATTCCACTGTGGACAACGGCAGCATGGCGGCCGAGCAGATCATTGCCAACCACAACAATCGGCTGGGGCGCCTGAGCAGTGCGGTGTCGCGGATCGATGTGCTACCGGCGGGGAACATCCGTCTCTGACCGCGACACCCCAACCTGTGGCGAGGGCAACCGGACGATGGCAGCGGATGCGTTGATCAGCGCTGCAGCACGAGCACTGGCGGCGGGGGATCCGGTGGCCGCGCTCAATCGCGTTTCCCTGCGTGACGATGCGCCGGCCTTGGCGCTTCGCGGCATTGCCATGGCCCAGTTGGGCGAGCTGGAGCGGGCCAGGGCGCTGATGCGGCGGGCGGCTCGGGCCTTCGGGCCCCGGGAGGCCGTGGCACAGGCGCGGTGCGTGGTGGCCGAAGGGGAGATCGCCCTGGCGTCCCGTGATCTGGCCTGGCCGGTGAGGCGCCTGGAGGCTGCGCGGGCGGTGCTTGAACGCCATGGCGACCGGACGAACGTCGCCCACGCACGCTCAATCGAAATCCGTCGCTTGCTGTTGTTAGGCGATCTCGACGAGGCCGAGTGCAGGCTGGTTGACCTTGATCCGAGCTGTCTGCCTGCGCCGTCCAGAGCCGCTTGCGAACTGGTGGTGGCGGGCATTGCCATGCGACGGTTACGAACGAAAACCGCACGGGCCGCGCTCGAACGTGCCGGCCAGGCCGCGCGGCAAGCGGGCATCGGCGCGCTGACTGCCGAAGTCGAAAGCGCCTGGCGCGTCCTGCAGACGCCGGCAGCCCGTCTGATTGCGGGGGGCCAGGAGCGATTGCTGGTCCTTGAGGATGTTGAAGCACTCCTGTCCAGCGACGCGTTGGTGGTGGACGCATGTCGCAATGGGGTAAACAGGGCGAGCCAGTGGATCTCCCTTGCCAGGCGCCCGGTGTTGTTCGCCCTCGCCAGACAATTGGCTCAAGCCTGGCCGGCCGAGGTGTCCAGGGAAACGCTCGTTGCCCAGGCCTTTGGCTTGAAACTGACGGATGATTCCCATCGCGCCCGACTGCGGGTCGAAATCGGGCGGCTGCGCGCGGTGCTTCGTCCGTTGGCCGAGGTGACAGCGACCCAGCGGGGGTTTGTGCTGGTGCCGCGCAAGGGCGGCGAAGTGGTGGTGCTGGCGCGTCCTGTGGAGGAGCCCCACGCCGCAGTGCTGGCGTTGCTCGCCGATGGCGGGTCATGGTCCAGTTCCGCCCTGGCGCTGGCTCTGGATGTCAGCCAGCGCACCGTGCAACGGGCCCTCGACACGCTGGCCGCGGCGGGCCAGGTGCAGTCGGTCGGGCGTGGGCGGGCCTGTCGCTGGATGGCGCCGCCGATGCCCGGATTCACGACGGTATTGTTACTCACCGCGCTGCTGCCCAATGGTTAGGATGCAGTCACACCCCAACGATGAGGCTTGCAAGATGAAACGTTCAGATGCCCAGATCCTGCGTGAATACGGCCCTTTTCCGGGCGTCGATTGCGTACACGGCGTCAGTCATGACGGTGAGCTCGTCTGGTTTGCTTCCGGCGACCAGTTGCACGCACTCGATCCCGCCAGCGGCCAGATGTTGCGTTCGCTGGACGTCCCGGCCAACGCTGGAACGGCTTTTGACGGTGAGCACCTGTTCCAGATCGCGGGAGACACCATTCGCAAGATTGACCCGCGCACCGGTCAGGTACTGGCGACCATTGCGGCGCCCAATAGCGGGGATGACTCAGGGTTGGCCTGGGCCGAAGGATCCCTCTGGGTCGGCCAGTACAAGGCGCGCAAAATCCTCCAGATCGATCCCGACAGCGGCAAGATCCTGCGCACCCTCGAATCCAACCGCTTCGTCACGGGCGTGACCTGGGTCGACGGCGAACTCTGGCACGGCACTTGGGAAAACGATGAAAGCGATTTGCGGCGCATCGACCCTCAAACCGCCGAAGTGCTGGAAAGCGTGACGATGCCGACGGGGATTGGCGTGTCGGGGCTTGAGTCAGACGGCGCCGACCGGTTCTTTTGCGGCGGTGGCAACAGCGCGAAGGTGAGGGCGGTTCGCCGACCGTAGGAGCTGCCGAAGGCTGCGATCTTTTGATCTTGATCTTTCGCTTGGGACTCAATTGTCTGGGGCAAGATCGCAGCCTCGTTGCACTCGACAGCTCCTACACGGAGTGGGCGCCTCGCCACAACGGGGTTCGGTCAGTTCATGGCTGTTCAGGCACAGGCGCCTTGATGCGCTCGACCTTGCGATAGGTCAGCAACACGATGCCGGTGACCACAATCGCGCCGCCCATCACTTGGCCCGGGTTGAGCATCTGGTCCAGCACCAGCCAGCCGATCAGCAGGGTCGCCAGCGGTTCGATGTTCATCACCGGGGCGTTGCGTGGCATGTCCAGGCGAGGCACGGAGATGAACAGCACGATAAACCCGGTGCCATAGAGCACCACCAGGGTCGCCAGGGCGAACCAGCCGGTGCTGCTGGCCGGCAGGTCGAAGCCGCCGGGAAGGGCGCCGGTCAGCCCGGCGAGGTTGACGCTGCTGAACACGATGAAAATGGTCAGCAGGCTGCGCACCGAACCGCGTACTTGGGACAATTTGTGGTCGGTGATCCACAGCGCGCAGGCAAAGACACAGGCGGCACTGAAGGCCAGGCCAACACCCAGTAACCATTGTGGGCCGACGCTCTCCTGCGATGACAGCCGGGCGGGTACTTCCAACACGAACACCAAGCCCACCAGGATCATGCCCATCAACGTGGCAGTACGTGCAGTGGGACGTGGCCCGCCCAGTGCCCAGGTCAGCAACGCCAGCAGGATCGGAAAAACATTGCCCACCAACAGCGCCAGGGCCACCGGGACCCGCGCCACGGCGGAATACAGGCACAGACTCTGGGCGGCAATCAACAACCCCAGAGCCAGTTGCCAGCGCCAGACGCCTTGCGGCAGGCGCAGGTTCTGGCGTTGCCAGAGCACCATGGCGGCCAGCACCAGCAGGGTGCCGCCCGAGCGCAGCAGGATCGCCAACAAGACCCCGGCACCGTCATCAAATGCCGCGCGGGCGGCAACATGGTTGCCGGCGAAGGCACATCCCATGCACAGCAGAACCAGTACGGCGAGGTGTCGCGGTAACGGAGTGGGGGTGTCAGGTGCAGCCGTGGAGCGGGTCATGGCAGGGCGTCTCAGAGGCAGGCCGCCGAAGCAAGACGCTTCGGATCGGCTATCGTAGTTATAGGTTGTCGTACAACTTGACTTGGTTTTTTACCCCATAGGCATGCAAGACACAAGCTTCGCATCCGAAAGCCATCTACCGATTCACAGCGATCCCTCGCAGGTCCGCCGCACATTGTTCGTCGGTTTGCTGTACAACAACTTGATCGTTGGGTTGTTTCCACACCGCCCTTGATCTACCCCTTCCGCGGAGCGACCCATGCGCCTGGCTGATTTCATTCTCGACAATATCGAGCCGATTCTTCAGGCGTGGGAAGACTTCGCCAAAACCATCACACCGGCCTCCCATGGCATGGATTCGCTGGCCCTGCGCGATCACGCCGAGCAAATGCTGCGCACCATTGCCGCTGACCTGCGCACGTCGCAGACGGTCAAGGAACAGATCGCCAAGTCCCAGGGCGACGCGCCAGCGGCAGAGGCTGAAACCGCAGCCGAAACCCATGCGGTCATTCGCCAGTCCTCGGGGTTTACGGTGGAGCAGATGGTTTCGGAGTACCGTGCGCTGCGCACCAGCGTGCTGTTGCTCTGGATGCCGCAGACCCAGTTGGATCAGGAGCAGGTCATGACCGATCTGATTCGTTTCAACGAAGCGGTGGATCAGGCCCTGGCGGAATCGGTGGTCAGTTATTCGGGCGCTGTCGATGCGAGTCGCAATATCTTTCTTGGGATTCTGGGGCATGACCTGCGCAGCCCCTTGGGCGCGATCCTGCTCAGTTCCGAAGTGCTGCTGCGGGCAGGTGACTTGCCCGCCAAAGCCACCAAGATAACTTCGCGCATCTACACCAGCGTCAAACGGGCCAACAAGATTGTCGGCGATCTGCTGGACTTTACCCGTACCCAGTTGGGCTCGGGCATTCCGGTGCAGCGCTTTAATGGTGATCTGGTGGCGGCCTGTGAAGGCATGGTGGAAGAGGCGCGGGCTTATCACCCGGAAAGCAGAATCATCTTTGAAACCACCGGTGCCCTGGAAGGCCTGTTTGATCAGGCGCGCATGGAGCAGGTGTTCGCCAACCTCATCGGCAACGCCGTCCAGCATGGCAGCGAAGGGGCGCCGATTACCGTTTCATTGAGCACCGAAGAGGACACTGCGGTGATCGCCATCAACAACCAGGGCAAGCCGATCGAGAAAGACGCCATTGCCAGCATCTTCAACCCGATGGTCCGGCAATTGCGCAACGGCGACATGCAGTATGGCTCTACGGCTGGGCTTGGGCTGGGCCTGCACATCGCCTCAGCCATCGTATCCGCCCATAAGGGCACCATTGAGGTTCATTCCAAGGCAATATCGGGCACCACCTTCACCGTACGGATCCCGCTCCACGCGCACTGAATTTTTTCTTTGCGCTGGGTAGGTGGCGTACTTGTACGATGTCCTATCACGGAGTAAAACTGTCGTCGCCGTCCAATAATAATTAACGGAGACGCACGATGGATGCTTCGCAACCTGCAACGACCGCCCACCAGGGCCGTCGGGTGTTCCTGAAAAAATCCTTGGTGGTTTCAGCCGCCGCGGCCACTTTGGGCAACCTGCCCAGCCTGACCCAGGCAGAGCCCTTGAGCCAGCGTTACCCTGACCCGCTGATCAAGATCCTCGACCCCAGCTTCATGGACCTGCGGCTGTTCAACGCCAGTGTTGAAAAGCTCGCCACTGGCCTGCGCTGGGCGGAAGGGCCGGTGTGGGTGGGCGACGGTCGTTACTTGCTGGTCAGTGACATTCCCAATAACCGCATCATGCGCTGGGATGAAGTCACCGACAGCCTGTCGGTTTACCGCGAGAACTCCAACTTTTCCAACGGCCTGTGCCGTGATCGCCAAGGCCGCTTGCTGGTCTGCGAAGGCTCCACCACGTCGACTGAAGGCCGGCGCGTCACTCGCACCGAGCACAACGGCACCCTCACCGTGCTGGCGGACAGTTTCGAGGGCAAGCCTTTCAACTCGCCCAACGACATCGTGTGCAAACGTGACGGTTCTGTCTGGTTCACCGATCCACCGTTCCAGACCGGCAACAACTACGAAGGGCACAAAGTCGCACCTGCCCAGCCCCACGCGGTGTACCGCATTGACGGTGATACCGGCAAGGTCACCCGGGTGATCGACGACATGGCTGGGCCCAACGGCCTGTGCTTTTCTCCAGACGAGAAGATCCTCTACGTGGTCGAAGGCCGGGCCAAGCCGAACCGTCTGGTGTGGGCGATCACGGTCAAGGACGATGGCACCCTGGGCGAGCGGCGCAAGCACATCGAAGGCTTGGATTACGCGGCCATCGATGGACTTAAATGCGACGAGAGTGGCAACCTCTGGTGCGGTTGGGGCGGTAATGGCGATCCCAAGGCCGACCTGGAAAAGCTCGACGGTGTGCGAGTGTTCAACCCCGAGGGCAAGGCTATCGGACACATCTCCCTGCCGGAGCGCTGCCCTAACGTCTGCTTTGGCGGACGAGAGGGTAATCGCCTGTTCATGGCCGGCAGCCACTCGTTGTATGCACTGTTCGTGAACACCCGTGGGGCGACGTTTGCCTGAGTGACTGACCCTCTCGCCCTGCGGTTCCTTGTGGCGAGAGAATCAGGTGTGGGAGCAAGGCTTGCCCGCGATGAAGGCAACGTGGTCTCTGGAGAAACGAGTCGCCTGTATTGCGGGCAAGCCTTGCTCCCACAATAAATCCCCTCGCCACAGCGTTCTGTTTGGACCAGGGGACCTGGTTATCCGCAACTCCACAACTCCACCGTCGGCTGGCTTGCCTTGGGCGGTCCGAGCCAATGGCTCATCGGCTGGCAAGCCCCGTCGAAGCACAACTGGTAATCACCCGCCTCGGGTGTTCGCCCCAGTTTCAACGGTTGCAGGGGCGGCAACCGGCGCTGATAGTGCCAACTGCCGTTTTTCAACCGGGCACCGTCCGGAACTTCCATGCCGGCGCCGTTGCCCCTGACCCTGGCTTCGCCCAGAACCAGGCCTTGTTCAGTCACACGGTAATCTTCCTCCCACCGGATTTTCTCGATGGTGTGATTCCACGCCAGGGTGAAATCAGTGACAGGAAGCTGGGCCCAGACCGCACCGGCCAGGCCCAGGCACAAACCGATCACGCCAAGGCCCGTCCAGTGCGCCGCGAGCGCCATACGTGTTGAAAGATCAGCAGGGCCCCCAACAGGAAGCCGATCTCATCGGTCAGCGGCAGCGCCACGACCAACAAAGCCCCGGCGGCAAAACACATCAGGCGTTCCCAGATCGGCATTTTCTGTTGCAGGTAGCCGGTGGACGCCATTCCCCAGAGCCCGACCGCCAGCATCGTCTTGATCAGCATGTAAGCGGTCATCCATAGGCTGTCGCCCTGGAGCATCAGCGCCGGGTTGTAGACGGCCATGAATGGAATGACGAAGCCGGCCAGGGCGATGCGCACCGCCCAGAAGCTGATTTTCAGCCCCGTTTCCCTGGCGATGGGCGCAGCGGCGAAGCAGGCCAGCGCGACCGGAGGCGTCAGGTCGGCGAGGATGCCGAAATAGAACACGAACATGTGCGACACGATCAGCGGCACGCCCAGTTCCAGCAAGGCGGGCGCGGCGATCGAACTGGTGATGATGTAATTGGGAATAGTCGGGATGCCCATGCCCAGCACCAGGCAAGTGATCATGGTCAGGATCAGCGACAGCAGCAGGTTGTCTTTGCCGATGGCCAGGATGTAGCCGGCGAAGGTCGACGCCACACCGGTCAACGACACCACGCCGATAATGATCCCCACCAGGGCGCAGGCAATCCCCACCGGCACCGCATGCCGCGCGCCGTCCACCAGTGCATGCAGGCAAACCGTCAGGGTTTCCCGCGCGCCCTTGATGAACCAGCAGATCGCCACCAACACCGCGATCACCGCAAATATGACGCCGATGCCTAACTGGAAAAAGCCCACGCACAGGATGCCCAGCGCGATCCAGAACGCGCAGCGCATTGCAAAACTCGACACCCGCAAAATAATCGCCGAGCCGAGAATCACGATGGCGGTGAGCGCCAGCCCGACCATGCCGGAAAACAGCGGCGTGCGACCGGAGAACAGCAGGTAGATCAGCACGGCGAGGGGGATCAGCAGATACCAGTTTTCTTTGACGGCGCCCAGCGCGCTGGGGCATTGGTCTTTGGGCAAGCCCTTGAGGTTGGAGCGCTTGGCCTCCAGGTGAACCATCCAGAACACCGAGCCGAAGTACAGGCACGCGGGAATCAGCGCCGCTTTGGCGATCTCAACGAATGGCACGTTGATGGTCTCGGCCATGATGAACGCCACGGCGCCCATGATCGGCGGCATCAATTGACTGCCCATACTGGAGGTGGCTTCCACGCCGCCGGCAAACGCGGCCTTATAGCCGAAGCGCTTCATCAGCGGGATGGTGAACTGCCCGGTGGTCACCACGTTGGCGATGCCCGAGCCGGTAATGGTACCCATCAAGGCAGAGGAGGCCACGGCCACTTTGGCCGGGCCGCCGAGCTTGTGGCCGAACAGGCCCATGGCGAAGTCGGTGAACAGCTTGATCATTCCGGCCTTTTCAAGAAAGGAACCGAACAGAATGAATAGGAAAATGTAGGTGGCCGATACGTAGGTGGGCGTGCCGTACAGGCCCTCGGTGCCAAAGGACAATTGATTGACGATCTGATCGAAGCCGTAGCCGCGATGGGCCAGCTCGCCCGGCAAGTATTCACCGAACAGCCCATAGGCCAGGAACAACCCGCAGATCAGCGGCAGGGCAATCCCCATCACTCGCCGCGCTGCTTCGAATACCAGCACGATCAAAACGATCCCGACGATGAGGTCCGTGGACGTCAAGTCACCGGAGCGCTGGATCAGGTCAGACTCGAAGACCCATTGGTACGCGGCCGTGGCGATGCCAGCCAGGGACAGCACCCACGCCAGGGGTTGCCAGGGGCGGCTTGCGCCATAGGCGGGATAACTGAGGAACACCACCCACAACAGGAAACCCACGTGCACGGCACGCAGCACCTGGCTGGAAATGGGGGAGAAGGCGGCGGTGATGATCTGGAATACAGAAAACAGCAGGGCCACGTAGAACAGCGTCTTGGGCCAGTCTCGTGGGTCGGAGGGAAGACCGTGCTGAATTTCACTCATTAACTGAAAGCCTCTTGTCTACATCGAAGGTGCGAACCAGGAGGGTGCAACGGCGATCATCGCCGTTGCACCGGGTCGGTCTACAGCGCGCCGACTTCCTTGTAGTAGCGCTCGGCACCGGGATGCAGAGGAATGGGCAAGTTCTTCGCGGCATTTTCCAGCTTGATGTCCTTGGCCGCCGAATGGGCGTTGCCCAGGCGGGTGAGGTTATCGAACATCAGCTTGGTCATCTGATAGGCCATCTCGTCCGAGACGTCTGCGCGGGTGACCAGGATGTTGGTGATGGCCACGGTCGGCACGGCTTCGGCCTGACCGTCGTAGGTATTGGCCGGGATATTTGCGCTCTGGTAGGCCGGGTTGCCGATCTTCGCCACCACGTCTGCCGGGATCGACACATAGTTGAGCGCCATGGTCGAGGCCAGGTCACGAATGGCCGCCATCCCAAGCCCGGAGGACTGGAGCGTGGCATCCAGTTGACGGTTCTTGATCAGGTCCACCGATTCGGCGAACGGCAGGTACTGGACCTTCATGTCGCTGTAGCTCAGCCCTGCGGCCTTGAGGATGGCTCGCGCATTGAGCTCGGTACCGGATTTGGCCGCCCCCACGGAGATGGATTTGCCCTTGAGGTCGGCCAGGGTCTTGATGCCCGATTCCTGGCTGGCAACGATCTGGATGTAGTTGGGGTAGGCGCCGGCGATGGCTCGCAGTTTGGTCAGAGGGGCTTTGAAACCGGCATCTTCCACGCCGTTCTTGGCGTCCGCCACCGAGTCGCCCAGCGCCAGTGCCAGCTCACCGCGACCGGCCTGCAGCAGGTTGAGGTTTTCCACCGAGGCCTTGGTGGCCTGTACTGAGGTCTTGGAACCTTCGATCCCGTTGCTATAAATCTGCGACAGGCCGACCCCGATTGGGTAATAAACCCCGCTGGTGCCCCCCGTCAGGATGTTGATGTACGCCGGGGCTGCCTGGGCTGTGGTCGTGACCACCAGGGCTGCCGCGGCGGCCAGAAGGGTGAAGCGCTTGTTGACTCGCATGGGAAACTCTCCGTCTTGTTATGGCTTTATGCAGAGTAGTGCCACTGTAGTCGAAACGGGCCCGCAGGTGGCGAGTCAATAGCGCATCAAAAGGTGATGGGTGTCGTTTTTTTTAAGCCTCTTCGCTAAACGCCGGGCCTGGCGCGGCGGTGCTGGCGCGCACGGTCAGCTCGAACGGCAGCACGACATGCCGTTCGGCAATCGGTTTTTTCTCGATCAGGGCGATCAGCATCTGCACCGCTCGCTGGCCGAAGGTTTCGGCAGGTTGGGCCAGGGTGGTCAGCGGAGGATCGCAATACGCGGCGAAAGGAATGTCATCAAAACCCACCAGTGAAATGTCCTCGGGCACCCGCAAGCCCATTTGCTTGATGCGCTTGAGCGCGCCAATGGCCATCTCGTCGTTTTCACAAAACAGCGCGCTGGGCCGCTCGGCCAAGGCCAGCATGGCGCCGGCCCCCTCGTAGCCGGCCTTCAGCGTGAAGTCACCGTGACAGATCAGGCTTGGGTCGGCGGTGATACCGGCCTGGCACAAGGCATCCTGATAACCGGCCACACGATCCAGGGTCAGGGGACTGCTTCGGGGCCCTTTGATAATGCCGATGCGCCGGTGGCCGAGGCCGATCAAGTGTTCGGTCATGGCCTGGGCGGCGGCCCGGTTGTCGAGGCTGATGGTCGGGTAGGGCGCGTCCTTGACCACCTCGCAGGCGTTGACCAGCGGCAACGATTCGGCGCCTGCGGGAAGCGATTCGAACGGGTTGCTCGCCCGGAACTGGATCACCCCGTCGGCCTGGTGCGCGTAGACGAGGGCGGCAAATTCGCGCTCGATTTCGACCTGGCCCTGGGTGTCGCACAACAACAATCGATAGCCGGCCGCCTGCGCAGCCTGCTGGGCCCCGCTGATGACCCGGGCGAAAAAGGTGTTGGCGATGGTCGGGACCAGTATCACCAGGTTGCCGGTTCGCCGGGAGCGAAACTGCACGGCCATCAGGTTGGGCCGATAACCGGCCTGTTCCACCGCCGCATTAACCTTGTCCCGAGTCTGGGGCAGCACCCGTTCGGGAGATTTCAGCGTTCGGGAAACCGTGGCCACCGAAACACCGGCCAGCCGCGCCACTTCACGGATATTGGACAAAATCACCTCGATTCGGCGCCAGGAATGCCGGCACGGTTGGGGAGCTTACCGCAGGTTGCGCGTCGCACAAATGCTCATGCATGTGCCAACGGGTTTGACATGCCGCAAAACTGAGCCTAGATTTCCGCCATGATGTAACCGGTTACATTATCATCAGTCCCAGCCTAAGAGAGTCGCGATGAATCCTGTAGCAGCCAAAATAAGAATGGGCTTTGTCGGCGGTGGAGAGGGCGCTTTCATTGGCCAGGCCCACCGTCAGGCCGCGGGTCTGGACGGTGGTTTTGACTTGGTATGCGGTGCGTTCAGCCGTGATGCGCACAACAATCAGCAGACCGGCGCGGCCCTGGGCCTGGCTGCAAACCGTTGCTACAACGATTGGCAAGGCATGCTCGACAGCGAAGCGGCGCTGCCGGCGGACCTGCGCATGGAATTGCTGGTCATCGTCACCCCCAATCATCTGCACGCCCCCATCGCCAGCCAGGCGCTGAAGGCGGGGTTTCATGTGTTCAGTGAAAAGCCTGCCGCGTTGAATCTGGGTGAACTGCTGGCCCTCAAGCAAGTGCTTGAAAGCAGCGACCGGCTCTACGGCCTGGCTCACACCTACCTGGGTTATCCGATGGTCTGGCAGGCCCGGGAGATGGTGCGCACCGGCGTGATCGGCACGGTGCGCAAAGTGCTGGTCGAGTACCCCCAGGGCTGGCTCAGTCAGGACGTCGCCGGGCAAGGCAACAAACAGGCCGGCTGGCGTGACGATCCTGAGCAGTCAGGGTTGGGTGGTTGCATTGGCGACATCGGCACCCATGCGTTTTCCCTGGCGGAATTCGTCGCTGACCAACCCATCGAACAGATATGCGCGGCGCTGGGCACCCACATCCCGGGCCGGCAACTGGACGACGACGCGGCGATGCTGTTGCGCATGGCCGGTGGCGCCAGCGGCGTGCTGATTGCCAGTCAGGTCTGCGCGGGTGAAGAGAACCCGCTGAAAATCCGCCTGTATGGCGACAAGGGTGGCTTGGAATGGCGCCAGGAAGAACCGGCCAGCCTGATCCATCGTCCCATCGACCAACCCCTGCGAGTCTTGCGTTCCGGCGTGGGTCAGCCCTGGCTGTGCGAGGCCGCCCGCCAGCGGATGCGTCTGCCCGCCGGCCATCCCGAAGGTTATCTGGAAGCCATGGCCAACCTCTATGGTGACTTGGCCCGCGCCATACGGGCCAAGGCACCAGGGCCTGACGCCCCCGGCGTACCCGGCATCGAAACCGGTCTGCGCGGCATGGCCTTTATCGAAGCGGCCATCGCCAACCATCGTGGCGATGCCAAGTGGACCGCACTGGCCTGCACACAATGAATCTGGAGAACCGCGTCGTGAATCCCATTGCCGAAACACCGACAGGCCTGCGTGGCCCAGGTATTTTCCTGGCGCAGTTCATGTCCGCCGAAGCGCCATTCGACACCCTGGCGAACATCGCCCAATGGGCGGCCTCGCAAGGTTATAAAGCCATTCAACTGCCGACCTCGGGCACGCAATACATCGACCTGGCCCGCGCCGCCGAGAGCCAGGAATACTGCGACGAACTCAAGGCCATTTGCGCCCAGGCCGGTGTCCAGATCAGCGAGTTGTCGACGCACCTGCAAGGCCAGTTGGTGGCGGTGCATCCGGCGTTCGACGCGCTGTTCGATGACTTCGCCCCGGCCCATCTGCGCGGCCAGCCCCAGGCACGAACCGAATGGGCGATCGAGCAATTGAAACTCGCCGCCCGCGCCAGCCAGCGCCTGGGCCTCACCGCCCATGCGACGTTTTCCGGTGCGTTGCTATGGCCGTACCTGTACCCGTGGCCGCAACGTCCCTCTGGCCTGGTGGAGCAAGGGTTCGCCGAACTGGCCCGACGCTGGCGGCCCATTCTGGATTGCTTCGACGCAGCCGGCGTGGACCTGTGCTACGAAATCCATCCGGGCGAAGACCTGCACGACGGCGCCTCGTTCGAACGCTTTTTGCAAGCCGTCGATCATCATCCTCGGGCGGCGATCCTCTACGACCCCAGCCATTTGCTCCTGCAACAGATGGACTACCTGGGTTTCATCGACCGCTACCACGAACGCATCCGCATGTTCCACGTCAAGGACGCCGAGTTCCGGCCCGACGCCCGTTCCGGTGTGTACGGCGGTTATCAGGGCTGGGTCGATCGTCCCGGGCGGTTCCGTTCGCTGGGCGATGGCCAGATCGATTTCAAATCGATCTTCAGCAAACTGACCCAATACGATTTCAGCGGCTGGGCGGTGTTGGAATGGGAGTGTTGCCTGAAGGACGCGCAACAGGGCGCCGCAGAAGGCGCGGCGTTCATCCGCCAGCACATGATCAGCAAGACCCGAAAGGCGTTTGACGATTTTGCCGGGGTAACGGCCGATGAGGATTCCAACCGGCGGCTGTTGGGCCTGCTGAGGTGAGCCTGTATCAGGCCCAGTACAGCACCCTCTGGCGAAGGGACTTACTGTGGGAGCAAGGCTTGCCCGCGATGAAGTTAACGCGGTCCCTGGGGAAATGAGGCGCCTGTATTGCGGGCAAGCCTTGCTCCCACAATGAATCCTGTAGCCACAAAGGCTGTGTTCGGCTTTGTTTTTTCACAAGAACAACAATAAAACGGTGACAGTCATGACCATGATGAATGCACGCTTGAGCGTGATGATGTTTCTGCAGTTCTTTATCTGGGGCGGTTGGTTCGTCACCCTGGGGACCTTTCTGTCCAGCACCCTGGGCGCCAGCGGTGGGCAGATCGGCATGGCGTTTTCCACCCAGTCCTGGGGAGCGATCATTGCCCCCTTCGTGATCGGCCTGATCGCTGATCGCTACTTCAACGCCGAACGCATTCTGGCGGTGCTGCATCTGTTGGGCGCGGTGTTGTTGTATCAGCTGTATTCAGCGGCGGATTTCAGCGTGTTTTACCCGTACGTGCTGGCCTACATGGTGATCTACATGCCGACCCTGGCCTTGGTCAATTCCGTGGCGTTCCGCCAGATGCGCGACCCGGCGCTGGAGTTCTCCCGCATCCGGGTGTGGGGCACGATCGGCTGGATCGTCGCGGGCGTGGTGATCAGCTTTGTGTTTGCCTGGGACTCGCGCGAAGCGATCTCGGCAGGTGGCTTGCGCAATACCTTCCTGATGGCGGGCATCGCCTCGCTGGTCTTGGGACTCTACAGCTTCACGTTGCCGGCCACCGCACCGCTCAAGGCGCAAGCGAGCACAGGTGGCGTCAAACAACTGCTGGGCCTGGATGCCCTGGGCCTGTTGAAGGATCGCAGCTACCTGGTGTTCTTCATCGCCTCGATCCTGATCTGCATCCCTCTGGCGTTCTATTACCAGAACGCCAACCCGTTCCTGGCCGAAACCGGCATGAGCAACCCCACGGCGAAAATGGCCATCGGGCAAGTCTCCGAAGTGCTGTTCATGTTGCTGTTGCCGCTGTTCATCCAGCGCTTTGGCATCAAGTTGGCGCTGCTGGTCGGCATGCTGGCTTGGGCGCTGCGTTACGTGCTGTTCGCCTACGGCAATAACGGCGACCTGGCGTTCATGCTCTTCACCGGCATTGCCCTGCACGGCATCTGCTATGACTTCTTTTTTGTCTCGGGGCAGATCTACACCGATGCCAAGGCGCCGGAGCGTTTTCGCAGCTCAGCCCAGGGGCTGATTACGTTGGCGACTTATGGCGTTGGCATGCTGATCGGCTTCTGGGTAGCGGGGCAGGTGACCGATCACTATGCCGTGGACGGCGGCCATGAGTGGAAAAACATCTGGCTGTTCCCGGCCGGTTTTGCGCTGCTGGTGTTCGTCTGTTTCCTGTTTACCTTCAACGGCCGGCAGGCGGCCGTGGCCGCTTCAAAGGCCTGAGGTGCTGGACGTCAGTCATTTATGGCTGACGTCCAGTTTGGTGTAGGTCACTTTCCCGCCTTCGCTGGAAGAGCCGACGTTATCCAGCGTGTAGACGCCGGCCTTGAAGTAGAAGTTGTAGGGATGCCAGGAGCGGTCCAGCTTCACCTGCTTGCCAACGTTGTTGATCAGCACCGTGAGCTTGCCTTGCTTGTCCATTTGCAGGGAGTAGCTGAAGGTTTTGTTCAGCGCCACTTTCGGCACGGTATAGATCACCGGGCTCTTCTTGTCCTTGGGTTTTACCCGATATTCCACATCAATGTTGCCGGTGCCCTTGGCGTAGCGATACACCAGTTTCAACAGCGGCGTAGGGGCATCCTTGGCGTGGATCTGCGCCACGACTACACGGCCCTGGGAAGGAACCTGGTTCACCGCCAAGGTGCCTTTGAGGGTATTGACGCCGCTGTTGTAACGCCAGTTGCGCAACTTGCCGTCTTTGGTGGTTTCGCGCAATTCGGAGCGCGGGTAGTCACTTTTACCCGTATGGGAGCCGTTCACCGGCGCCCAGAAGATAATCCGCTCGCCTGAGCGGTTGAAGTACTTGTTCTGCAGCGTGGGCATGGCCTTGGTCGCCACGACCTGCGCCGGGGTCTGCACGGGCAGGGTGATGTTCCAGACAGTCAGATCAATCATGGTCAATGCTCCAACGGAATCGGCCATCACGCATCAGCCGCAATGGGCAGGATTACCTTCCGTGGCACAGTGTCCATGGTATCGACGAGCGCCCGTTTCGCTGCAGAGGCAACTGACGAATGGCTCTGCGTCGAGCCTTACGGAGGGATGAATGGAGTGATGTCAATTTGATGCTGATCGGTTAGAGTACGCGCCGCCCGAGAGATGGATCCCGGGCGTTTTCTCATGGAGTATTCAATGAACCACCTCAGCAAAATTGTCGCCTGCGCACTGGTTGGCCTGGCCCTGGCGGGTTGCACCGGCACCCCGATGAAAACCAAACAGTACGACAGCAGCCAATACACCGTGGTCGGCCACAGTGAAGCGAAGGCTACCGGTCTGCTGCTGTTCGGCATGATCCCGATCCGCCAGAACAACCGTTTCGTGCGCGCTCAGAATGCCGCGATCCTGGCCAAGGGCGGCGACGCCATGATCAACACCCAAGTACAGGAAGACTGGTTCTGGGCCTGGGTCCTGACCGGTTACACCACCAAGGTGTCCGGTGATGTGGTCAAGCTGAAAACCGTTCAGTAAGACTCACGCTGTTGTGGGGGAGGGATGTGCAGTGCCGGCTGGCGCGGATCGATGTCAGTCATGACCCGTTCAGCCAACCGTACGCCCACTTTCCTCCTCCCGAAGCGTAAGGCTCATGCCATCGCAACTTTGCGACCAGGCGCTGAGCCATTCGGGCATGGCCGGTGACTGTTCGGCCAGCCCCAATGCGCGAATAAACTCTCTTGGTGCAATCGTGCCCTGGGCCGAGCGGAACAGACCGCGCATCATCACCACGCCCACCACACGTCCCTGGCTCAGGAAACGGTGTTCCATGAAGGTCCACTTCTCGTCCCAGCCCAGCAAGCGAGTGTGCACCTCGAACGCCTCGAACAGCTTCAGCTCCCGGCGAAACTTGCCCCAAACATCCCCCACGATCGGCACTGCCCGGTTGCGCAAAGCCACTTTGTAGGCGCCGCTGCGCAACACGTAATCCATTCGCCCAACGTCGGCCAGGGTGAAATAACGTCCGTTGGTGACGTGGCGGTTGAGGTCCAGGTCCAACGGCCACACCCGCATGCGCACCACGGTGGTATCCAAGGGGCCGGTCGGCTTGCGCCAGGGGCGACGAAACAGCATGAGCAACAGTCGGAACCAGAGATTCATAAATACGCCCGCAAGGGTGGAAAACGCCGCACTTTAGACAGCCGCCGAGGCTTGGGCTAGGTGCGCAAATGACTGTTTTCGTGGAAATCGCGCATTTGGGACATGTCCGGCGGGTTTGAACTCATCAAGCACCTGTGGCGAGGGAGCAAGCTCTCACGGAACAAACTACAACCTGCTGACTTTTAATCTGCCAAACACAACTCGGCAATGTGATCTCAGTCAGGCGAGTGCGCCTCCTTTGTGGCGAGGGGATTTATCCCCGTTGGCTGCGCAGCAGCCCCCAAACCAGGCAACTCGGTGCGCCAGGAAGATTGCGTTAACTGCTCTAGGGCCGCTACGCAGCCCAACGGGGATAAATCCCCTCGCCACAGGAGCCAGTTCCCCGCGCGACAACGCGGCGTCGCAGACGCGGCGGCCACTCCCTCGCCACAAGGGGCACTTTGGATTGACCTTAGGGGGGCCTCAAATGCCGCGCTGAGTGTTCAACAAGCCGCTACCTCAGCCTTTGGCCGCCATCGCCGTCACTTCCACCCGCATCCCTTCAACCGCCAGCGACGCCACGCCCACTGCGGCGCGTACCGGCCAGGGTTTGGCGAAGAAACGCTGGTACACCTCGTTGAAGGCCGCGCGGTCGGCCATGTCGGTGAGGTAAATGGTCAGGTGCAAGACCCGGTCCATGGAACTGCCGGCGCCTTCCAGGGCCGTCTTGAGTGCCTGCAATGTGCATTCGCTTTGCAAGGTGATGTCACCCAGTTCCAGGCTGCCGTCAGGGCGAGTGGGGATCTGGGTGGAAACCAGCAGGCCGCCGAAGCCGGTGACGTCGGAAGAGATGGAGTCTGCGTCCGGATCGGGGATGAACGTGATGTCTTGGTTTGCCATGAAAGCCTCTTGTTCAGGAAAGGGTAATGGGGCGGTCGCGACGCAAGCGGCCAGTTTACCGTCCATCGTCGAGCCTTTCGTGATTTCCTTTCTCTGCTCATGTACGCCTGCGTCCGATGAGCGAGTTGGACGGGTTCTTTTAGGCAGGCTGGAACACCAACGTCTCGCCATCTTCCGGTACCCGTATCCGACCTTCGAGGCCTGCCATCGCGGCGGCGTCGCGCAGTGCTTTGCGCGTCGTCGGGCAGTGGCTGATCGCTTCGAGGTGATTGGCAACCACGGTTCCGCGAGACAAGCGGGCGAACGCCAGGGTTTCCTCGATGCCCATGATGATGTCGCCGCCTAAATCGAACCGCGCCCCGCCTGCCGGCACCACGCTGACCTGCGGTTGATGGTGCAAGACAAACTCGCGCACGGCGGGGCTGAGCAGGGTGTCGCCGGTGAGGTAGACGCTGGGTTCGCCAGGCAGCTCGATCAGGTAACCGACGCCGTGCTCCATCAGCTTGCCCACCAGGCCCTGCCCATGGGTGCACCTGACTGTACGGATCGTGCCGCCCAAGAACGCGCCGGGCTGTTGGTGTTCCTTGGCAAGCGGCTGGGCATTCAAGCCCCGCTTGGCGAGATAGGGGGCGTCATGGGGTGTGCAGATCACCGGGATCTGTTTTTCCCTCAACCACCGCTTGGCCGCTCGGTCCAGATGATCGAAATGACCTTTCTGGCAGTGCGTGATCAGGCAGTGAGTCACGGTCTCCAGGTTGCCCGCCGTAGAGGCTGGCAGTTCCACCAGTGGATTGCGCTGGGTGGCGCCGAACAACCGAAGCGGCGGCAGCGCACCTTTGCCGGCCAGCATCGGATCGACGAGCACACGGTACGGGCCTGATTCAAGGATGATCGTGGCGTTACGGATCTGCTGAATTTTCATGGGAGCGTTCCTTTATTGGGCGAGCGCTTCATGGTGTCGATCGGCGGTGATGGGCATAATGGCCGAATCTGACATCATTGATTCATTTCAAGCCATGCCTCAAAAACTTCGTGTCGGTCTACTCTTGTTTCCCGGTTGCATGCCTGCCGGCCTGTTTGCGTTCGCCGATCTGCTGCATGCGGCCAACCGCAGAAGCGGTCGGGTGTTGTTCGAGGCGACTTATGTCGCCCTGCAAGCAGGCCCGGTAACCTGTGCACATGGCATAAGCCTGCAAGCGCAGGCGGCCCTGGGCCGTTGCGAACTCGACGCCGTCCTGGTCCCCGGTTTCTGGGCCGAATCGGCCGAGCAGGTGAACGCGGTACTTGCCGGGCAGACCCTGCTGTTGAAAGCCCTGTCGAAACGTCCCCGACACCTTCAGCTCTGGGCTTACTGCACAGGCGTTTGCCTGCTGGCCGCCTGCAGGCAATTGGACGGGCAGGGCGCGACGGTAACGTGGTGGCTGGCTCAGGCGATGCAGGCGCAGTATCAAAAAGTCCGTTGGCAAAGCGATCAGAACTGCGTGTTCAATGAGCGAACCGCCACTGCTTCGGGGGTGAATGGTTATTTGCCCATCGCGGAAAAATTGATCGAACAGAGCGTCAGCCGTGATGTGCTGCGCGACATTACGCGGCTCATGGTGCTTGCGCGCCCAGCGGTTTCTCACGCGGCGTTCCAAGGGATCGCCCTGGTCCAGCAGCCCGATGGGTTGCTGCGTCGGTTGCATGGGCTGATCGAACAAATGCCAGCGGAACACATCACGGTCAAGGCGCTGGCGGGGCGGCTCGCCATGTCCGAGCGCACGCTCGCGCGCAAGGTCGGCAGCGAAACGGGCCAGACCGTCGCAGCGTACGCCCGGTGCATCAAGCTGAACCAGGTCAGCGAACGCCTGACGCTGACATCATTACCCCTCGCCAGCATCGGCGCCGAACTGGGTTTCAGCAGCAGTTCCAACCTGCAACGGATGTTCAAGGCGCTGACTGGGCTGACGCCGGTGGAGTACCGGCGCCAGTTCGGGCGAGTGTGACGCCGGGGGATGGATCAGCTGCGTGCCTCATCCGTCTCGTTTCGATGATGGTCAGGCCAACTGTCGACGGGGCGCGCACGGTCTTCGTTGAACATTTCGGTGAGCAACGCGTTGGCGCGCTGGTAGGCGTCGTGCCTGAACTTGAGGTCGTCTTCCGGCTGGGCGACGATTTCCTCCAGCATCTGCAGATTCAAACGACGGAATTGATCCGCGCGCTCGCGCGCTTCGTAAGCCCCGACACCCATCTGCACCAGCGCATTTCGGCCCAATGCCAACGCGCTTTCGAAGGTTTCCCGCTCGGCGGTCTCTACGCCCATCTGCCGCAGGGTGATCAGGTGCCCCATGTCCCGCGCACGGACGATCAGTTTCAACGCGGGAAAGTGCTCCTGGGCCAGTCGGGTCAGCGTCAGGTTGTCCTGCTGGTCGTCAATCGCATTGATCAGCACCACCGCCTGGCCGGCGCCGGCCGCGTGGAGCAGATCGAGGCGCGTGGCGTCGCCGTAGAACACTTTTACGCCGAATTTGCGCAGCGTCTCGATGTTGTCGGGGTCATGGTCCAGCACCACCACCTCGACGCCGCAGGACATCAAGAGACGCCCGGCGATCTGTCCGAAGCGGCCGAACCCGGCGATGATCACCCGAGGGTTCTGCTGATCGACGAGGTCGGATTCCTGGCGGTTTTTCTTGGTGGCGGACTCTATTCGATCCAGCAGCAGGATCAGCAACGGCGTCAGGCACATGGACAGGGCCACCGCCAGCGTCAGGCTCTTGCCCCACTGGTCGGTCAGAATGCCAGCCAGCGTGGCGGCGCCGAACACCACGAAGGCGAACTCGCTGCCCTGGCCCAACAACACCGCCTGCCATGAGCGTTGGCCGGCAGGGACGCTCAGCAAACGGCTGACGGTCCTGATCACCAACAATTTGATCAGAATGAAACCCAGGGTCAGGGTCATGACCTTCAGCGGAGCATTGATCAGCGTGCCGAAATCGATCGACATGCCGACACCGATAAAAAACAACCCCAGCAGCAAGCCTTTGAACGGTTCGATGTCGCTTTCCAGGGCATGGCGGTATTCAGAACTGGCCAGCAGCACCCCGGCGAGGAACGCGCCCATGGCCATCGACAAGCCGGCCTCTTCCAGCAGAAAACCGAAGCCGAACACCAGAAACAGCGCCACGGCGCTGAAGATCTCACGCAGACCCGACCGCGCGGCGAAGCGCAACAGAGGGCGCGTCACGTAGCGCCCCAACAGCACGACGACACTGATGGCTACGACGATCTTGATGATCGAAAGCACCAGGGCGGTGCCGGACGGCGTGTCGCCGTGGGCCGCCAACAACGGAATCATGGCAACCAGGGGAATGGCCGCGATGTCCTGGAACAGCAGAACGGCAAAGCTGCTGCGTCCGACGGCGGTCGACGTCAGGTTACGCTCGTTCATCGCTTGCATGGTGATGGCGGTGGAGGACAGGCTCAGGGTCAGGCCGACCAGCAGCGCGGCCGTCCAATTCAGCCCCAGGGCCGCGCAGAACACCGCGATTGCCCCGCCACAGGCGAGCATCTGCAAGGCGCCGCCACCGAACACCATCCTGCGCAGCGCCCAGAGCCGCTTGGGATCGAGCTCGAGCCCGATGACGAACAGCATCAGCACGACGCCGATTTCGGCGAATTCCAGAATCGCCTTTACGTCAGTAACGAGCTTGAGTCCCCACGGGCCGATCACGCACCCGGCCAGCAGATAACCCAACACCGGGCCCAGGCCCAACCTGACGGCAATCGGCACGATCAACACCGCCGAACCCAGGTAGATAAGCAGTTCAATCAGGCTGTGAGTCTCCATATCAATCTTCCTTCCAGGAGGCCAGGCGTGCGCTGTAGTGTTCGATTTGTGCGTCCAGGGTCTCCGACGCGCCGGCATACGCGCCGTGTACCACGACCGGCTCCAGCCAGCGCATGTGGCAGTAGAGGGCCGTTGCGTGGAGGGGCTGGGCCAGTACCTGGAAGCCCGGGTAGACGCCGATCTGGAAATGATCATGGTTGCCACCCGTGGAGACGGCCCACAGCAGGGGCTTGTCTTTGAGAACTGTGGCGCCTCTGCCATAGGCCCAGCCATGGGTGAACACTTTATCGATCCACAACTTCAGCAGCGGCGGCATGCTGTACCAATACAGCGGATGTTGGAGAACGAGCAGTTGGCTCTGTTCGATGGCGCGCTGTTCGGCCTCGACGTCAATGTCGAAGTCCGGATAAAGATCGTAGAGAGAGCGAATGACCACGTCCGGATTGCTGGATGCCCGCTGGAGCATTTGCTGGTTGACCCGTGATTGGTCAGGGTAGGGGTGGGCGTAAATGATCAGAATCATCAGGGCAATTCCGGTAGGCCGGTCCTGGTCAAAAGGCCGGATATCCTACCGAGGAAGGCGCGTGTTGTTTAGAACATTGTTTGCCGGCGTGTCCAGGGTCAATTGAGCGGCAGCGAGACCTTGACCTCCAGGCCGCCACCGCGCCGATTCCTGAGGGTCAGCGTCCCGCCATGCTCCAGCACCGTCGCCCGCGCCGCCGACAGCCCTAGCCCGACACCGCCGGTGTTTCTGTTGCGCGAGCCTTCGATGCGAAAGAACGGCGCGAAGACTTGCTCGTGGAACTGCGGGGCGATACCTGGCCCACGGTCGTGGACGCGAATCTCGACGCGGTCTATGAACGCCTTGAGCTGAACACCCGGCTCGCTGCCATATTTGCTCGCGTTGTCGATCAGGTTGACCAGCGCGCGCTTGATCCCGATGGGCCGGCCCACGTAAACGAACCGATGAGCGCCCTCGAATGAAACCTCGGTGCCGGCATCCTTGAAGTCGTCGACGACGGTGTGCAGCAGTTCGGCCAGGTCGAACGCGGTGGCGTGTTCGAGCCGAGCTTCGTCGCGGAAGAATTCCAGCGCGCAATTGACCATCGCCTGCATTTCATCCACGTCCCTGAACAGTCTCGACTGCTGCTCGGCATCCTCAATGAATTCCCCGCGCAGGCGCATCCGGGTCAAAGGGGCGCGCAGGTCGTGGGAGATGGCGGCGAGCATTTGTGTGCGGTCCTGGACGAAGTGCTGGAGCTGGGCCTGCATGGCATTGAACGCGAGTATCGCCTGACGGATTTCGTGAGGGCCGACCACCGGGATGGGCGGCGCCTTGAAGTCCACGCCAAAGCGCCTGGCGCCCTCGGCGAAGCGTTCCAGCGGGGTCGCCAGGTGCCGCGTGGCAATCAGGCCGACGATGAACGTCGATAAAAGTATCAGCCCGATAATGATCAGGTTGCGCATCCATTCCTTCATGCCCCAACTGCGAGAGGGGACGGAAAACTCCACCCAGGAATGGTCGGCCAGTTGGATGAGGACCGCGTAGCGTCTGTCTGGCGCATCGGCCGGCCAATCGCCGGGTTCGTAGGCCTCTACCCTGGCCTCGGGCCGGCCCAGTTGCTTGCGCAGGAACGCCGAGCCCTCACTGAACTGCGGGTCGTCGATCACCGGCAATCGCGCGTCTTCCCGGCGGGGTAACCAGTGCGCGGCGAACCCCTGGTCGCTGGCCGCCCTGGCGATATCGGACCGTTGTCCGGGCGCCACCGAGTCGATGATGCGCGTGATGGCGGCGGCCTTATCCATCAGGCCGGTTTCCATCAGGGGAGGGCGTGCCCAGGTCCCAGCCAGCAGGCCGAACAGCTCGTTCAGGGCCAGTAACGTCAGCATGGCGAGCATGGTGGTCAGGGCAATCCAGCGGGCTACCGTATCGCGTGGTCGATGGAACGCTGAGTGCCGGGGCTTCATCGCTTCACCACATGGGGGCTGAAGAGGTAGCCGCTGTTGCGAATGGTGCGGATCATCGAGGGGCCAGTGATATCGCTCTCCAGCTTGCGGCGCAACCGGCTGACCTGGACGTCGATGCTGCGATCGAACGCGTCGTAGGTTTCACCGCGGGCCAGGTCCAGCAGTTGCTGGCGAGTGAGAACCCGGCGCGGGTGTTCGGCAAAGACCAGCAGCAACTCAAACTCGCCGGTGGACAGCGGGATCATGACTTTGTCCGGTGAGCGCAACTCGCGGCGGGTGACGTCCAGTTGCCAGTTTTCGAACTCCAGAATCAGCCGCGAGGTGCTGTTCAACGTGCCCTTGGCTTCGCCGGTGCGCCTGAGCACAGCGCGCACCCTGGCCAGCAACTCGCGCGCATCGAACGGCTTGGTCAGGTAATCATCGGCCCCCAGCTCAAGACCGACGACCCGATCACTCAGCTCACCCATGGCCGTGAGCATGATGATGCCAACTGTATGCTCGGCCCGCAGTCGCTGGCAGAGCACCAGTCCACTGTCCCCTGGCAACATGACATCGAGGATGATCAGGTCCGGCAACCGACGCGCCACCGCCTGCCACAGCGCGGCACCGTCGGCGGCCACTTCGACGCTATAGCCATGTTGTTCGAGGAATTTGCGCAAGAGGGCGAGGACTTCGAGGTCGTCGTCCACCAGTAATAGATGGCTCACAGTGGGCACGCTGGGCAATGAATACAGAAGGGGATACTAGGGTCAATCCGGGGCCTGCGTCATATATTTCAACTCGGTAACAAAGTTGCCGACGGGCAATGTTGTGGAAATCTTCAGGCAAAGAATCAGGGGCAGGATCGCCCCATGTCAGTCAGTTAAAAACAGCCCTCTCAACAAGGATAGGTGCATGGCTGTGTTCCCCCTAACTGACCGGTATCGCCCCCATTCCTCGCCGAGATAGCCTTGTATGCCGATCACCAAGCCCGCTCCGCTGTTTGTCCGTTGCACTGTTGTCGTAGGACTCGTGGCATTCGCCAGCGGCTGCACCAGCACGCCTGCTGCAACCCCTGGCAGTTGTGAACCTGCGAGCTACACCGTTCATGATCCGGCAGAACCCGTCAACCGGGGCATCTTCGCCTTCAACCGGACCGTCGATGACTATGCGCTGGCCCCCGTTGCCCGCGGCTATCGCAAGCTGCCAGAGGTCATGCAGACGGGCGTCCATAACTTCGTGGCGAACTTCGGTGAGCCCAAGGTCTTCATCAACGATCTGCTGCAAGGCAACGCCCAACGCTCGGTCAACACCCTGGGACGCTTCGTCATCAACACCACGGCCGGCATCGTCGGGCTGATCGATGTGTCCGGTAAGCTCGGCATCGAGCGCCACAAGGCCGATTTCGGCCAGACATTCGGCGTCTGGAACCTCGCCCCCGGACCGATCCTCGAACTGCCGCTGCTGGGAACGTCCAGTTTGAGGGACGCCACCGGCAGACTGCTGAGTTCTGCGGTCGATCCGTTCGGCAGCAACAGCGACACGGTCGATACGCTAGGTACGATCGACACCGTAGGCGGCATCGTCGATGGTCGTGCCGAGGCGCTCCCGCTGACCGACAAATTGCGCACTCAACCGGATTACTACGTGGCGCTTCGTGACGCGGCCGCGCAACGGCGCGCCGATTTTGTCGCCCAGGGCAAGTTGGGCGCGGTGGCGGGGGACGACGCCCGTTGCCAAGAGGGAGAGACCGCTGATGAATAACCCAGTACTGGTTCTGCACCGGCGAGTGAAAACCCTCGACCGAGGTATCCTGCATTGCCGGGAGATCGAACTGCATTTGACGGAGGATGGCCGACATCTACTGCTCAGCCGCTACCTGGAGTTGTACAGCCAGGACCAGGCCGGCGCGTGCGACATCCAGAATTACCGGGTGCCGCTGGCGAGCATGATTCGCTGGATGGTCAGTCATGGGGAGCGGGTCAATCCACTGGTCCGCTAGCCTTGTGCCGACGTAGGGACTGCTAGACTTTATCGTCCAGTTATCTCTCGGAGAGATCGGATGAACAACAAAAACACGATTTGTCTCTGGTACGACGGTGCTGCGCTGGAGGCTGCGCAGTTCTACGCCGCGACGTTCCCGGACAGTGCGGTGCAGGCCGTTCATCACGCCCCCGGTGACTACCCGATGGGCAAGCAGGGCGATGTGCTGACGGTCGAGTTCACCGTGATGGGCATTCCCTGCCTGGGGCTCAACGGAGGCCCGGCGTTCCAGCACAACGAAGCCTTTTCATTCCAGGTCGCAACCGATGACCAGGCCGAAACGGATCGCTTGTGGGACGCGATTATCGGCAATGGTGGCCAGGCCAGTGCCTGCGGCTGGTGCAAGGACAAGTGGGGCCTGTCCTGGCAGATCACCCCGCGCGTGTTGACCGCCGCGATAGCCAATCCCGATCAGGCAGCGGCCAAGCGCGCGTTTGAAGCCATGATGGAAATGACAAAGATCGACATCGCGGCCATCGAAGCCGCGTTAAAAGGTTAACCAGCGGTCACCGCCGATTCCCTGTGGGAGCGGGCTTGCTCGCGATAGCGGTGGGCCGGCTTGGATTGAAATTGAATGTGCCGCCGTCTTCGCGAGCAAGCCCGCTCCCACAGGAATTTGCAGTGGACCCGGTATCCGAGGCCACCCGGACCCCATGTGGGAGCGAGCTTGCTCGCGAAGACGGCGGCACATTCAACAGGGCTGCAACCTGACCCACCGCCAGTCAGCTCATCCCTCGGCGGTTTCAGGCAACCTGGCAATCACCTTGATCTCGAACTGAAAACCATACAACCACGTCACCCCCACCGCCGTGAGCGTCGGATGCGGTGCGCTGCCCCAGAACTCGGGCACCACTTTCCAGATCGTTTCGAATGTCGATTCTGGATCGACGATGAAGACCGTGACATCGACCACATCATCAAAAGTGCAATCGGCGGCAGCCAGAATCGCCTTCAGGTTGTTGAACGCCAGCCGAACCTGGTCCTCCAGTTCGGGTTCTGGCGAGCCGTCTTCGGTGCTGCCGACTTGCCCCGATACGAATAAAAAGCCATTGGAGCGAATCGCCGGCGAATAGCGATTACGCTCATACAGTGCCTGGCGTCCGGCTGGGAAAACCACATCACGCTGTGCCATAAGTGTCTCCGTCAAAGGGTTGGATTCAATCTTGAAACCACTCTAGGGGCTTGTGCCCGGACGATAAACGAGCAACCTTGGCGATCACTGTTTGTAGAATCCAAACAATCTGACGGACACATGGGGCAGCAATGGATCGTTTCGACGCGATGCAGGCATTCGTTCGAGTGGTGGAGGCGGGCAGCTTCACCAAGGCGGCCGACACCCTGCACATGAGCAAAACCACCGTGACCCAACTGGTGCAGCAACTGGAGGCACGGTTGCGCGTCAAGTTGCTCAACCGCACCACGCGCAAGGTCAACGTCACCGCTGACGGCGCCGCTTATTACGAGCGGGTGATTCGCCTGCTGGCCGACATGGACGATGCCGAGACCAGCGTCTCCGGTGCCCAGGCGCTGCCCCGCGGGCGCCTGCGGGTGGACGTGCCGAGCCCGCTGGCTGCAATGATCCTGGTGCCGGCCTTGCCGACCTTCTATGAGCGATATCCGGACATTCAGATCGACATGGGCGTCAGTGATCGCATCGTCGACATGCTTGATGAAAACGTCGATTGCGTGGTGCGCGGCGGTGAGTTGCGGGATCAGTCGCTGGTCGCCCGACGGGTCGGCGATCTCGCCCTGGGCGTCTTCGCCGCCCCAAGCTACCTGGCACGCTTTGGCGTGCCCGCGCATCCTCGAGAACTGGAGGATTCGCACCATCGCACCGTGGGTTTTCTGTGGGCGCGCACCGGCAAATCCCTGCCCTACGCGATGCGCCGTGACGCTGAGCTGCTTCACGTCAAAGGGCGCTACGCGCTGGCCATTGACGACGGCAACGCCTACCTCGCGGCGGGTTTGGCGGGGTTGGGCGTGCTCTGGCTGCCCGAGTACATGTCCCGACCCCACCAGGCGCGAGGTGATTTGGTGGCGCTGTTCGAAGACTGGCACCTCGAGCCGATGCCGCTTTACCTGGCCTATCCGCCGAACCGGCACATCAGCGCCAAGTTGCGGGTGTTCATCGATTGGGTCGTGGCGTTGATGGCGCAGCATGCGCCGGTTATTGCTCGATCCGGGTTGTGAAGCCCGACCGCATGACTGCAGAGGAGACACACCATGGACCCATTCACCGGCGGTTGCCTGTGCGGCAACGTTCGCATCCAAGCCTCGGGGCGCCCATACCGGGTCGGCCTTTGCCACTGCCTCGACTGCCGCAAGCATCACGGGGCGCTCTTCTACGCCTCTGCGGTGTTCCCCCAGGATGCCGTGACCATCGAGGGTGAAACCCGAGACTACGCCGGGCGCTTCTTCTGCCCGCGCTGCGGCTCGTCGGTGTTCGCCCGTACCGGCGACGAGATTGAAGTGAACCTGGGAACGCTGGATGCCCCGGATCAACTGATGCCCACCTACGAAAGCTGGACCGTGCGCCGTGAATCCTGGTTGCCGGCGTTTCCGTTCACCAGGCACTACCTGCATGATCGTGAGGGCACGGGGCGCCTCGAGGAGTAGGCGCGCTAGCGGGTCTTAGTCGAAGCCCACAATCGCCTTGATCTCCAGGTACTCCTCGAACCCATGGAGACCATACTCACGGCCATTGCCGGAGCGCTTGTAGCCACCGAACGGCGCCATCGGATTCCACGCCGGATAGTTCAACAGCACTTGCCCTGCGCGGATGCGCGACGCAACGCTGCGCGCCTGTTCAAGGTCCTGACCCTGAACATGCGCGCCCAGCCCATAGACGGTGTCGTTGGCGATGGCGACCGCTTCATCCACCGTGTCATAGGGAATGATGCACAGCACCGGGCCGAAGATTTCTTCCTGGGCGATGCGCATCGCGCTGTCCACCTCGGAGAACACCGTCGGGCGTGTGTAGAAGCCTTTTTCAAAGCCTTGCACGCGGCCTGGCCCACCACACAGCAGTTTTGCGCCTTCGTTCAAGCCCACTTCGATCATGGCCTGCACGCGCTTGAACTGGGCTTGATTGGCGATGGGACCGAGGATGGTCTCTTCCGATTGCGGATCACCGACGATGATTGCATTGGCGGTGGCGGCCGCCAGGGCTTCGACCTGGGCCAATCGGTTCCTTGGCACGATCATTCGGGTCGGTGCGCTGCACGACTGGCCGACATTGCGAAACGCCGACATCACCCCCGGTGGTACGGCTTTGTCGAAGTCGGCGTCTGGCAGCAGCACGTTCGGTGACTTGCCGCCCAACTCCTGGGTCACGCGTTTCACCGTCGGGGCGGCCGCCTGGGCCACCAGCGCGCCTGCACGGTTCGAGCCGGTGATGGAGATCATGTCGATATCGGGATGCGCCGCCATCGCCGCACCGACCTCGGCACCGCTGCCGTTCACCAGGTTGAAGACCCCGGGAGGCAGGCCAGCGTCATGCACCAGTTGCGCGAAGAGCAGGGCGCTCAGGGGCGACAGTTCGCTGGGTTTGAGAACGACCGTGCAACCTGCCGCAATGGCCGGAGCGACTTTTGCGGTGATCTGATACAGCGGCCAGTTCCACGGCGTAATGAGCCCGCAGACGCCGATGGGTTCCCGGGTAATGGCTGTGCCACCTTCGACCTTCTGGAAACAATAGTTGGACAGCACATCACGGGCCACTCGCACATGTTCGGCCGCCAGTGGCACTTGCATTGCCCGGGCAAAACCGATGGCCGCGCCCATTTCCAGAGAGAGCGCCTGGGCCAGCGCCTCCTTTCGTTCAAGAATCAGTTCATGGATTCTGCCGATCACCAGTGCGCGCGAGGCTGGCGACGTCGAGGACCAGCCGGGAAAGGCCGCACGCGCCGCCGCGACCGCCCGATCAACATCCTCGCACGACCCTTGGCCAACGTGGGCGACCACCTCTTCGGTGGCCGGGTTGATCACCGGCAACGTGGCCGCGTGTGCCGGGGACGACCAGCCACCATTGATATAAAGCTGTCGGGTTGTGTGCGGGTCGAGGGTGTAGCTGTTCGAAGATCGGGTTGTCATCCAACGGGCTCCCATAGAGCGTTTATGGCATGGCCTGCAGCAGATCGTTATGCCGTGTCTGCTCAATAAACTAACAAAGCGGCCCTGATGACATGTGCCGTTCTCGACCTTGGCAAAGGAGAATCTGCTGTATCTGGCGCGCTAACTTGGCAAAAACGTAGCGGTACCCATTGCCGGTTGCCCATTGCCCGTTGCCGACACGCGAGCCAGCGCTTCGACTTCAATCAGGTAGCCATGATGCAGCGCCGGGACGGGCACCACGGCGCGTGCGGGGCGGTGCTCGCCCAGATAGCGGGCATAGATGCGGTCGAAGGCCGGCCAGTGTTCGATGCCGGCGACATAGACCGTCACCTTCACCAGATCCCTTGGTCCCCGGCCAGCGGCATCGAGAATCGCCAGCAGGTTTTCCAGGGCGATGGCGGCCTGGACCTCGAAGGGCTGGTCGGCGCTGTGGCTGCCATCGGTGCGCACCGGCAGTTGCCCGGACACGTACAGGATGCCCTGGTACGACAGCGCCTGGGCGTAATGCCCACCCGGCGCTGCGGCGTGAGTGGTATGGATAAAGCCGATCTCACCAGCCATGCAGACGACTCCAGTTGTGCACTTGGCCCGTGGCTTCACAGGCGAGGTAATGAGGAAACTGTGCGCCAGTGGCACAAGCATGGTTGGGCAGGATGCGCAGGCGGCTGCCGATGGGAAACCGCGCGGTGATATCCACGTGCTCGGTGTTCGTCAGGGTGATGATGCCGTGCTCCTGATTGGCGCTGGTGAGCAGCGCGCCGTCGATCCAGTCGCCGGTTTCGCTACACACCTGTCCATAGCCGAAGTCCCGTGACTGGCGCTGCGTACCCCGGTCACGACTCATGGCCATCCAGCCGGCATCGGTGATGATCCAGCCTTTTTCCTGTTGATGACCGATGACGGTGGTCAGCACGCTCAGCGCCAGTTCGCCTGCCTGGCAGACGCCGACGTTGTGCATCACCAGGTCGAAGAATACATAGACGCCTGCGCGAACTTCGGTGACGCCTTCCAGGTTCTGTGCCGACAGCGCCGTGGGCGTGGAGCCGATGCTCACCTCAGGGCAGGCCAGCCCGGCTTCGCGAATGCGTTGGGCCGCGCGGACGCAGAGGTTGCGCTCCTGTTCGGCCAAGGCTTGCAGCGCGTCGGGCGTATCGAGTTCGTAGCTGGAGCCGGCGTGGGTCATCACGCCGCAAAGCTGCATGCCGCCTTCATCCAGTAGCCGGGCGATGCCCACAAGTGAATCGTCCTCGACCCGCACGCCGGATCGATGGCCGTCGCAATCGATCTCGATCCAGACCTCGAACCGCTCATCGTGTTGCTGGCCGAAATCGACGATGGCCTGGGCCGCCGTCAGGCTGTCCGTGAGGATGCTCAAGCGACAGCCTTGGCGCCTGAGCGTCAGGGCCTGGGCCAGTTTGCCGGGCGCCACGGCCACGGCGTAGAAAATGTCCTGGATGCCGGCCGCGAAACAATGTTGCGCCTCCTTCAAGGTCGACACAGTGACGCCGCTGGCGCCCGCGGCGATCTGCGCCTGGATCACGGGCAGGCATTTACTGGTCTTGATGTGGGGCCGTAAACGCACACCCAAGGTGTCCATGCGTTGCTGCATGCGCTGGATGTTGCGCTGCATGCGCGGTATATCGATGAGCGCGATAGGGGTATCAAGGAGGGGAATTGAGGCGGTCATGAGCAGCACTCGGTGGATAGGGACAGGGCGACTCTACTCAGCCTTCGTGAAGTCGTGGTTCAATGCTGCGTCATCAATCATTAAGTTGAACTGAATGATCAGCATCGAAGACCTGCGCATGGCCGTAACGCTGGCGCGCTCCGAGTCGTTGAGCGCAGCGGCCAGGGCCCTCAATGTCTCGCCACCTGCGTTGTCCATGCGCTTGCGCAAACTGGAGACATTGCTCGGCCTGACCCTGGCCAACCGCGATGCCCGGCGCTTGAGCCTCACCGCCGATGGCGAGCGCTTCTCCCGCCAGAGTGCGCTGTTGCTGGAGCAACTGGAGGCGCTTCCCGAGTCGTTCAAACAGCCGGACAATCAACTGGCCGGTACCCTCAGGCTGGCGGCGCCGTTCGGCTATGGACGGCAACGCATCGCGCCGTTGCTGGCGCGTTTTGCCAGGTTGCACCCACAGTTGTGCCTGCACCTGGATCTACGGGAAACGCCCTGGCCCGATCGTCACGACAGTGATGCGGTGATTCACATCGGCAACCTCAGTGACAGCCAGTGGGTTGCCCGGCCCCTGAGCCACAATGCTCGCTGGTTATGCGCCAGCCCCGCCTACCTGGAGCGGCACGGCACGCCGTCTTCACCGGAGCAACTGGCCGAGCACCGCTGTATTTGCATTCGCGAAAACGATGAGGACGTCACGCTGTGGCATCTGCGCAATGAGCAGGAACGCAAGACCCTGCGCATCGAGCCAGCCTTGCTGAGCAACGACGGCAGTGTGGCCCGACGCTGGGCCGAAGAGGGGTTGGGCCTGGTGTTGCGCTCGCAATGGGATGTCAGCAGAGCCATCGCCGATGGCAACCTGGTCCGGGTGCTCGCCGATTGGCAATTCGACAGCGCACCGATCAACCTGCTGGTGCCGTCGCGCAAAGTTCGCAGCGCACGGGTGCAGGCGTTGGTGAGTTTTCTTGAGGCTGAGTTGAAAGCCTGAACAATAAGGTTACTTACAGACCAGCCGCCATCGCGAGCAGGCTCGCTCCCACAGGGGAACTGGGGTGGTCGGTGATTTCCGGGCCAGCATAAATCCTTGTGGGAGCGAGCCTGCTCGCGATGGCGGCGGCCCCTTTCAAGATAAAGGCTGGAACGGCCCGCCGCAGGCGTAGATTCTGCCGCAAAGCGGCCTTCACCGCGTCGCCAGACGCACCATAACTGTCCGCAAACCCACAGAAATACGGGTACAACGCCCGCCTCTGGAGCATCCCGCAAAGTCTGCTGAGCGAACCCTGCAAAACGGTGGTTTGTACCAAGCGGCCGGTATTTTTAACCGTTTATCCACGGTCTCATGGTGTTGTAATAAAAACGTGATGCAGCGTTGTACCGATGCTTCACGAACGGCATCAATGTTTGCCTCGTCATGCCTTCAACAACAACTCAGGACCGCACTCATGAGCTTTCTTCGACCCAAGTACATCACCTTCGACTGCTACGGCACGTTGACCAACTTCCAGATGGGCACCATGACTCGCGAACTGTTCGCTGATCGTGTCGATGCCGGGCAGATGGACCAGTTCGTCAAGGATTTCTCCGCTTATCGTCTGGATCAGGTGATGGGCGAGTGGCGGCCCTATGATGAAATCATCAAGACGTCCCTGATGCGGGTCTGCAAGCGCTGGGGGGTCGAATATCGGGGCGAAGGCCAGCTCTATTACGACGCCGTGCCAACCTGGGGCCCTCACGCCGATGTACCGGCGGGTCTGTCGAAAATCGCCGACAAGATTCCCCTGGTGATTTTCTCCAACGCGATGGACGAACAGATCATGTCCAACGTCGACAAGCTCGGCGCACCTTTTCATAAAGTCTTCACTGCCCAGCAGGCCCAGGCCTACAAGCCGCGGCTGGCCGCTTTCGAATTCATGCTCGATAACCTTGGCTGCGGGCCGGAGGATGTGTTGCATGTCTCGTCCAGCTTCCGCTACGACCTGATGTCGGCCCACGACATGAAGATCAAGAACAAGGCCTTCGTGGCTCGCGGTCATGAGCAACCGGCGAACGCTGTGTATGGCTACCACCAAATCCCGGACATCGGCGGTTTGGCCGGTCTGGTCGGGCTCTGAGTTGAGCGCACTCTTCAAGGTGAAAGGGGTTAGACATGGGCAGTGAGTCTTACTGGCTCGATACCGCACCGGCCTTCACGGGTGCCCAGCTCGGCGGATTGCCCGGGCGGGTCGACGTGGCCATTGTCGGGGGCGGTTTCACCGGCCTGGCGGCGGCCCGGGCCCTGGCCTTGAAGGGGGCCAGCGTGGCGGTGCTGGAAGCGGGCAGGGTGATTGGCGAAGCGTCGGGGCGCAATGGCGGTCAATGCAACACCGGCGTTGCCCAGGACTACGCGTCACTTAGCGCCAGCCTCGGCGCCGATAAAGCGCGGGCTTACTACCAGGCCTATGAAAATGCCGTACAGAGTGTGGTTTCGCTGGTGGAGCAGGAAGCAATTGCCTGCGACCTCACTCGCCACGGCAAGCTCAAACTGGCCGCCAAGGCGTTGCACTACGAGGGATTGGCGCGCACCTGTGAGTTGATCCGCAAGGAAGTCGACGCCGACGTCGAGTTGCTGTCTGCCCAAGAGACTCGGGCGGAGGTCAATTCGGCCCAGTTCCACGGTGGCCTGCTGCAGCGCAACGGCGTGCAGATGCATGTCGGGCGCTTCGGTGTCGGCCTGGCCGAGGCGGCCGCGCGTCACGGGGCGCTGGTGTTCCAGGGCGTAGCGGTGAAGGACTGGAAGGCCAGCGCCGGTGGCTATCAGGTCAACACCAGCAAAGGCGCGCTGCAGGCCTCGCAGATCCTGCTGGCTACCGGCACGTGTCAGCAAGGTGGATTGGGCTGGTACCGGCGGCGAATCGTACCGGTGGGCAGCTTCGTTATCGCCACCGAGGTGCTACCCCAGGAGCTGATTGACAGCTTGCTGCCGGCACGCCGCTCCTACGTCACCAGCCGCATGATCGGTAACTACTTTCGCCTGACGCCGGACAACCGGCTGTTGTTTGGCGGTCGGGCGCGGTTTGCCATGTCCGACAGCGTTTCCGACGCCAAGAGCGGCAAGGTGCTGCAAGCGGCGATGGTGCAGATGTTCCCGCAGTTGGCCCACGTCCGGATCGACTATTGCTGGGGCGGGCTGGTGGACATGACGTCCGATCGTTTACCCCGCGCCGGCCAGCATGGAGGGGTGTATCACTCCATGGGCTACAGCGGTCACGGCGTGCAGATGTCGGTGCACATGGGGCAGGTCATGGCCCAGGTCATGGCCGGCCAGGTCGAGGCCAACCCTTGGCGCGAACTCGATTGGCCGGCCATTCCCGGGCATTTCGGCAAGCCCTGGTTCCTGCCGCTGGTAGGCGCGTATTACCGCCTGCAGGACTACCTGCACTGAGTTTCATGGCGTTGTTTGGCGTTTCAACCACGTTGCGTTAATCGTGCGCAATCGAGCCCTATCATTTTCCGAAAGGTAGAACTGACATGACTGACAACAAAAATGGCATTGAAGACCAGTTGATCACCGGTACAGAAAGCCTGCGTGTTTTCGAAGGGCTCAATCGCGGCATGTCACGCCGCAATGCATTGCAGATGCTGGGGTTGGCAGGTGTGGCCGCAGCGGGTGCCGGCAGCCTGTTCGGTGCCGCTGGCAAGTTGTTTGCCGAAGAGGCGGCCAGCCCTGGCAAAGGCAAACCGGGCGGACGTATCCGCGTCGCCGGTATCTCCAGTTCCACCGCCGACACCCTGGACCCGGCCAAAGGCTCATCGTCCACGGACTACGTGCGTCACTACATGTTCTACAACGGGCTGACGCGTTTCGACAGTCACATGGTGCCGCAACTCGAACTGGCCGAGCGTATCGACACCACTGACGCGACACTCTGGGTGATCACCCTGCGCAAGGAAGTGACTTTCCATAACGGCAAGGGGCTGACCGCCGCCGACGTGGTGTTCTCCCTGTTGCGGCACAAGGACCCGCTCACCGGCTCCAAAGTTCTGCCGCTGGCAGAGCAGTTTGCCGAGGTCAAGGCCAATGGCAGCCATGAAGTACAAATACGCCTGAGCGGCCCGAACGCCGAACTGCCATCGATCCTGGCGATTTCCCATCTGCTGATCGTGCCCGAGGGCACCAGCGACTTTAGCCAGGGCATCGGCACCGGTCCGTTCAAGGTCAAGGAGTTCAAACCAGGGGTGCGTTCCATTGGCGCGCGCAACACCAATTACTGGAAACCGGGTTTGCCGTATCTGGACGAAATCGAGTTCATCGGCATCGGCGACGAGCCGTCACGGGTCAACGCGCTGTTGTCTGGCGACGTGCAGATCATCAACGAGGTCAACCCGCGCTCGACGACTCGGATCAAGAACAGCAGCACCCATCGGGTCGTGGATTCGCCGTCGGGCAACTACACCGACCTGATCATTCGTCAGGACCAGATGCCCGGCCAAAGCCCTGAGTTCACCCAGGCCATGAAATTGCTGTTGGACCGCGAGCAGGTCAAGTCGGCGATTTTTCGCGGCTTCGCCAGGGTCGGCAACGATCATCCGATCGCGCCGGGCGCACGTTTTTACAACGCCGATCTGCCGCAACGCACCTACGACCCGGAAAAAGCACGTTTTCTGCTGAAGAAGGCGGGTATGGAAAATATCACCATGCCAGTGATGTGTTCGCCGGCCGCCACCGGTTCGGTGGACGTCGCCGTGCTGCTGCAGCAATCGGCCAAGGAGGCCGGGCTCAAGCTCAACGTCAACCGCTTGCCCAGCGATGGCTACTGGTCCAATCACTGGGCCAAGCACCCGCTGAGCTTTGGCAACATCAACCCGCGGCCCAATGCCGACATGTTGTTTTCGCAGTTCTTCCAGTCCACCGCACCGTGGAACGAGTCGGCCTGGAAGAACCCGCAGTTCGACCAGCTGTTGGTCCAGGCTCGGGGCGAAACCGACGAGACCAAGCGCGGCAAGATGTACGCCGACATGCAGACCCTGGTGCATGACCACTGCGGTATCGGCATCCCGGTGTTCATCAGCAACATCGATGGCGTCGACCAGCGCGTTAAAGGCTACGGCACCAACCCGCTGGGCGGATTCATGGGCTACATGTTCTCCGAGCAAGTCTGGCTGGACGCTTGATGAGCGCCGGGTATCGGCTGGGTGGCATGGCACGAGGGTAGGGCGATGAATAGCAACACACTATGGTTGATTGGCCGGCGCGTGGGCGCCGCGATCGTGACCTTGTTAATCGTCTCGATGGTGGTGTTCGCCATCACGGCGGTGTTGCCGGGAGACGCGGCGCAACAGTCCCTTGGACAGTTCGCCACGCCGGAGCAAGTGGCAGCGCTGCGGATAAAAATGGGTCTGGATCAACCCGGTGTGCTGCGCTACCTGCACTGGTTGACGAGTTTGCTCAGCGGCGACATGGGTGTGTCGGTCTCCAATGCCGTGTCGGTCAGCGAGCTGATGGCCGGACGCGTGCCCAGCACCTTGATGCTGGCGGCCGCCACGGCGCTGGTGTCGGTGCCGGTGGCACTGATCCTGGGCATTGGTTCGGCGATGGGGCGTGGTGGTCGCGTCGACAGCTTCATCAGCTTTTTTACCTTGATGATGGTGGCGGTACCGGAGTTTCTCGTCGCCACCCTGGCAGTGTTGATTTTCGCGGTGAACCTGGGCTGGCTCTCGGCGTTGTCCTATTCCAGCGAGATCACCTCGCCGTGGCAATTCATGCGCACCTACGCCTTGCCGGTCATGACCCTGTGTTGCGTGATCATCGCGCAAATGGCGCGCATGACCCGGGCGGCGGTGATCGATCAACTCGACAGCCCCTACGTGGAGATGGCCCGTCTCAAAGGTGTGAGCCCGGTGCGGGTGGTCCTGCGTCATGCGTTGCCCAACGCCATCGGGCCTATCGCCAATGCCATCGCCTTGAGTCTGTCCTACCTGTTGGGCGGGGTGGTGATCGTCGAGACAATTTTCAACTATCCCGGCATTGCCAGCCTGATGGTCGATGCCGTGACCAACCGTGATATGGCGTTGGTCCAGGCCTGCACCATGTTGTTTTGTACCGCGTACCTGACGTTGGTGTTGATTGCTGACCTGTGCGCGATCCTTTCCAACCCGAGGCTGAGAAATCAATGAACAATCTCATTGGGAAACCCCCGACCGCGGCGGTCGCTCTGGCGTTGGGCAAAGACGCTCATGCCACGTCCTGGCTTGGACTGGTGGGCGCCGCGATGTGTGTCTTCTGGTTGCTGGTGGCGATCTTCGGTCCGTGGCTGGCACCGCACCCGGTGGGGGAAGTGGTCTCTGACAATGTTTTCGACAGCCTCAGCATCGCTTATCCGTTAGGCACCGATTACCTGGGTCGCGACATGCTCAGTCGGGTTCTGGTGGGCGCACAGTTCACCGTGGGCCTGGCGCTGGTGGCTGCGGTCCTGGCCAGTGGGCTGGGGACCAGTTGCGCACTGCTGTCGGTGGTATCACCCAAGTGGCTGGATGAGCTGATCAGTCGCCTGATGGACGCTTTCATTTCGATCCCGAGCAAGATGCTGGCGTTGATCATGGTCTCGGCATTTGGCTCGTCGGTGACTTTGCTGGTGTGTACGGCGGTGCTGAGCTACTCGCCGGGCGCGTTCCGGATCGCCCGCAGCATGGCGGTGAACATCGAGGCGCTGGAGTACGTGCAAGTGGCCCGCACCCGTGGCGAACGACGACTGTACATCGCCTGCGTGGAGATCCTGCCCAACATGCTCAACCCGGTGCTGGCGGACCTGGGCTTGCGTTTCGGCTTCATTGTGCTGCTGCTCAGCGGCATGAGTTTCCTGGGCCTGGGTGTGCAACCGCCGGATGCCGACCTGGGCTCGCTAGTGCGCGAAAACATCGGCGGCCTCAATCAGGGAGCGCCGGCCATTGTGATTCCGGCCCTGGCCATCGGCACTCTGACCATTGGCGTCAATCTGTTCATCGACCGCCTGTCTTCGCGACGCAGCCGACGTACGGGAGGGCATTGAAATGAGTGAATTGATTCGAGTCGAGGACCTGCGCGTGGTCGCGTGTGGCGAACGCGGTGAGGTGGAGATCGTCAAGGGCGTGAGTTTCTCCCTGGAGAAAGGTGAAGTGCTGGCGCTGATCGGCGAATCCGGTTCCGGCAAGACCACCATCGCCCTGGCGCTGCTCGGTTATGCCCGGCGTGGTTGTCGCCTGGCAGGCGGCGTGGTGCAGATTGGCGAACATGACATGCTGGCGTTGCGCGAAAGCGAGCTGCAAGGTCTGCGCGGCAATCGTGTGTCGTATATCGCCCAAAGCGCCGCCGCGGCGTTCAACCCGGCGAAAAAACTCATCGACCAGGTGGTGGAAGGGGCATTGATTCATGGGCTGGGCAGCCGCTCGGTGCTGGAAGCCAAAGCCATCGAACTGTTCCGTGACCTGGCGTTGCCCGATCCCGAGCGCATCGGCCAGCGCTATCCCCATCAAGTCTCCGGCGGCCAACTGCAACGGGTGATGGCAGCCATGGCGCTGATCAGCGATCCGCTGCTGGTGGTGCTCGATGAGCCAACCACGGCCCTTGACGTGACCACCCAGATCGACGTGCTGCGCGCCTTCAAGCGTGTTGTGCGCGAGCGGGGCGCGACGGCGGTTTATGTGTCTCACGACCTGGCGGTCGTCGCGCAGATGGCCGATCAGATCGTGGTGCTTAATGGCGGGCAGATCTTCGAGCAGAGCGCCACCGCGCCGCTGCTCAAAGGTCCGGCTCACGCCTACACCCGCAGCCTGCTGGCGGCGGCGCGGCCGGATACGACGATCCGTCCGCCCTGCGGTGTGGCCGGCGATGCGCCGCTGCTGACCATTGAGGGTTTGACCGCCGGCTACGGCAACAAGAATCAACAGGGCATGCCGTCGATCCGGGTGCTGGAAGACATCGACCTGACCGTGCGCCGGGGCCAGGCCATCGGCGTGATCGGCGAATCGGGTTCGGGCAAATCTACCCTGGCCCGGGTGGTGGCGGGGCTGTTGAGCCCGGCACTGGGCGGGCTGACGTTTGATGGTCAACCCTTGGGTGGCAGCCTGTCCGAGCGCACTGACGAGCAATTCCGGCGCATCCAGATGGTCTTCCAGAACGCCGACACTGCACTCAACCCCATGCACAGCGTTGGCAACATTCTGAGCCGGCCATTGAAAATGTATTTCGGCCTCAAGGGCGCGGCGCTACGTGAACGTATCGGTGAGTTGCTGGACCTGGTGCGTTTGCCACGGGAGCTGGCCGAACGCCGCCCGAGCGAACTCTCCGGCGGGCAAAAACAGCGAGTCAACCTGGCCCGGGCGTTGGCGGCCAAGCCGGACCTGATCCTCTGCGATGAGGTGACCTCGGCGCTGGACACTGTTGTCGGCGCGGCAATCCTCGAGCTGCTGCGCGACCTACGCCAGCAATTGGGGGTTTCCTATCTGTTCATCAGCCACGACATCTCCACGGTGCGGGCGCTGTGCGACGACATTGTGGTGATGTACAGCGGCTACAAGGTGCAAGAGGGCACCCGGCAATCGTTTGCCCAGCCACCCTTCCATCCCTACACCGACCTGCTGATCCATTCGGTTCCCGAGTTGCGTCAGGGCTGGCTGGAAAGCTGCGGCACCACCACCTGCGGCACGCTCCCGCCCTTGGGCGCCCAGGCCCCTGTAGCGGGGCTGTGCACCTTCCTCAATCGTTGCCCGGTGCGGGTCGATGGCCTGTGCAACCACACCGCGCCACCCCGGCGAATCATCGACGGTGGCAGTGAAGTGCTCTGCCATCACGACAGCGCCGAACTGCTCAAGAACCAACAGGATGCCAACAGCATGACCATGGGAGCCTACGCATGAACGCGCGTTTCGTGAGGTTGGCCGAGCAGGGCCGGCCCATCGTCCATTTGAAAGTCGATGGCGAACCTATCGAAGCCTTGCAGGGGGACACCCTGATGGTCGCGTTGCTGACCCGGGGCCCGGTGTTGCGCCAGTCGGAATTCGATCCGGGCAGCCGGGCCGGTTTCTGCCTGATGGGTGCCTGCCAGGATTGCTGGGTCTGGACCCGCAGCGGCGAACGTCTGCGCGCCTGTTCCAGCGAAGTGCGCGAAGGGCTGGACATCATCACCAAGCAACCGGAGGCAATATGGCCACTGCGCGGCTGAGCAATCATCGAGTCGTCATTGTCGGCGCCGGACCGGCCGGCATCCGTTGCGCCCAGACCTTGGTCGCGGCGGGCTTCAAGCCGGTCCTGATCGACGAAAACCGTCGCGACGGCGGACAGATCTACCGACGCCAACCTGAAGGTTTCACCCGTAACTACGCCACGCTCTACGGCACCGAGGCGGACAAAGCGCGGGATTTGCACGAAAGTTTCGACCGTTTGCGCCCACAGATTGACTATCGCCCGGACACCCTGGTGTGGAACCTCATGCCCGGGCAACTGTGCTGCGTCAGCCAGGGCCTGCACTCGACGGTGGATTACGACGCATTGATCCTTTGCACCGGCGCCACCGACCGCTTGATGCCGATCGAGGGCTGGCAGTTGGGCGGCACGTACAGCCTTGGCGGGGCGCAGATTGCCTTGAAGGCCCAGGCAGTGTCCATCGGCCATCGCGTGGTGTTCATGGGCAGCGGACCGCTGCTGTATCTGGTCGCCAGCCAATACCTCAAGGCCGGTGCCAACGTGGCAGCGGTGCTGGACACCGCGCCGCTGGGGCTGCGCATCAAAGCTTTGCCCAAGCTTATGGCGCGGCCCGGATTGCTGTTCACGGGCATGAAACTGTTGGCTCAGTTGTATCGAGCGAAAATCCCTGTGCACCTGGGTATCTCTCCATTGCAAGTGCTGGGTGAGGCGGTCGGCGGCGTCAGTGGTGTGCGGGTACGCACGGCGGCCGGTGAAACCTTGACGGTGGATTGCGACGCGGTGGCGCTGGGTTATCACTTGCGCCCGGAAACTCAATTGGCTGATCTGGCGGGCTGTGCTCTGCGTTTTGACGAGGCATCAGGCCAATGGTGGCTGGACACGGACGAAGAGGGCCGGACCTCGGTCAGCGGCGTTTATGCCGCCGGAGATGGGGCGAAGATCCGTGGCGCTGATGCCGCCGAACACGCCGGGCGCCTGGTCGCCTTGGCGTTGTTGAGCGATTTGCAGCAACCGGTGGACGCCACGCAGGTTACCGCGCAGCGTCAGGCGCTCAAGGTCATGGATCAATTTCGCCTCGGTCTGGCCCAGGCGTTTCCCTGGCCCGCCGTCCAAGCCGAGGCCTTGCCCGACGAGGCGATCGTCTGCCGCTGCGAGATGATCAGCGCCGGCGAGTTGCGCCGTACGGTCAGTGAAAAGGGCGCCTGTGAAGTCAACCGGGCCAAAGCTTTCAGCCGGGTCGGCATGGGCCGCTGCCAAGGGCGTTATTGCTCTCAGGCCGGGGCCGAAGTCATTGCCGCAGCCGCCGGTGTCCACGTCCAGGAAGTGGGGCGGCAGCGCGGCCAGGCGCCGGTCAAACCCCTTTCGATGCTCACCCGGGAGGTGACGCCATGACGCTCAATAAAGCTGATGTGGTCATCGTCGGCGGTGGTTTGATGGGCTCGGCCGCAGCGTTTTTCCTGCGCCAGCGAGGCCAGTCGGTGATCCTGCTGGAGCGTGACCAGATCGGTCAGTACGCCAGTGGCGTGAACTTCGGCAACGTGCGGCGCCAGGGGCGATTTCTCGGCCAACTGGAGCTGGCAAACCGTTCCTGGGCGCTGTGGAAGCGCCTGCCGGAACTGATCGACGACGACCTGGAGTTCATCGCCAGCGGGCACATGCGCGTGTGTTATCGCGAGGATGAAATCGCCGAACTTGAGGCTTACGCGGCGGCGCCCGAAGCTCAACAGTTGGACTTGAAGATCTACCGAGGTAGCGAACTGCATGCGCGCTTCCCGTTCCTGGGCAAGGACGTCAAAGGCGGCTCCTACGCCCCTCATGATGGTCACGCCAACCCGCGTCTGGCGGCCCCGGCGTTTGCCAGGGCGGCGCGGCGACTCGGCGCACGCATCGAGGAGCGGACTGAAGTGGCCGAAGTGCAGAAGGTCAATGGTGATTTCAGTGTCACAACCACCGATGGCCGTCAGTTCAGCGCCGCTCAGTTGCTGATTACCGCAGGTGCCTGGGGCCAGAAACTCTCGGCGCAATTCGGTGAGCCGGTGCCGCTGGAGACTAACGGCCCACAGATGGCTGTCACCGAACCGGTGCCTTATGCCTTACCGACGGTGATCGGCGTGTACACCAAAATCCCCGAGGAAGTGATCTACTTCCGGCAGATCCCGAGGGGCAACATCGTCATCGGTGGCGGCTATCGCAGTAAACCGGACATGCTCAATCGCCGGGCTTATGTCGAGCCGCGCAGCACTCTCAATCAGCTCGACCAGATGCGTCGCTTGCTGCCGGGCGTGGGTAATCTGAACATCATTCGCGTGTGGAGCGGCATCGAAGGTTATCTGCCCGACTCCCTGCCGGTGATGGGCCCCAGCGGCAACGTGGACGGCTTGTACTATGCGTTCGGTTTCTGCGGCCACGGCTTTCAGCTCGGGCCTGGGGTTGGCGACGTCATGGCCGAGCTGATCAGCACCGGCAGTACCAGCACCTCGATCGAACCGTTCTCCATTCGCCGGTTCGCCGCCACGGCCGAGCAACGGAGCAAAGCCTCATGAAACCTCGCGTGCTAGCCATTTTTGAACGCCTGCTGGGGTTTGAAACGGTCTCTTCAGAGTCGAACATGGCCCTGATCGAGTACGTGCGCGAGCTACTGCTGAGCAAGGGCATCGAGTCGCTGATCGTCAAGGATGAAAGCGGCAAGAAGGCCAACCTCTTCGCCAGTACCGGCCCACAGGTGTTGCCGGGGATTCTGCTGTCCGGGCATACCGACGTGGTGCCGGCGGCGGGGCAGGCCTGGACCGTCCCGGCGTTCCAGGCGACGGTGCGCGACGGGCGGGTGTACGGTCGCGGCAGTTGTGACATGAAGGGGTTCATTGCCTTGGCCATCGACGCCATGCTCGACGCCGCCGACCACCCCTTGAACCGACCGCTGCAGCTGGCGCTCTCCCACGATGAGGAGATCGGCTGCGTGGGCGTACGCCGCTTGCTCGACGTGCTGCACCTGGCACCGGTAAGGCCGTTTTTGTGCGTGATCGGCGAGCCGACCAACATGCAGTTCGTGCTCGGGCACAAGGGCAAAGGCTCTTATCGCACTTACTGCCGAGGCCTGGAGGCGCACTCGTCCCTGGCGCCGCGTTCGGTCAATGCGATTCATGTGGCCTGCGATTTCATCGCCGCGTTGCGCCAGAGCCAGCAGCAGTTGCAAGAGCACGGCGCCCGGGACGCCGATTACGACGTGCCCTACAGCACCGTGCACGTCGGCCAGATTGTCGGTGGCAAGGCGCTGAACATTGTGCCGAACCTGTGCACCCTGGATTTCGAAGTGCGCAACCTGCCGGCCGATGACCCCGATCAGTTCCTGGAGCAACTGCGCGAGCAGGCTGAAGTGATCGTGCGCGAGGCGAAAAAACTCTCCAGCGTGGCGGACATCGAGATCGAAACCCTGAACGTCTATCCGGGCCTCGATACTCATCCGAGCGTTGAGGCGGTGCGCTTTCTGAAGAACTTCGCCGCAGCGGACACCGGCACCGCCAAGGTTTCCTTCGGCACCGAGGGGGGGCTGTTCAAGCAGCGCCTGGATGTGCCGGTGGTGGTCTGCGGCCCGGGCTCCATCGAGCAGGCGCACAAGCCCGACGAGTTCATTGAAATCAGCCAGATGCAAGCGGGACAGCGGTTTTTGGAAGGGTTGTTGGGATCCTTGAAAATCTAAGCCATACACAGAGCAAAATGTGGGAGTACTCCTGTGGGAGCAAAGCTTGCTCGCGATGAACGATGACATGGTCTTGATCAGTGTCAGATCCACCGCAATCGCGAGCAAGCTTTGCTCCCACAGGTTTCGGTGTTTAGCCTGGGGCTTCGGTAGAGCCTGCCGTCCCACCTCGAAACTTCAGCATCCAACACTGCCCAAACCCCGCTTTCAGCATCCTCATCCGCGGCATCTCCCTAGACTGGAAATACCTCGGAACAGGACGCGATCATGCTCAAGAATCAATTGAAAGACCCCAGCCTTTTAGCAGAACTCGCCTACGTCGACGGGCAGTGGGTCGGTGCCGATGACGCCGCCACGCTCGACGTCATCGACCCGGCCACGGGGGGCGTGCTCGCTCGGGTGCCGGCCATGCAGGGGGTGGAAACCCGGCGCGCCATCGACGCCGCCGAGCGCGCCTGGCCGGCCTGGCGTGCGCGCCCGGCGGCGGAACGCGCGGTGCTGCTGGAGCGTTGGTATCAGGCCATGATCGACAACCTGGACGATCTGGCGCTGATCATGACGTTTGAGCAGGGCAAGCCGCTGAACGAAGCCAAAGGCGAAATCCGCTACGGCGCCGGCTTCGCCAAATGGTTTGCCGAAGAAGCCCGCCGGGTCTATGGCGAAACCATCCCGGCGCCCAGCGGCGATCGGCGCCTGATCACCCTCAAGCAGCCAGTGGGCGTCTGCGCGGCGATCACCCCATGGAACTTTCCCAACGCGATGATCACCCGCAAGTGCGCCCCGGCGTTGGCGGCGGGTTGCCCGGTGATCGTGAAACCCTCGGACCTGACACCCTTGTCGGCCCTGGCCCTGGCGGTGCTGGCCGAGCGGGTCGGGATTCCGGCGGGGGTGTTCAACGTCGTGACGGGCCTGCCGGCGGGCATCGGCGAAGAACTGACCGGCAACCCTACGGTGCGCAAGATTTCCTTCACCGGGTCCACGGCGGTTGGTCGACTGCTGATGCGCCAGAGCGCCGAACACATCAAACGCCTGAGCCTGGAACTGGGTGGCAATGCGCCGTTCATTGTGTTTGACGACGCGGACCTGGAACAGGCCGTGGCCGGGATCATGCTCAGCAAGTTCCGTAATGCCGGCCAGACCTGCGTGTGTGCCAATCGCATACTGGTGCAGGACGGCATTTACGAGCGTTTCGCTGAACGTCTGGTGGAGGAGGTGGGCAAGCTCAAGGTCGGCAATGGTCTGGAGGCCGACGTCATGATCGGTCCCCTGATCAACAGGGCGGCGGTGAGCAAGGTGGCCCGGCATATCGATGATGCCTTGAGTCAAGGCGCGCGTTTGCTGTGTGGCGGCATCCCCGCCGGTGACAGCCAGTTCGTCCAGCCCACGGTTCTGGGGGAGGCCCACGCCGGCATGTTGCTGGCCAACGAAGAAACCTTTGGCCCGGTTGCGCCGCTGATGCGCTTTACTACCGAAGAAGAGGCCTTGGCCCTTGCCAACGCCACGCCATATGGCCTGGGCGCGTACTACTTCACCCAGGACCTGCGTCGTTCATGGCGGTTTGGCGAGGCGCTGGAGTTCGGCATGGTGGGCCTTAACACCGGGATCATTTCCATGGAGGTCGCGCCATTTGGTGGCATCAAGCAGTCGGGCCTGGGCCGTGAAGGCAGCAAATACGGCCTGGATGAATACCTTGAAGTCAAGGCCTTCCACATCGGTGGGCTGTGATGCGTCCATTGTTTGAACACCTACCAGGGAGCCACGATTGATGAGCAAACCATTTCGAATCGCTGCCATCGCCGGTGATGGCATCGGCAAGGAAGTCCTGCCTGAGGGGCTTCGTGTCCTGGAGCAGGCCGCGAAAAAGTGGCAGTTGTCGTTGAGCATCGAAGTGCTCGATTGGGCTCACTGTGACTACTACCTGGAGCACGGGCAAATGATGCCCGCCGACTGGTTCGAGCAGCTCAAGGGCTTCGATGCGATCTACTTCGGCGCTGTTGGCTGGCCGGACAAGGTGCCGGACCACATTTCCCTCTGGGGCTCGCTGCTCAAGTTCCGCCGCGACTTCGACCAGTACGTGAACATTCGCCCGGTGCGGCTGTTCCCGGGCGTGCCGTGCGCCTTGGCCGGGCGAGAAGCAGGGGATATCGATTTCGTGGTGATCCGTGAGAACACCGAAGGCGAATACTCCTCCGTGGGCGGCAAGATGTTTGAAGGGACCGAGCATGAGTTCGTGCTCCAAGAGTCGGTGTTCACCCGGCGCGGCGTCGATCGGATTCTCAAGTTCGCCTTCGATCTGGCCCAGACCCGACCGCGCAAGCGCCTGACGGCGGCGACCAAGTCCAACGGGATCTCCATCAGCATGCCGTATTGGGACGAGCGCACGGCGTTGATGGCCGAGCAGTACCCGGATGTGCAATGGGACAAACAGCACATCGACATTCTGTGTGCGCGTTTCGTTCTGCAGCCGGACCGTTTTGATGTGGTGGTGGCGTCAAACCTGTTCGGCGACATCCTCTCCGACCTCGGCCCGGCTTGCGCCGGCACCATCGGCATCGCGCCGTCGGCCAACCTCGATCCGCAGCGGCGCTTCCCGTCGTTGTTCGAACCGGTGCATGGCTCGGCGCCGGATATTTATGGACAGAACATCGCCAACCCGATTGCGATGATCTGGTCAGGGGCGTTGATGCTCGATTTCCTGGGCAATGGTGATGAACGTTATCGCGCCGCCCATGACGGGATTCTCAAGGCCATTGAACAAGTGATAGCCCAAGGGCCGATCACCCCCGACCTGGGCGGACAAGGCTCGACTCAGGACGTTGGCACAGCCATCGCCGCCGCGCTTTGACGCTTTACTAATCTGTGACACCTTTTTGCCCGCTCACACTGCGGGCTTTTTTTTTGGGGTTTGATCGCAAAATTCAAATTCACCGAACATCCCTTTGTGGGATGGTTGCAGGATGCACATCCACCGCCAATCCCCTGTGGGAGCGGGCTTGCTCGCGAAAGCGTGGTGTCAGTTTGCGGTGATGTTGAATGTGCCGCCGTCATCGCGAGCAAGCTCGCTCCCACATTTTTTCTGGGGTGGCTGCAGGATTGGCAATCACCGCAGATCCCTTGTGGGAGCGAGCTTGCTCGCGAAAGCGGGGTGTCAGTTTGGGTGATGTTGAATGTGCCGCCGTTATCGCGAGCAGGCTCGCTCCCACAGTTTTTTCGGGGTGGTTGCAGGATATGCACATTCACCGCAGACCCCCTGTGGGAGCGAGCTTGCTCGCGATGGCGGTGGTGCTATTTGACGACGTAGATCTTGCGTACGTAGACGTGACTCGTCCAGGCGCACGGCGCATTCTGCGGCACGAACACCGTGTCGCCGGTATTGACCGCCAGGTCGGTGCCGTCGGCTGTCTGCAGGGTGACGCTGCCTTCAATCAGGTGCATCAACTCATGCAACTTGTGGGGCCTGGCTTGGCGAGTGTAAGGCGTTGAGTCCCAGACGCCGATGCGCAGGTTGGTCGCTTCTTCGACAAACAGATTGTGCGAGCGACATTGCGGTGGCGGGCTGAGCAGTATGGCTTGATCGGGAGCCGCCGAAGGTGAGAGCAACGTGTGAGCCGGGAGTGCTGTCAACCCGGGCTCGCTGGCATTCACGCGCTGGGTATCGGCACAGAAGGCCCATAAAGATTCAGCTTGCGCGTCGATCTCAAGCGCTGTACCACGGGCGATCACCGCGCTTTCACCGGCGCTGAGGCGCAGCGTTTGTGCCTGGCTGCGCAGTTCAACGCCTCCGGCATGCACCACGATCATTTCGCTGAACGGGTACTGGTCGCTGCTGAACCGACCGCTGGCCCGGACGACACCAGCGGCGATGCCATCCGCCCCGGCATAAGCGATGAGCCGGTCGAACGGATCATTGGCCCCCAACGAGCCTGGGGTGAACGAGGTTGAGGCGGGGCTGCCGTCGGCATGGGCCAACAGCACTGCAGTGGGTTCGAGCATGAACAGGATTCTCCAAAATAAGCGATGGGATTTGTCAGCCAACGGCCTGGGTCACCAGCACAAACTGCCGCACCGCGCCGCTCGCTTGCGGTGGCGTGCCGCGAGCCATTTGGGCGACGGTGTCGACTTGCTTGAGGCCCGCGTCTTCGAGCCAGGGGCCCAGCCCGGTGTCGGAGGGAATGTCGATCCGAACGAATGCATCCGGCACCCGTGCCAGCAACAGGGCGATCAGGTGCCGGGCCTGTTCAGGGTTCTGCGCGATGACCGGACCGATGCAACGGCCACGACCGAAGGGGCGCAGCAGGGCGAAAGCGCACAACTGACCGTCCCGCTCAATACCCACTGCCTGCTCAACGACATCGAACAGATCGGTGAGCACGACCCCACGGTCCAGGCCACTTCCGGCATTGGCCAGTGTGATCATTTCGGCATGATCGGCTTCGGTCAGCGCGCGGCAGCGTTCGTTGTTGGCCAACCCCTGCGGTACAGGCGGTAAAGCCAGGCCCTGATGTTGCTGGATATGCCCAAAGTCCACGAATCCTTGACTGGCATACAGCGGGGCACCTGCCAGTGTTGCATTGAGGATGGCGGTGCGCGATCCGCACGCTTCAATGGCCAGCTCCATCAGTTTGCGACCGATCCCCTGGCCCTGGTATTCGTGATCGACGATCACCAGGCCGATGGTGGCGTAACTTCCCTGGGCGCAGGTGAATGCAGTGCCGATCAGGCGGCCCTGATCCTCAACGACAAAACCTTGGGCCACGCGCTGCAGCATCGCCCAGTCCTCCAGGCGATGGGGCCATTTCAGTTGCACGGATAAGGTGTGTGCCGAGGGAACATCGGCAGCGGTCATGGCACGATAGACGTAGTCAGGGCGTTTCGAATGGGACATGGCAGATCACCATTGAGAGAGGGGGGAATCAGTCGGATTTATCCGCGGATAATGTTTGTATCTCACCTGCAAGCAAGCCTGACAAGGGGCGCCAAACGATTCGGCAGGTTCCTTCTGCAACAACGCTTGCGGCCACATTTCTTGCTCAAATCAGCGGCCGGGCCGGCAGTAAATACCGGAGGTTTTTTTGCGCGACGCACCTTGCCATGCACGGGTCAGTAGCTTCGCTCACGGTCCACCAGACCCCGCATCGATTCGCCGCGTTGATGGCGGCGAATATTGTCCAACAACATGCCGAACGCACTCTCGGGTTGAGTCATCGCTGCGATATGGGGCGTCAGCATTATTTGCCGATGGTTCCAGAACGGATGATCCGGCGCGGCCGGTTCCTGTTCCAGCACGTCGAGCACCGCCGCGCTCAGCTGGCCGCTGGCAAGGGCTTCAAGCAAATGCGCTTCTACCAGATGCCCACCGCGGCCCATGTTGACCAGGGCCGCGCCGTGGGGCAGATGCTGGAACAGCTGGCGGTTGAGAATGCCCTTGGTCTGCTCGGTCAGCGGCAGGACACACAGCACAATGTCGCATTGGCTGAGGAAGGCCGGCAGTTGCCCGGTTCCGGCAAAGCACTGCACTCCATCAATGTGATGTTCGCTGCGCGCCCAGCCTGACAAGGCGAAACCAAAGGGCTTCAAGGTGTTGAGTATGTGACGGGCCTGCAACCCCAGGCCCATGACCCCGACCCGGCGCTGCTGCGCAGGCACCAACCGGTGTGCTTGCCAGCACCGCTCGGCCTGTTGCTGGCGATAGCGCAACATGTCGCGGTGCAAGCTGAGCACGGCGAAAGTGGCGTATTCACACATACCCTGGCTGATGCCCGGGTCGAGCAAGCGCACCACCGGCAGCGTTGGCGGCAAGCGGCCCAGATCCAGTTGATCGACGCCAGCCGACAAGGCGAAGAGAACCTCCAGATTCGGCAATACGTGCTCGATCTCGTCCGGTGCCTGCCAGGCCGCCAGGTAGCGAATATCCCGCGGATCGCCGATGTCCGGCCAGGCACGCCATTCGATATCCGGCGCGTGTTCGGCGAACAGGCGCTTCCATTGTTCACCGCGCACCGGGTCGGCTTTGTAGAGCAGGGCCATGAGGTCGTTTCTCGCATGAAATAAGGAAGTCACAAGCATGCCTTAATGGCAAAGCAGGATCTGTCGAAAGGGCCCGCCTGGGAACATCAGGCTGCGTTGTATGGCGTACAAGTCGGCAGATTCCATGGGGCATGAGGCCCTTGGAGGATTCTGCTGTTTGCCGGGGTGTAAACAGTCGATCCGAATTTCTCAACGAGCAAGTTCGGCTTAGACAATCGTGTCGAACGCTTAACCTGTGGACACACCGCAGCCGCTTCCTGGTTGTGAGGCTCACGATGGGAAATGCCATGAACAGTAAAGTCGAAGAAACCCCCAGTCTGCTCCGTCAGCGTGACCAGTATGTGCCGCGAGGCCTGGTCACCGCACATCCACTGGTGATTGATCGGGCTCAGGGTTCGGAACTGTGGGACGTGGACGGCAAGCGCTACCTGGACTTCGTCGGCGGCATCGGGGTCCTGAATATCGGCCACAATCACCCCAAGGTGGTCGCGGCGGTGCAAGCCCAACTGCAGAAAGTGACTCATGCCTGTTTCCAGGTCGTGGCCTACCAACCTTATCTGGACCTGGCCAAGCGCCTGTGCGAAATGATCGGGGGTGAGCACGCCTATAAAGCGGCGTTCTTCACCTCAGGCGCCGAAGCGGTAGAAAACTCGGTGAAGATCGCCCGAGCCTACACCCAGCGCTCGGCGGTGATCGCCTTTCGCGGCGGTTTTCATGGCCGCACGTTGCTAGGCACCACGCTCACCGGCATGAGCCAGCCTTATAAACAGAATTTCGGGCCGTTCGCACCGGAGGTGTTTCACACGCCTTATCCGAATGCCTACCGGGGTGTCAGCAGCGAAATGGCGCTCCAGGCGCTGGACGAACTGTTGGCCACTCAAGTGGCGCCTGAGCGGGTCGCGGCGATCATCATCGAACCGGTGCAAGGCGACGGCGGTTTCCTCTCGGCCCCCGTCGAGTTCCTTCAGGGCCTGCGCGCGCTGACGGAAAAACATGGCATTGTGCTGATTCTCGATGAGATCCAGACCGGGTTTGGTCGCACCGGTAAATGGTTCGGCTTCCAGCATGCCGGCATCCAGCCAGACCTGGTCACGGTCGCCAAAAGCCTCGCCGGCGGTTTGCCGCTGTCGGGTGTGGTCGGCAAGGCTGAAATCATGGATGCGCCACTGCCCGGTGGACTGGGCGGCACCTATGGCGGTAACGCGCTGTCGTGCGCGGCGGCGCTGGCGGTGATCGACGCCTACGAGCAGGAACACCTGTTGGCCCGTGGCGAGGCCCTGGGCGAGCGGCTGCGTCAGGGGTTGTTGCGCCTGCAAGCCCGTTACCCGCGCATTGGCGACGTGCGTGGCAGCGGCTTCATGCTGGCGATCGAACTGATCAAGGATGACGTTGCACGTACCCCGGATGCCGACCTCAACCAGCGCTTGATCGACGAAGCCCGGGCCGGTGGATTGCTGGTCATCAAGTGCGGGGTGTACCGCAACGTATTGCGCTTCCTTGCCCCTCTGGTGACCAGCGAGGCGCAGGTCGATGAAGCCTTGCAGATTCTCGATGCTGCGCTGGCACGGGTCATGGGCTGAAGGCCTGGTGTTCATGGCGTTTGCCAGGGCAAGCGCCCATGCAAATCAAAGGAGCGTGGATCGATGGGACATCAGCGGAGGTTTTACCCATGAGGTTGACTGAGTATCGGGCATTGTTGATCGACTGCGACGAGGTGCTGGTGGATCGGGACTCCGCCATCTGGACGGCGCTGCAGCCGCTGCTGGAAAACCACGGTGAATCGCCAGAAAAAACCCAGGTGCTGGCCGAGTTTGACGAGGTGCTGCAAGCGCTGTATCCACGTTTTGGCGAGCTGGGCTTCAGCGGTTTACTGTGTTTCGCCCACCGCCAACTGGCCGAACGCTGGAAACTCAAGGTCAGTTGGGAGGAGGGCATGAGCTTCGCCCGCTCGGCCGCCGCCTGGACGCTGTTCGAGGATGCGCCGGGGGCGATGCTCTACCTGCGCAAGTTCTATCGGCTGTTGGTGCTGGGCGACCGCGATGCAGAAGACCGGGGCGCGTTGTGCGAGCGCCTGGGCATCGAGCCGGAAGATTTTATTTCACTGGCCAGTGACCCCTTGCACGATCCCGCTTGGCTCAAGGCCAACGACCTCGATGCGCAGGCTATTCTTCAGGTGACCCGTCCGGGCGCCCGCCCAGCCAAGGTCGGGGCGGTTTGCCTGATTTGTCGCAACCCCGACAACCCACCCAAGCCATGCGCAGGCCAGCATTGCATCAACAGCATGGCCGATCTGGTGGCTCAGCATCAGCTGTCTTTACGGTGCTGATTTTGTTAGAAGATTGTCTTACAAATGGCAGGCAGAGGTAGGCGATGGAAGGTGTAGCGAAACTGGACCGGATCGACATCAGCATTCTGGTAGAGCTTCAAAAAGACGGCCGCATGACCAACGTCAGCCTGGCCGATGCCGTGGGGCTTTCCGCCAGCCCATGCCTGCAACGGGTCAAACGGCTGGAATCGTTGGGTTACATCTCCAGCTACAAGGCCCACTTGAACCTGGCCAAGATTACCGACTCGGTGACGGTCTTCACCGAAATCACCTTGAGCGACCATAAGCGCGAAGACTTCGCCAAATTCGAATCCAACATCCGCCTGGTGGATGAAGTGCTCGAATGTCACCTGATCAGCGGCGGCTACGACTATCTCGTGCGCTTCATGACCCGCAGCATCCAGGATTACCAGGATGTGATGGAAAGCCTGCTGGACAAGAACATCGGCATCTCCAAGTACTTCAGCTACATCGTCATCAAGTCGCCTGTGCGCAAGGACGAGATTCCGTTGCGCAAGCTGCTGCGGCATTGATTGAAACGTTTTACCCTGATTCAGCGCTGTCATCACTGGCGTGAATCAGCGAAGCCACCTGCTGCCCCAGCTCGGTCAAGCTGAAAGGCTTGGTCAGGATGCGGGTCGTTGCATCGACCGAAACCAGGCTTTTGCCTTCGGCGAACCCAGTGATGAACATCACTTTGAGCGAGGGATATCGGCTCTTCATTGCATCCGCCAGAGCGACACCGTTCATGGTTCCGGGTAGGCCGATGTCTGTGAGCAACAGGTCGAGATGCGCCATTTTCTCGGCCTGTTTCAGGGCAGAGGTGCTGTCCAGGGCCTCGATGACGCGATAGCCGGTTTCGCTCAGGAACTCTGAAACCGTCTGGCGAATAGCCGCTTCGTCGTCGACCAGCAGAATTGTTTCGTTGCCGCCTGGTTGCAGTCGCGCAGCCTCGTGTGGCTCGGCGTCCTCCGGCCGCGCGGGGGACTGGCTGACCACCGGGAAATACATCGTCACGGTCGTTCCCACGCCGACGCCGCTCTGAATCTTCACCTGCCCGCCGGATTGCTGGGCAAACCCGTAAATCATCGACAGGCCCAGACCGGACCCTTCGCCAATGCGCTTGGTGGTGAAAAACGGATCGAACACGCGCGGCAGGATGTCGGCGCTGATCCCGGTGCCTGAATCCGCCACCGATATCGCCACGTATGCTCCGGCGGGCAGCATTTTTTCGCTGCAAGATTGCGCGTCGATAGCGCAGCGTTGTACGTCCAGCTTCAAGGTCCCGCCACCGGGCATCGCATCCCGAGCGTTGATCGCCAGGTTGAGCAGCGCGTTCTCCAGCCCATTCGGGTCGCATTTGATCGGGTCGTGCCCCCTGAAAGAACATTCGACATGAATGCTCGGCCCCACGGAACGCCGGATGATTTCTTCGAGGCCGGCCACCACCTCCCGAGGTTCGAGCACTTCCGGTTGCAGCGATTGCTGCCGGGAAAATGCCAGCAGGCGCTGGGTCAAGGCGGCTGCACGGGTTGCCGAAGTCAGGGCGACCGAGTTGTACCGGGACAGCTCGTCATAACGTTGATTGTCGATGTGTCGTTGCATCAACTCCAGGCTGCCGGTGATGCCCGTCAGAAGGTTGTTGAAGTCGTGGGCGATGCCCCCGGTCAGTTGGCCGACAGCTTCCATTTTCTGGCTTTGGCGCAGTTTGGACTCGGCCAGCGCGCGCTCCTGTTGTTCGGCTTCAAGCTGCCTTGTTCGGACAGCGATGCGTTCTTCGAGCAGCTCGTTCCAGTCCCTCAGCGCCGCCTCCAGTTGCACCCGCTCGTGAATGTCTTCGACGGTGCCATACCACTGTTCGCAGCGGCCTTCAGGGTCCAGGCTGCAAAATGCACGGATTCTGAACCATCGATATTCCCCCGTGGACTTGCGCAACTGGATCTGCGCGTCGAAGGGTTGCAAACTGGCCAGCGACTGTTTCCATAGCTTGGCAAATGATAGTCGGTCATCGGGATGCACTGCGTTCAACCACTGGCGTCCCAGTGTCTGCGCCGGCGACCTTGCGGTGTATTCATACCAGCGTGGATCCAGGGAGGTCAGCGCGCCATGGCTGTCGGCTGTCCAGGGCCAGAGCGGATTGAGCTGCGCCGCAATTCGGTAGTGCCTTTCGCTTTCACGCAACTTTTCTTCGCTCAGGCGCATGGCTTGCATGGTTTGCGAGCGCCTCAATGCGGCACCGAGGAGGTTGCTGTAACCGCGCAGAAAGTCGATATCGCTCTGGCTAAACGGCCTGGGGCTGCGACTGTCGACTTCGAATATTCCGAATGGCCGTGTTTCGCTGGCTCCGTATACCAGTACATTGACGAACGCCTGAACGCCGTTGCGCTTCTGGAAATCGTGATAGTGAAAGCGTGTTTCTGTTGAGGCATCCGTGGAAATGACGGCGTTGCCGGTGTCCAGGGAATAGCGTTCCGGGGTTCCTGCCAGGGCCTGCACCCGCACTTTCCCCACCACGCCGGGTGCCCACCCCACACCGTTACGCACGAGGAAAGTGATACCGTCGTCTTCCAGCAACATGAATTTCGCCAGATGGGTTTCCAGGGCCTCACCCACCAGGCGACACGCCTCATCCAGAATGTGCTCCAGGTCGTCTGAAACCAGGGCCAGCTCGCCGAACTCGGCAAGTACCTTGCGTTGACGTAATAAAGTGTCTTCGATTGCCATGTGGGGTCACCCTGAGTACGTCTTGAATATCCGAGGGTGGGAGGACGGCTAGGTTCACATGAATTGATGAGCGTGCCGGCCACAGAGCGTTGACGTGACAGGTGTATAACGCAAAAGCCCTTCCTGAGAAGGGCTTTGCAAGGCGGATGCAGTCTCTGTGACGCGCCCTGAACAACGGGGGGCGCGGGCAGTGCATGTGTCCCGGTTCTATTCCTGAAGGAACGTCAGCAGGTCCTGATTCAGCCGGTCCTTGTGTGTATCGGTCAGGCCATGCGGCGCGCCGGGATAGACGATCAGGCGCGCGCCCTTGATCAGCGCCGCCGAGGCTCTGCCTGAAGCATCGATAGGCACGATCTGGTCGTCATCGCCATGGATCACCAGCGTCGGCACGTCGAACTTCTTCAAGTCGCCACGGAAGTCGGTCGCCGAGAAGGCCGCGATCGACTCATAGGTGTTCTTGCTGCCCGCCTGCATGCCCTGGACCCAGAACGACTGGATCAGCCCTCGGGACGGCTTGGCACCCTCGCGGTTGAAGCCGAAGAAGGGGCCGGAAGCGATGTCCAGGTAAAGCTGCGAGCGGTTCTCCAGGGATGCCTTGCGCAGCCCGTCGAACACCTCGATGGGCAAGCCGCCGGGGTTGGTCGGGGTCTTGAGCATCAGCGGTGGGACGGAGGAAACCAGCACAGCCTTTTTCACCCGGCCGGTTCCATGGCGACCGATATAGCGAGCCACTTCGCCGCCACCGGTGGAGAACCCCACCAACGTCACCTCTTTGAGGTCCAACGCTTCAATCACCGCCGCCAGATCGTCGGCGTAGTGATCCATGTCGTTGCCTTCCCACGGCTGGCTGGAGCGGCCATGACCGCGACGGTCGTGGGCAACCACGCGGTAGCCTTTGGAGGCAAGAAACATCATCTGCGCTTCCCAACTGTCGGCGTTCAGCGGCCAGCCGTGGCTGAAGGTGACCACCTGGCCATCGCGGGGGCCCCAATCCTTGTAGTACAGCTGCACGCCGTCCCGAGTAGTGATGTAGCTGGCGGACTGGATCACGCTGCCGACGGCGGACGCGCTAGCGCCGGCCTGGGCGGGCGATGCAGCCTCGGCGCTGAGGGTGGTCAGTGCCAGTGTCGCGATGGCCAGGGTGCGATTGAGTGTGTTCATCGGTTCTCTCTCCATAAGGGGCGGATTGTGATCTGCTGCGATCGTCATCGATCGCGTTGGTGGGCAGATTAGAGAGAGAGGTCGACAACGAGAACGGCGATGGTATCGATAGCAACTATGGGAATAACAGATACGTGAATCCCTTCGTCCCGGCTCGTGCGGCTAAACCATTGTGGCGTTCAGCCGAAAGAAGGGAGTGGCCTCAGAAAAATCAGGGGCCCGAGGTTGCCATCGGCAGGAGTGTTGGACCGCACCAGCCGTCAGATGCGGGTTTGCGTCTATGCTTATCTTGTCACTTTCCACCAGGCCAACCGTGAACACCGAACGGCCTATCAGGAGAATACGTGAGACTTTCGACTCCGGCTGCGGCGCTGCTTTGTCTAATGCTCGGCACAGGGGTCAAGGCCGGAGAGTACCAGATCGTTACCGAAGAGTGGGCACCCTACAATTACCAGGAGAACAATCAGCTCACCGGCATGACCACGGAGATCGTGCGGGCCATCATGGCGCTGACCGGGGATGACTTTGAGGTGCATCTGCAGCCCAGCATGCGCGCCACCCAGGTATTGAGGACCCGCAGCAAGACCATCATGTTCTCCCTGTTTCGCACGGCGGAGCGCGAGCCGTTGTACAAGTGGGTCGGGCCGATCGTGGAAGAGTCCATTTACGCGTATCAACTGGCCAGTGCGCCGCCGGTGAACTCCCTGGAACAACTGCTGCATGCCCCGCAGATCACCACCCGTCATGCCGGCCTGGTGCCCCAGATGCTGCAGTCGCTGGGTTTCAATAACGTGGACAAAAGTGCAACCGGGAGTAAGTTGCTCTACCGCATGCTGCTCGCCGGGCGCACCGGCATCATCGTCGGCGACACCGATGCCGGGGTGGCTTACTACAGCCGCCAGTTGAACATCGCGCCGGGCACGCTGCGCAAAATTCCCATTGAGCTCTATCGCTCGTCGCTGTACATCGCCTTTAGCCCTGACTCTGAAGATGAGGTGGTGGCTGCGTGGGCCAAGGCTTTGGAGCAGTTGCGCCGCTCTGGCGAGGTGGAGCGGATTCAGCGGCGGTATGAGAGGGGTGTTGGGCAGTGAAAGCACGATCGTTGCCCCACGGCACCGGCCATTGGTCTGATGGCCTTACACCTGCATCGAACACGACACGCAGGTCCTCCAGCCACTCGGCCGGGATCGCGCGGCGGAGCAGGGCATAGCCGTCTCGAGGGAGTTGCTGGCGCTCAATTATGGTTTGCTCAACGTCCAAACCCCTCAAAGCCACCTTTAAATGCCAGAATCTCTCCACTGGATCGTTTTGGAGATCACCATGCTTCGTGCTTTTGAACAACGGCTCGACCCTTTTCCGCCCGACGAGGTCCCCCCACCACCTGACGGTCTGGCGCGGTTCCTGTGGGCCTGCACGCGGGGCGCCCGCGGTTACATCCTCGCCCTCGCGCTGCTCAGTGCCGCTGTGTCGATTTACGAAGCCTGGCTGTTTTCCTTTCTCGGGCAGGTCGTAGACTTGCTCTCGGTTTGGCAAGCCGGCGGCGATGCGGCCAGGCAGGAGAGCCGGGTGCTGTGGGGCATCGGCGCGGTGCTGGTGACCAGCATCGGGCTGGTCGCGTTGCGCACGATGGTGCAGCACCAAATATTGGCGATCAACCTGCCGTTGCGGTTGCGCTGGGATTTTCATCGGCTGATGCTGCGACAAAGCCTTTCGTTCTTCTCCGATGAGTTTTCCGGCCGGGTCACCACCAAGGTGATGCAGACCGCGCTGTCCGTGCGCGAAGTGTTATTCACCCTCATTGAGGTCGCTCCCGGGATCGGGGTGTACTTCATCGCGATCATCGCGCTGGCCGGCGGCTTTGACCTCAAGCTGATGCTGCCTTTCATCGCCTGGGTGGTGTTGTTCGGGCTTGCCATGCGCTACTTCGTGCCCCGCCTTGAGAAAGTCGGGCAGGAACAGGCCAATGCGCGCTCGTCCATGACCGGGCGCATCTCAGATGCCTACACCAACATCACCACGGTGAAGCTGTTCTCCCACACCAAACGTGAAGCACACTTCGCGCGCGCGGCCATGGAGGATTTCAAGCAAACCGGCTTTCGCCAGATGCGCCTGGTCAGCCAGTTCGAGATCGTCAATCAGGCATTGGTGGTCGGGTTGATCATGGGGGCAGGCGGTTATGCCCTGTGGCTATGGCACCAAGGCGAAGTCGGCCCAGGTGCGGTGGCGGCGATTATCGCCATGGCGTTGCGCATCAATGGCATGTCGCACTGGATCATGTGGCAAATGACTTCGCTGTTCGAGAGCATCGGCACCGTACAGGATGGCATGGCGACCTTGACCCGCGGCCCCAAAGTGCAGGATGCGCCGCACGCTGGCGCGCTGGTCACCACTGGCGGTGCGGTGACCTTCGACAAGGTGAGCTTCAATTACAACGGCGAACGCCAAGTGCTCGATGGCCTGAGCCTGAGCATTCGCCCGGGCGAAAAGATCGGGCTGGTGGGCCGCTCCGGCGCCGGGAAATCCACGCTGATCAACCTGCTGCTGCGTTTTTACGACGTGGACGAGGGTGAGATTCGCATCGACGGGCAGAACATCGCGCACGTCACCCAGGACAGTCTGCGCAGCGCCATCGGCATGGTCACTCAGGACACTTCGCTGCTGCACCGCTCCATTCGCGACAACATCGCCTATGGTCGTCCCGATGCGACCGACGCGCAAATCCGTAGCGCGGCCGCCAGTGCCCAAGCCGATGGGTTCATCAGTCAACTGAGCGACAAGCAAGGCCATAGCGGCTACGACACGCTGGTGGGCGAGCGGGGTATCAAGCTTTCGGGTGGCCAGCGTCAACGCATCGCCATTGCCCGAGTGATGCTCAAAAATGCCCCGATCCTGCTACTGGACGAAGCCACCAGCGCGCTGGACTCAGAGGTCGAAGTCGCCATCCAGGAAAGCCTCGATAAAATGATGAAGGGCAAGACCGTGATCGCCATTGCCCATCGGCTGTCTACGATTGCCGCGATGGACAGGCTCATCGTGATGGATGACGGACGCATCATCGAACAAGGCACCCACGCCGAACTGCTCGGGAAGAATGGGACCTATGCGCGGCTATGGCATCACCAGAGTGGCGGATTTCTGGGGGAGGATCAGGGCGTGGCAGAGGCGGTGGAGTAGGCATGAGGGGGGACGCTGTGGAGCGGTCACTTGTCGATCCGGCCATGGCGATATCTTGTCCAGCTGTCGATCCGTCCAACACTTCAGGGTAGCCAATGCTCAGTTCACTCATCTCAAATGGTCAGCCACCAACGCCCGACCGATCGGAACGGATGGTCCCCTGGTGGAGTTTTACGAAAACAGTCCTGGCGGCGACGGCTCTATCGTTGGTGCGTGACCGACTGATTGGATTGGACGATCCCATTGCGGATCAGCCTTTCACGCTACGTCAGCTGCTGCGGCATGAGGCAGGTCTCGCTGATTATGGCGAGCTTGCGGAGTATCACGCCGCCGTCGTGAACAGTGAGCCTGCCTGGTCGGCAGATGAAATGATGCAACGCCTTGACGGTGCTCGGCTTCGATACACCCCCGGCACCGCTTGGCGCTACTCGAATGTGGGCTACTTGCTCATCGGCCGGCTCATTGAACAGCTCACTGAGCTGACACTCGATGAAGCAGTGAGTCAACGCGCACTAACCCCTCTGGGCCTGGCGAACGTTCGCTTTGCTAAAACGCGAGCGGACTTACAGGCGACCCATCCGGGAAACACCTCAAATTATGACCCCGCCTGGGTCTATCATGGCTTGCTGATCGGCCCGATTTCGCAAGCAGCGCTATTGCTGGATCGACTCCTTTGCGGGGACCTTCTCTCCAAGGATTTGCTCCAGGAAATGCAGGCAACACGAGCATTGGGCGGCCCGATTCCCGGACGCCCATGGCTCACCCCGGGCTATGGCCTGGGTGTGATGCAGGGCTCGATTGACGGCGGATATTCCCTCTGCGGACACACAGGCGGTGGGCCTGGCAGTGTCATTGCTGTTTACCGAATCTGCGACGGCGACGCATCGGTATGTTGCGCCGCTTTTGAGAGGGGGGGCAGTGAAGGTGCGGTCGAAACTTTTGTTGTTGGACAGATGCTGCAAGTTTTGCGGTAGGGGGCGGCCGCAAGCCATCTACTGACCTCTTTGTCGTGCGCCTATTTGATTGTTATGGTGACTTTGCCTTTTGATCTGCCCTGCTCGACGTACCGCAACGCCTCTGCGGTTGATGCAAAAGGGAAGGAGCGATCGATGACCGGTTTGATGACGCCAGCCTCGATAAGCGAGGTGATTTTCTGCAGTTGTACCCCGTTGGCACGCATGAACAAAAAGGCATAGCTCACCCCATGTCTGCGGGCTTTTCTGCGAATACCGCTGCTCAGCAGACGCATGATTTGCCGCAGCCCCCAGGACAGGCCTTGCTCTTGGGCAAATTGCGCGGTCGGCGGCCCCGAAAGGGAAATGAGCTGTCCGCCAGGCTTGAGCACCTTGATCGATTTCTCCAGTACATCGGCGCCGAGGCTGTTCAACACCACGTCGAAATCGCGCAACTCCTTTGCAAAATCCTGCTGTTTGTAATCGATGACCACATCCGCCCCGAGTGCTTTCACCCATTCGACATTCGCCGTGCTGGTGGTGGTCGCAACGAAGGCGCCGAGGTGTTTGGCGAGTTGGATGGCAAGCGTACCGACGCCACCGGATCCGGCATGAATCAACACCTTCTGGCCTTTTTTCAGCTGGGCGGTCTCAACCAGCGCCTGCCAGGCCGTCAACCCCGCCAAGGGGATGGCGGCCGCTTCGGCCATGTCGAGATTCGAGGGTTTGAGCGCGAGCGCGTTTTCGTTCACGGCGATCAGTTCGGCAAACGTCCCGATCCGTGCCTCTGGAGGACGAGCATAGACTTCGTCTCCTGGCTTGAACCGCTTCACCGCCGATCCCGCGCGCACGACCACTCCAGTCAGGTCATTGCCCAACACCAATGGAAAGGTATAGGGCAGGATCAGTTTGAATTCCCCCGTTCTGATCTTCGAGTCCAGCGGGTTCACGCTCGTTGCATGCACCTGGACCAGAACGTCATGCACACCGACCGCGGGGTCGGGCACTTCGCCAATCATTCCGTTTTGCTTGCCGTAGCGGTCGATAAAAAATGCCTTCATGTTGCGGCTGCTCTTGTCGGTGGAATGAGAGTGGGGCGAGGCCGACCTGTCGACAGGGATCAGCCTTGCGTCAGATAGCGCTGCGCCACGGCGGACTGCCTGATCTGCGACAAAAGACCCTGACGCGCGGTCTGCAGGGCATCCCAACGCTCGCCCTCATGCAGCGGTGGAATGGTCACCGGTTCGCGACGGTCGAAGCCCACCAGGGCGGCATCGACCAGATCATCCACTTCCATGATTTCGCTCAAGGTGTTGATGTCGATACCGGCGCGATCCCAAATCTCCGTGCGGGTGGCCGCGGGCAGTACGGCTTGTACATAGACACCCTGAGGCGACAGTTCCAGGCTCAGGCCTTGGGACAGGAACAGCACGAACGCCTTGGTCGCACCGTAGACCGTCATGCCGAACTCAGGCGCCAGACCCACCACCGAGCCGATGTTGATGATCGCGCCTTCACCTGCCTTGACCAGGCGTGGCGCGATGGCGCTGGCGAGCCGCACCAGCGCGGTGATGTTGAGGGCCACCAGTTGTGCAACGCTGTCGGTGCTTTGCTCGATGAAGGCGCCGGACTGTGCCGCGCCGGCATTGTTGACGAGGATGCCGATGCGCGCATCGTCCCGCAGGCGGGCTTCTAGGGTGTGCAGGTCGCTGAGTTGAGTCAGGTCGGCCTGAAGCACTTCAACGGCGACGTTGTGCTCGCCACGCAACTTCGCGGCGAGCGTTTCCAGGCGCAAGTGATCGCGGGCGACCAACACCAGATCGTGTCCGCGTTGAGCGAAACGCTTGGCGTAAACCGCGCCAATGCCGGTGGAAGCGCCAGTGATGAGAACGGTAGGGCGAGTCGTCATGATGTCAGCTCTTTATCAGGAACATGGATTGGGATTGATGCACGAGAAAAAATCAGGCTCGATCAGCCAGTGCCTGGGCCAAGGTATAGGCGGTAAACAGATTCAGGTCGCTCATGGGGTTGTTCCGTGTCCGTTGGTAACTGGTCAGGTCGTTGGAGATTATGATGATGATCGAAATCTAAGCTGTCAACGGTTTTGATTATGATCAACATCAATGTATGATCAGTCGATGAATTTCCAGCGGTAACGAGGTATCGAAACATGCGAGTGACCAAGGCCCAGGCCCAGGCAAATCGGGAGCACATCGTCGAAACAGCCTCAGTGGTATTTCGCGAGCGCGGTTTTGACGGGGTCGGCGTGGCCGACCTGATGGCCGCCGCCGGTTTCACCCATGGCGGTTTCTACAAACATTTCGGTTCGAAGGCTGACCTGATGGCCGAAGCCTCGGCGAAGAGTCTTGAGCAGTCACTGGCCAGCGTCGACGCATTGAGCGTGAAGGACTTCATTGATGTGTATGTGTCACGGGACCATCGCGACGGGCGCGCCACGGGTTGCACCATGGCAGCGTTGTGCGGTGACGCGGCACGTCAGTCGGACGATTTGAAGGCGGCATTCGCTGAAGGCATCGAGCGCATGTTGCAAACACTCGGCGAAAAATACCCGACCGGGCCGGATGCGGCGCCGGGTGAGGCGAGGGTGAAAATGATCGACCTGCTGGCGCGCGCCGTCGGCGCGATCATGCTATCGCGCGCCTGTCCTGACGACTCGGCGCTGGCCGATGAGATTCTGGCGGTGTGCCACGCGCAAATGAGTGCATCTTTGTCTAGTCGATCGTAGATTTTGTCGTTGGACGACAGGCGCGAATGCCCGCTTTCCCGAAGTCAAAATCCAAAGGCTCGAACCGCTCACTGGTGTCCATACGAATATTACGCAGGCCCACGGTTTCGAAGTGTGAAGCGTATAACTGCTCCGAAAAATAACTGATCAAAATCGAACGACGGTGCGAGCCCACCGAGTTCAGACTGCCCGCATGCACCAAGTCCACATCGAACACCAGGATGTCACCAGCGCAACCTGAAAGCTGTACGGAGCGTGATTCATCGTTGAAGTCGAATGGCGGTTCCCCCAGCGCGGTTCGATGGCTGCCAGGCACGATACGCGTCGCGCCGTTCTCGGCGCCATAATTGTCGAAAAAAGCCAGGGCCATGGCAATGTCGCCTGGCCGTTGGGCCGACAAGTCGCGGTGCAGCGGTTGATGGCCGCCACCGACAAGCGGTTCGCGCCCCTCCACCTGCGACAGAAAGAATCGCTCCCCGATCAACTCCCCCGCGACCGCCAGCACCCGGGGCAGACGACACACAGCCTGAACCTTCGCATCATCGTCCAACAGCGAATGACGCCAGTCCATGCCTCGCGGCACGGGCCACTGGTCCGACGGCGTCACACCTGTATCGAACACGACACGTAGGTCTTCTAGCCATTCGGTTGGGATCGCTTGACGGAGCAGAGCGTAACCATCTCGATGGAGTTGAACGCGGTCAGTCATGGTTTTCTCGACTTCCTTGTGCACACGTTTGCAAGGCTAGTATTCAAAGCAAAGTTGGACCACCCGACACGGCCAGAAGCGGTCGATCCCAAAGGACGGCTTTCGACCCAAAGCCGCTATCGACGACTCAGCTTCTGGCATGTGTAGAATAACGATTCCCCCATTTTCAAAGGAATGATCCAGTGATCACTTGCCATGTCAGGTATGTAATCGATCCCTACCAGATCCCGGCTTTCGAAAGCTATTCTCGCCATTGGATTCGTGTGGTGAACCGTATGGGAGGGAGCCACCATGGCTACTTTCTACCAGCCGAAGGCGCCAACAATATCGCTTATTGTCTATTCAGCTTTTCCAGCCTGGCAGATTATGAGCAGTACCGTAGGGAGGCCGGAGTAGATCCTGAGTGCGTTCAATTGGTGACGCAGGCTACCGAGCAAAAAATTATCCTGAGCTACGAGCGCAGTTTCCTTCGTCCCATTCTTGATTGAAATGACTGTTTTCGGCCGCGCTCGGGCGCGCCAAAGAGGCGGCTTTATTTTCTTGTATTGCCAGTACTGGGCACGTTTAGGTGTGTTCCGGTACGGCAGGCTTGGCCGCGGCTGATTTTCTCGCAGCAGGTTTTGCGCTTGGTTCAACCGCTGCTACGGTTGGTTTTTTCGCAGCGGATTTCACGGTAGGTTTAGCCGCAGCTATTGGTGGTTTGCCAGCCCTTGGAGCAGTAGCTTTGGAGGCCATCGCTTGTGTTGTAATCGGTTGTACGGTGAGCTCTACACCGATCGCGGTCATCAGTTTCCTGATAGTTTCAAACCGCGTTTTTGCACCAGATTTCAGTACCTTATAAAGACTTTCACGATTAACCCCGGCATCTTTGGCGACTTTATTGACACCTTTAGCTTTTGCGACTTCGGCCAAAGCATGAATAAGGCTCTCCGTATCATCGGCTTTCATACTTTCTGCCAAGTAAGCTGCTATAGCTTCCGGGGTGTCGAGAAAACGCGAAGCCTCATAACGAGTTCTACCGGTAGTGTTGAGACTAAGAACCGGCATATCCTCAGGGTTAAATTTATCGTTCATGTCATTTACCTCTCAGGGTATCAAGGATCATTTTGGCTCTCCTAATACCTCGTTTTTGATCTGTTTTATCGCTTCCGCTGAGTATCAAGTACTCTGAGATCCCCGTGCGCACAAAATAAATTCTGTACCCCGGCCCAATAAAAACACGCATTTCGCTGACCCCATCGCCAACCGGTTCGCAATCACCAAAGTTGCCATCTCCGGCGCGATCCAGACGGGCCAGGATGGCCGCTTTCCCTTGCGTATCCTTCACACTGTCAAGCCAATCCTCAAAATCGGGCGTCTGGTGGATCTCGTATATTTTCTTATCGATCATAGTCCCATTTGTAGCCATATGGCTACTCCTGATGGATGCGAGGTTGAGTGCAGGTCGAGGTGCCTTTCATCGGTCATGGAGCTGATCGTGTCGCCCTGGCTGGCAGTAGCCACTCGCATGATCCGGTTATGCGAAAACGGGCGTTTTTAAGCGCCCGTCGTTCCATCAGCTTTCCACCTGCGCCTGAAGCCGCCGACCAATCACCTCCAGCAAATCACACCCATCGCGCAACGGAATCACCAAAAGCTGTGCGAAGTCCGAAAGCACCACTGTGTCACTGGCAATCTCGGAGCGGAACGCGATGTTTTCCAATACTTGAGTCACCACACGGATGCGGTAATCAGCGGTTGCGTGCAGGACGTCCAGCGGGGCTTGAGTGTCAATGAGGAGGGCAGCGGGGGTGCAGTCGATGCCGGTGATGGGGATGTATCTTTCCATGTTTAAAACTCCGATCTGATGAGGTTTTTAACCACTCAATCGTCCCCAAACAATTGGGTGGCAGTTGTACGCAGGTTGGCGAACCGGGATCGAAAACCGGCAGACCCGAAGGCCTCCCACGCACAACTGCCGTAACGGGCAGCCGTGCAAGTGTGCCAAAGCCTTCGCAAAAAACGCAGTACTTTCGCACTCGATCCTCAGGTCGCCAAACCTGATCGCCATTGAGCGATGGGCATCACTATAGGTTTTGTCGGATTGGGCGGGGAAGGTGATGGGTTCCGAAAGCCTCGTAGGAGTTGCGATCGTTTTTTGCCGGAGGGATCTGACATGGTCAGCCCGGTTGATTCAAAACCATCGACAGACTGAGGGGCTAGCTTCAGGTCTGCTTCGCAGCCCAGCGGGAGCAAGCTCCCTCGCCACAGGTTGCGTTATGCCAGCGATTTACCTCATTGAGTCTTACCGGCTTGCGTCGTTCCTGCGGCCAGGCCCAGGTTGGTGCATTGAGCGAGTCCTGTGCTGGCCGGGGACGCTTTCGTCTGATCCGTATTTTTCGGCGTCAGGTGCCTCTGTAATGAACGCCATTCCCGCCCCAGAATAAACACGCGGCTCGCCTCACACGGGCCATGTACTGCAAACTTTTCTATCAGGTGTGCTCATGGCGAAGATGGCGATTTTTTTGGGTGGGTTCCTGGCGTTGACGCTTTTGATTGGCGTGCTGGCAACGATTTCTCCGGTGTAGACGCGAGTGGGCTTTTGTGGCGAGGGAGCTTGCTCCCGCTGGAGCCGTAGGAGCTGTCGAGTGCAACGAGGCTGCGATCTTTCCCCAGACACTTGAGTCCCAATCGAAAGATCAAAAGATCGCAGGCTTCGCCAGCTCCTACAGAGCCCAGCGGGAGCAAGCTCCCTCGCCACGGGGTTGTGGCACATCAGGCCTACCGATGCAAAATCACCTGCGCAATCTCCTGCAACCCCATCACCCGCTGTGCGGCGTTGAGTTTGATCGCTTCCTTGGGCATGCCGAAAACCACGCAGCTGGCTTCGTCCTGGGCCACGGTGCTGCTGCCGGCGTCGAGCATCTCTTTCAGGCCGCGGGCGCCGTCGTCGCCCATGCCGGTCATGATGATGCCGGTGGCATTGCGGCCGGCGAATTTGGCCACTGAGCGAAACAGCACGTCCACCGATGGGCGATGGCGGTTGACCAGGGGGCCGTCCACCACTTGTACGTGATAGAACGCGCCGCTGCGGGTCACCATCATGTGTTTGCCGCCGGGGGCGATCAGGGCCAGGCCCGGGTGGATGCGGTCGTTGTTGCGCGCTTCGCGCACTTCGATCTGGCACAGGCTGTTGAGCCTTGCGGCAAACGAAGCGGTGAATTTTTCCGGCATGTGCTGGACGATGACGATGCCCGGGCACACCCGTGGCAGAGCGGTCAGCACCGCTTCCAGGGCCTGGGTGCCGCCAGTGGAGGTGCCGAGCGCCACGATGCGCTCGGTGGTCTGGGCCATGGCATGGCCGTTGGCGGCCGGCAGCATGGCGTCGGCGGTGAGTTTGGTGGCGGGCGTCAGTGGTACCGGGGCAGGGCGCTTGCCCAGGTTTTTGACGTTGACCTGGGCGGCGGCGCGGATGGCCGAGATCAGCTCCGGAGCCGATTCCAGCAGGAAATTTTTCAGGCCGGTGGTCGGCTTGGTGATGATTTCCACCGCGCCAGCGGCCATGGCCTGCAAGGTGGTTTCGGCGCCTCTGGGCGTCAGGGACGAGCAGATCACCACCGGCGTGGGCCGCTGGCTCATGATTTTCTTTAGAAACGTGATGCCGTCCATGCGCGGCATTTCCACGTCCAGCACGATCACGTCGGGCCACTCTTTGGCCAGTTTGTCCATGGCGAAAATCGGATCGGACGCTGCGCCCATCACATGAATGTCCGGCGTGTCGCTGAGGATCGCCAGCAACACCTGGCGAACCACCGCAGAGTCGTCCACCAGCAGTACATTTATCTTTTTTGACATGGTTAATGCCGGGTCCTTATCGGTTGATGCCTGACCCACACGTCGCCGCTGCCCAGGTCAAAGATGATGCTTCGGTAACCGGTGCTGCCCATGTCCTGGGCGATCAGGTCCAGGCGGTAGAGGGCGGCCATTTCCAGCGCTGCGTTGACGTTCATGCGCGCCACATCGCCGAACGGCACTTGGCGTTGCAGCTCCGGGAACATTTCGCCACCGCCGAACAGCTTGAGCTGGTAGTCCTCGGGTTCGGTGCAATGGGCTTTGGCCTGGCGCACGAACAGTTCGATGGCTTCGTCGGCGTACAGGCCGTTCAGTGCCGTGGAGCAGCGCGCCCGGCTGGGCAACATGTAATGGCACATGCCGCCGATCTTGCGTTCGGGGTGCCAGAGGGTAACGGCCACACAAGAGCCGAGAATGGTGCGCAGGCGAGTCGGGCTGGTGGCGAAACGAAACTCGCCGGGCGCCAGATACACCTCGGGCATTTGCTTCAGCGCGGCGCTCATGGCTTGCGATAAATCGAAGGTGCCACCAGTTTCAACGCATCGGATACACCGTTGAGGCTCTCGGAGTGGCTTACGATGAAATACCCGCCGGACTTGAGCCGCGGGAGCAACCTGGCGACCACTTTGCTTTTGGTGGGTTGGTCGAAATAGATCATGACGTTGCGCAGGAAAATCACGTCGAACTCCCCCAGTTCCGGCAGGGTGTCGTTGAGGTTGACCTGGATGAAGTTGACCCGGCTGCGCAACGTCCGATCAATGAGGAAGGTTCCTTGCTGGCGGCCGGTGCCCTTGAGGCAGTATTTCACCAGCAGCGATTGGGGCAGGTTACGGGCGCGCTCCATCGGGTAATGCCCGGAGCGGGCCTTGGCCAGCACCTGGCAGCTGATGTCCGAGCCAATGATTTCCCAAGGGGTGGTGCCCAGGTCTTCGGCCAGGGTCATGGCCAGGCTGTAGGGTTCTTCCCCTGATGAACTGGCCGCGCTCCACAGGCGAAAGGTCTTGCCCGGCGTCGCATGAGGCAACACATGCTGGCGCAGGAAATCAAAGTGCTTGGGCTCACGGAAAAAGTAGGTTTCGTTGGTGGTGAGCAGGTCCAGCGCCACCTGCAATTCCTCGGTGCGCTGGCCGTTCATGATCAGCTTGAAATATTCCCCGTAGCTGCCCAGCTCATAGTGTTTGAGACGCTTGAACAAACGCCCGGCCACCAGGGCCTTCTTGGCCGGGGACAGGTTGATGCCCGCGGCCTGGTACAGCCAGGACTGAAACTGACTGAACTCCCGATCATTGAGCGTCAGTGAGTTCACAGTGCGTTCCGTGCAGGTATCTGTGTTCATTGCGTTTCAACTTCCAGGGCGGTTGGACTGGCCTGGGCCAACTGCGACATTTCATCAATGGACAGCACCCGATCCACCTCCAGTACGATCACGAACTTGCCGTCGACCTTGGCCATGCCACTGATGAAGTCGGCGCGAATCTTCGCCCCGAAACTCGGTGGCGGTTCGATCTGCGAAGCCGGGATCTCCAGCACCGCCGACACGGTGTCCACCAGCAGGCCGATGTCCTGAGCGTGACCATCCTCGGTGCTGGCCTCGATGATCACCACGCACGAACGCCGGGTGATTGCCGAGTTCTGTCGGCCGAATCGGGCCGACAGGTCCACCACCGGCACGACCGCGCCGCGCAGGTTGATCACCCCGCGCACAAAAGCCGGCATCATCGGCACCACCGTCAGGTTGCCGTATTCGATGATTTCCTTGATGCACAGGATGCCGATGGCAAACATCTCCGTGCCGAGCATAAACGTCAGGTATTGCGCGTCTTCTTCAACCGCGATGGCGGCTTGGCGTGTGGTCGCGATGGCACCCATGCCTTTTTCTCCTTTAAGCGAGCCTGTGGAAACGCACCGTCAAAACCGGGTGAATTCGGATTCGTCGGGTGCGCTGGCCATGTTGTAGGCAAACGCCTTGGGCATCACCGTCGCGGGAGCACGCACTGCCTTGCGACTGGACGGGCCGGGGGTGTTGTCCACTTTCAGTGGCTGGCTGGCCGATTTGGCCGGCGCGTCCAGGGTGAAGAAACTCATGGCCTGTTGCAGTTGTTCGGCCTGGCTGCTCATCTCTTCTGCGGTGGCGGCCAATTCTTCGCTGCTGGAAGCGTTCTGCTGGGTCACCTGGTTGAGCTGGGTCATGGCCGTGTTGATCTGCGCCACCCCGGCGGCCTGCTCTTCGGAAGCGGCGCTGATTTCCTGCACCAGGTCCGAGGTCTTGTTGATGGACGGGACCATTTCGTTGAGCAGGTGCCCGGCCTTCTCGGCCATGTCGACGCTGCTGGACGACAGCTCGCCGATCTCCTGGGCCGCCACCTGGCTGCGTTCCGCCAGTTTGCGCACCTCGGCGGCGACCACGGCGAAACCTTTGCCGTGCTCACCGGCGCGGGCCGCTTCGATTGCCGCGTTGAGCGCCAGCAGGTTGGTCTGGTAGGCGATGTCATCGATGATGCTGATGCGTTGGGCGATTTTCTTCATCGCCACCACGGTCTGCTGCACCGACTCACCACCGTCGGTGGCTTCTTTGGCGGCCTTGCTGGCCATGCCGTCGGTGACCTTGGCGTTTTCGGTGTTCTGGTTGATGCTGGCGCTCATCTGCTCGATGGAGGCGCTGGTTTCTTCGACGCTGGCGGCCTGCTCGCTGGTGGCCTGGCTCATGGATTGCGCGGTGGCGCTGACTTCTTCGGAAGCGCTGGCCAGGTTGTCGGCGGCGTTGCGCACTTCACCGATGATATGGGACAGCTTGCCCACCATGTTCTGCATGGCGTTGAGGACCATGCCGGTTTCGTCTTTGGAGCCGCTTTGGATTTTCGCGTTCAGGTTGCCTTCGGCCAATTGCTCGGCGACCGAAACGGCCTGCTTCAAGGGGCGAGAGATGATCCGGGAAATGAACAGCGCCAAGCCCAGGCCCACCAGCAGGGCGGCAATCAGTACGGCAATGATCGACAGGCGCGCGTTCTCATACAGCTCAGTGCCGTGAGCGCTGGCCACATCGGCCCCGCTGGCATTGAGCTCGACCAGTTTCTGCAGGTCGGCGGTCACCAGATCGAAATGACGTTTGGATTCGCCCTTGAGCAACGTCTGGGCTTCGGTGGTCAGGTTTTGCCGGGACAGCGCGAACAGGTCTTTGCTGACGGCCAGGTAAGCGACCCAGTCGCTGCGAGCGGTGTCGAAAAGCTGGCGATCCTCTGCGCTGGAGAGCAGCTTTTCATAGGTTGCCAGGCGTGTTTCGAAGCCCTGTCTGGCTTCCTCGGCTTCTTGTTCAATCGCCGTGCGCTCCTGCTCGGAGTCGGCCGTAATCTGGCGATTTTCCTTAAGGCGATAATTCGCCGCGTAGAAACGCATCCCTGAGGCGGCGCGCATCGAAGCCATCCAGTTTTCGCGGATATCGATGGTGGTGCCGTTGACCTCGTTGAGTTGGATGATCGAGAACACCCCCATGACGGCGGTCAACGCGAGCACCACCAGAAATGAGGTGATCAGTTTGGTGGCGATTCTAAGATCGTAGAACCATTTCATTGGGAAGTACCTCTCCATGGAATTGCTAAAGCGTCAGCGAACAGTGGCTTGTTGTAATGGGGGTGTGGTGTAGCGGTTGTCGGTTTGGGCGATCTGGGTCAGTAGCGCCGGCACGTCGAGAATCAACGCCACCGCGCCGCTGCCCAGAATGGTCGAGCCGCTGATGCCGCGTAGCGCGCCGAACAACTTGCCCAAAGGTTTGATCACGGTCTGGAATTCACCGAGCAGGTCATCCACCACCAGCCCGGCCTTGAGTTCGGCGTAGCGCACCACCACCACGTTCTGCCGACGCGAGGCCGGGCCTTCGTGGTTGAAGTGATCGCGCAGGTACACCAGCGGCAGCACTTCACCGCGCAGGTCAAGGTAGCCTTGTTCGCGGCTGCAAACCCCATCGTCCTCGCTCAACTCGATGCATTCCTGAACCATGTCCAGGGGGATGACGTACGTGGACAGGCCGATGCCCACCAGAAAACCATTGATGATCGCCAGCGTCAGCGGCAGGCGGATGCGCACCACGGTGCCCTGGCCCGGTTGGCTGTCCAGATCGACGGTGCCGCGCAGCAGGGTAATGTTGCGCTTGACCACGTCCATGCCGACGCCACGCCCGGAAAGGTTGGTGACGGCCTGGGCGGTGGAGAAGCCGGGTTCGAAGATCAGGTTGTAGATTTCCTGGTCGCTGGGGCTGGCGCCGGGGGTGACCAGGCCGCGTTCCTGGGCTTTTTCCAGAATCCGGTCACGGTTCAGGCCGGCGCCGTCGTCGGCGATTTCCAGCACGATGCTGCCCGAGTCGTGATAGGCATTGAGGTGCAGATGACCCTTGGCCGGTTTACCGGCCGCCAGCCGCGCCTCGGCGGTTTCGATGCCGTGGTCCATGGCGTTGCGCAACAGGTGCATTAGCGGGTCGCCGATTTTTTCCACCACGGTTTTATCCAGCTCGGTTTCCGCACCGCTGATGATCAGGTCGATGTCCTTGCCCAGTTCCTGGCTGACATCGCGCACCACCCGGCGAAACCGATTGAAGGTTTCCCCGATGGGGATCATGCGCAGACGCAAGGCGCCGTCGAGAATTTCTTCCACCAGCCCGGACACCGTTGAAGTCGATTCCTGCAACGAGTCGTCGTTGCAGTGGCGGGCCAGGAGGCTGGCGCCGGCGCTGGCGATGACCAGTTCGCCCACCAGGTTGATCAACTCGTCGAGCTTGTCGGCGTTGACCCGCACATAGGCGCCGTCCTTGGCTTTGCCGTCGCTGGTCGCCGGTTGCTTGTCGGGCGTGACCTGAGCGGGCATGCGCGCAGCCGAACGCTGGTCCGGCATCAGTTGGCCGGTGGTGACCATTGCCGTGTTGGGGTCATCCTGCTCTTGGAAGGTTGCAACCAGCCCGGTGTTCATCGGCGGCGCAGGGTCATCAATGGCGACGATCTGGATCTGGCAATCCTCGCGCACGAAATCGAAAACTTCGTTGATCGCCCCATGGCCGGCAGCCGAACTGAATTCAATGTCGAACCCCAGGTAGCAGGACTCGGCGTCCCAGGTTTCGGCCGAGGGCATTGTGTCGGTCAGTGTGGTGATATGGATGATTTCGCCCAGGGTTTGCAGGTAACGCAGGAATGACAGCGGGTCCATGCCGTTGCGGAACACCTCCGGGCCAAAACGCAGGGCGATGTGCCAGAGGCGCGTTTCGGCGGACGGTAGTGTGTCGCTTGCTTCGGCGGGCTTCGGGGCTTCGGCAGGCGAGGGCGCCTGATATTCCTGAAGGATCTGGCACAGCTCCATTTCCCGGGCCAGGGCCGGTGGCGCCAGCGTCGCACCCTGGTTGGCCACCACGTTGATCAGTTCCAGCATGTGATCACTGGACTTGAGCAACACGGCGATCAGGCCGGCGTCCACTTCGACGCTGCCGTTGCGCAACCGATCGAGCACGTCTTCGACGATGTGGGTGAAACTGACGATGGGTTCCAGGCCGAACAACCCGGCCGAGCCCTTGATCGTATGGGCCGCCCGGAAGATCGCGCCGATGGCATCATCGTCACCCGGGTCGCTTTCCAGTTGCAGCAGGGACTCTTCCATTGCCTGCAACTGTTCCCGTGCCTCGACGATGAACGTTTGTTGTGCCTGATCCAGATTGATGCTCACGCTCATATCCTTTGTCGTGTCCCACGTGTTGCGGGGCCGCTAGGCAACCAGGTTGCACAGGGCGAGTGTTTCGATAACGGCTTTGCTCTGGCCTGTTATCTGAAGCCGGGTACCGGCCTTGGGGGCCTCACGCTGGACCATCAGCAGCAGCTGAAGGCCGGCGCCGTCCATTTCCGTGATCTGCGACAGATCCAGCGCCATGCGCGGCGTCGCTCCCAGGTGTGGCAGCCACTGCGCGGCGAGGTCGGCGACGGTGTAGATCGTCAGTTCGCCGTCGATCTGCACCTGCGCGGTGTCATCCTGTGTTTCGTACAGCAACGGCATTTCACTCTCCGCGAATCAAGGAAGAATCAGCTTGGACACCGCCGCCAACATCTGCGCCGGCTGGAAGGGCTTGACCACCCAGGCCTTGGCGCCTGCCGCCTGGCCCTCGAGTTTTTTCGACTCCTGGGATTCGGTGGTGAGCATGATGATTGGCGTGAACTTGTAGCTGGCCAGCTTCTTGACCTCCTTGACGAAGGTGATGCCGTCCATGTTCGGCATGTTCACGTCACTGATGATCAGGTGCACCTTCTGGCCGTTGAGCTTGCCCAGTGCATCCTTGCCATCGCTGGCCTCGATTACGTCGTAGCCGGCACTTTTCAGCGCGATGCCGACAACCTGCCGAACGCTCGCGGAGTCGTCGACAACCAATACACTTTTAGCCATGAACGGCTCTCCTAGAAGAAGGTTATTTCCTGTGAATTCTGTTGCGCGCCCGATTCGCCATGATGGTTGCGGCGTTGTTCTTCGGTGGCGTAAGTGGTTTCCATGCGCGCCAGCCATTGGCGGGCATCGATGGAAACGGCCTGGTCGGGCGACTGACTGGCCTGCTGCATATGCACATGCAGGTCCTCGATGTTGTCGCGCACGTGGCTGAGGATCTGGCTGACCCGATCCTGGAATTGCAGGTTGACCAGCACTTCGGTGAGCTCGTCGCGAATACCGAAGCTTTCCTGTTGCAACATGTCGGCCGATTCGGCCAACCGCCCGGTGACGCTCTTGAAGCGTTCCAGCACGCGCTGGATGCTGTCCTCGGAGACGGTGACCGACTGGCTGTCCTGATCCGCGCCGCTGGAGGCGGCCTGGACCAATTGAGTGATGGCGTTATTGATGATGTCGACCTTGGCCGACATCTGCTGGCCGGTCTCGCTGGATTTGCTCGACAGACTGCGCACGGCGTCGGCCACCACCGCAAAACCGCGCCCGGCTTCGCCCGCACGGGCGGCTTCGATGGCGGCGTTGAGGGCCAGCAGGTTGGTTTGCGCGGCAATGGCCGCGACATCGGCGGCCATGGTCCGCAGCTCGCCGGTGTAGGCGGTGAGGTTACGCACCTGGGCCAGGGTTTCATCGCGGCTGGCCTGGGTGGCTTTCAGGGAGTCGATGACCTGGACCAGCTCACCTTCGCTTTGGGCCAGTACCTGTACGGCGCCGCCACTGCTTTTGCCGGCCAGCTCACCGGCGGCCAGTTGCGAGGCTTGCACGGTGTCTTCCAGGCGTGAAGAAATACCGGTGAAGCGACTGGTCAGCGAGACAATCGCGGTTTCGGTCTGCTGCCGGGAGCTTTCCACCTGCTTGGCCCAGATCGGCATGGCACCGAGGATGACTTCGTTGAGTTGCGCGCCGGCCTTATGGCTCAGGTGGTCGGAGGCGTGCAGCGAGTGATGGGCAATGGCGGCGGCGACGGCTCTGTCGATCTGCTGGTGCTGGGCGCGGGCAGCCCACACGCCGACCCCGGCGCCAATGGCCAGGAGCACGGCGCACAACCCCAGGTTTTGTGTACTTGGACCGTTGAGAACCAGCAGGCCGACGCTCGCGATCAGGGCCACAAACAAGCTGGACCAAAGAATGCGCGGCGGAGTTTGGGATTGGGAATGACCGTGTGAATACGACGTCATGGTTCGGTCCTTGAACAGTGTTGCTAACAGGTTATTTGCGAATAACTGGTTATCTGCGACCCCACCCCGGACTTTAAGACCGGTCGTCCGATTCAGGCATGGCCGAGGGCGTTGACCTGTCCAGTGAGTGGCACTGTGCTACTTCAGGTTAGACGCAGTCCCTGAAATGTCGAGGCGCACTGACGAACAGATGAGTCGCGCACAACCCCCTCTATGTAGAGGGACTCTGTGGGAGCAAGGCTTGCCCGCGAAGCAGGCGACTCGGTTCCAGATCGAGCGCATGACCTTCATCGCGGGCAAGCCTTGCTCCCACAGATATTCTCGCCACAGGTTTGGATTGAGCTAAATTACTTCCCACCGGATTTTGAACCTGCCATCACGAGCCCTCATGCCCACCCAGCCTCTCTGGAAAATCTACCTGCTGTTCCTGGCCCCCATGGTCCTGTCCAATTTCCTGCAATCCATGTCCGGCACGCTCAATAGCATCTACATCGGCCAGATGCTCGGCACCCAGGCATTGGCGGCAGTGTCGGGCATGTTTCCCATCCTGTTTTTCTTTATCGCGCTGGTGATTGGCCTGGGCGCGGGAGCGGGGGTATTGATCGGGCAGGCCTACGGCGCCAGGGAAACCGGCACGGTGAAGGCGATTGCCGGCACCACGTTGCTGCTGGCGGCGATCATCGGGCTAGTGGCGGCGGTGCTCGGCAGTGTGTTCGCGCGCCAGGCGCTGCAGGGGCTAGGGACTCCGGCCGATGTGCTGGAGGACGCGGTGTCCTATGCCCGGGTGATGATGTGGATCCTGCCGATATTGCTCGTGTTCGTGGTGTTTACCCAGTTGTTGCGCGGGGTGAGCGATACGCTGTCGCCCATGCTGGCGCTGCTGGTGTCCACCGGTGTCGGGCTATTGCTGACACCGGCGCTGATTCGCGGTTGGCTGGGGCTGCCGCAAATGGGCATCCAGAGCGCGGCGCTGGCGGGGCTAGTGGGTACGGCAGCGGCCATGGTCATGCTGGCGTGGCGCCTGAACCGTCGCGAGCATGCGCTGGCGCCGGACCGGGCGTTATTCGCGGCGATGCGCCTGGACATGGACATCCTCGGCAAGGTGTTGCGCATCGGCCTGCCCACGGGGTTGCAGATGGTGGTGATCTCGCTGTCGGAGCTGGTGATCCTGGCGCTGGTCAATGGCCACGGATCCCAGGCCACGGCCGCCTACGGCGCGGTGACGCAGATCGTCAATTACGTGCAGTTCCCGGCGCTGTCGATTGCCATCACCGCCTCGATCCTCGGCGCCCAGGCCATCGGCGCCGGGCGTCTGGAGCGCCTGGGGCCGATCCTGCGTACGGGGCTGTTGATCAACGTCTGGCTCACCGGTGGACTGGTGGTCTCGGGGTATCTGTTGTCTCACTGGCTGCTGGGGCTGTTCATCACCGACCCGGCGGCGCGAATCCAGGCTGAGCACCTGCTGCACATCATGCTCTGGAGCCTGCTGGTCTTCGGCTTCCAGGCCGTGATCGGCGGCATCATGCGCGCCAGCGGCACGGTGCTGATGCCCGTGGCGATTTCGATCTTCTGCATCGTCGGCGTTCAGCTGCCAGTGGCCTACCTGCTGGACGCGCACTTCGGTCTGCAAGGGGTATGGATGGCGTTTCCGGTGGCTTACTTGAGCATGCTGGTGTTGCAGACGCTGTACTACAAGATGGTCTGGCAGCATCAGCGGATTGAGCGGTTGGTGTAGAGCGCAGCAGGTGATTTTGTGGGAGCGGGCTTGCTCGCGAAGGCGGTGGATCAGTCAATATTGATGTTGAATGAAACACCGCCTTCGCGAGCAAGCCCGCTCCCACAAGGGTTCTGTGCCTGGCGATGTTACAGTGACCCTCATCCCCCTTCATCACCGAGGATCCCGATGTCAGACCACCGTTCCTACCGCGCCTTCCTCTTCGACATGGACGGCACGCTGCTCAATTCCATCGTCGCTGCCGAGCGGATCTGGACGCGCTGGGCCCTTCGTCACGGCGTGGAGGTGGCGAGCTTTCTGCCGACCATCCACGGCGTGCGCGCCATCGACACCATTGCCCGCCAGCACCTGCCAGGGGTAGATGCCCTGGCCGAGGCCGAGCAGATTACCCGCGAGGAAATCGAAGACGTGGAAGGTGTGGTGCCCGTGCCCGGTGCTGCGGCATTTCTGAACAGCCTGCCGCCCCTGCAATGGGCCATCGTCACCTCGGCGCCCATGGCGCTAGCCTTGCGCCGTATGGAAGCGGCCGGCATTCCTCGTCCGGCGGTGATGGTCACCGCCGAGGATGTCAGCGACGGCAAACCCAACCCTACCTGTTATCGACTGGCTGCTGAGCGTCTGCAAGTCGCACCACAGGAATGCCTGGTGTTCGAGGATGCCGAAGCGGGCATCAAGGCCGGCGAAGCGGCTGGGGCGGATGTGCGGGTGGTGACGGCGACGCATACGCATCCGGTGGCCACCCCCCATCCGCTGATCAAGGATTACCGTGAGCTTGGCGTTGAGGTGGATGAGGCCGGACGGATGCGGCTGAACCCGACGCTGTGACCGCAGCAGAACCCCTGTGGGAGCGGGCTTGCTCGCGAAGGCGTCGGCGCATCCGGCATTGATGTAGCCTGACACACCGCCTTCGCGAGCAAGCCCGCTCCCACAGGGGGGGTGACAACCTTCAGAGTCGGTCAGGTCACCACGCGGTAGCACGGTTCATACGCGGCGCCGCCCGGCAGTTTCATGCGGTGCTGGGCGACGAAGGCCTGGAGCAGCCGGTCGAGGGGTTCCATGATGGCGGCGTCGCCGTGGATCTCGTAAGGGCCGTGTTCTTCGATCAGGCGGATGCCCTTGTCCTTGACGTTACCGGCCACGATCCCCGAGAACGCTCGGCGCAAGTTGGCGGCCAGTTCGTGGGCGGGCAGGTCACGCCTCAGGCCCAGGCTGGCCATGTTGGCGTGGGTCGGGTCGAACGGACGCTGGAAGCCTTCGTCGATTTTCAGCAACCAGTTGAAGTGGAAGGCGTCGTTGCGTTCGCGGCGGAACTGTTTGACCGCTTTGAGCCCTTGGGTCATCTGCCGCGCCACTTCGGCCGGATCGTCGATGATGATCTGGTAATGCTTCTGTGCAGCCTCGCCCAGGGTCGCACCGACAAAGGCATGCAGTTGATCAAGGTACGGCGCGGCGCTCTTGGGCCCGGTAAGAACGACCGGGAAGGGCAGGTCCTGGTTGGCCGGGTGCATGAGAATGCCCAGCAGGTAGAGGAACTCTTCCGCCGTACCGGCGCCGCCCGGGAAGATGATGATGCCGTGACCCACACGCACGAAAGCTTCCAGGCGCTTCTCGATGTCCGGCAGGATCACCAGCTCATTGACGATCGGGTTCGGCGCTTCGGCGGCGATGATGCCAGGCTCCGTCAGGCCCAGGTAACGGCCGCCGTGGATGCGCTGTTTGGCGTGGGCGATGGTGGCGCCTTTCATCGGGCCTTTCATCACGCCCGGGCCGCAGCCGGTGCAGATGTCCAGGCTGCGCAGGCCCAGTTCGTGGCCGACTTTCTTGGTGTATTTGTATTCTTCGGTGTTGATCGAGTGGCCGCCCCAGCACACAACGATTTTTGGCTCCACCCCAGGGCGCAATGTGCGGGCGTTGCGCAGCAGGTGGAAGACGTAGTCGCTGATGCCTTGGGAGGAACTGAGGTCGATGCGCTGGCTGTCCAGTTCGTTCTCGGTGTAGACGATGTCGCGCAGGGCGCTGAACAGCATCTCGCGGGTGCTGGCGATCATTTCGCCATCGACGAAGGCGTCGGCCGGGGCGTTCAGCAGTTCCAGGCGTACGCCCCGGTCTTGCTGGTGAATACGGATCTCGAAGTCCTTGTAGGCTTCCAGGATGGTCTTGGCGTTATCGACATGGGCGCCGGTGTTGAGAATGGCCAGGGCGCACTGGCGGAAGAGGGTATAGATACTGCCGGAACCGGCTTCACTCAGTTGCTGGACTTCGCGCTGGGACAAAGTCTCCAGGCTGCCCTTCGGGCTGACCGAGGCGTTGATTACATGTCTTTGATTCATTCAGCTTTCCTTGAAAACGATGCCGTACTCACAACGACGGCATCTTGAAAAAAACGTCCACACAGAAAGATCGCACGATCCTTGCGGTATCGCCATGGACTTTGATCCGGATCCTTCGGGTCGGTTGCAACACAAAATGAGCCCCAGCATAGCTAAATCCACCGGGCAGGCGATAATGCGGGACTTTTTTTACGCCGCACAAGGAAATTGCACCGCGATGTTCGAGCTCAAGCCGTGGGACGCCGAAGTCTACCGACGCCAGACCCGACGCAGTACCCTCATCGTCGCCGTGACGTTCCTGGCACTGGCGATGCTGTTGTCCAGCCTTTCGGTGATGCTGTTCGGCACGCCCGGGGGGGATAATTTCCGCTTCAATCTCGGCGGGGTGATTGCCGCGGTACTGGTGATGGTCGCCTTGATGCGCCTGTATTTCTGGTCGCAGCCGTGGATGGCCGCGGCGGTGTACGGCTGGCAGCTCAAGCGCAGCTTGATGAGCATCACCAATGTGATGCACCAGGTGAAGGCCGGGGTGCAGGCCCAGGATCCCGCGGCCATGAAACTGTTGCGTTTCTATCACCTGGGGCTGACCCAGATGCATCAGCTCGATGCCAATTCCAGCGCCCAGGGCTCAGTCACCCGGGAGGCCGACGAGCACCTTGCGGCAATGCAGGCGCTCAACCTTGAGGCTGAACAGCCATGCCTGGACCCTGCCTGGATCGAGGCGGTGAAAAGGGCTTACAGCCAGCGCTGATCGATATCGCAGAAGCCAACCTGCCCCGGTTGGCGTTCGCGCGGGGTCAGCAGGCTTGGGCAGCTTGGGCCATGCGTTGCAGAAACATCGCCAGTGCGGCTTCCTCTTCGCTGAGGCCTTTGCGGACCCGAGGGTTGGGCAGCTCCTTCAAAGAGCCCAGCAGGAAACCCTCCACCACGGCGGGATGGATGTAGCATTTACGACAGACGGACGGTGTATTGCCCAGTTGCCGGGCGACCTGCCTGACCATTTCGGCGAGGTGTTTTTTTGCCTCAGTCTCGGTTTCCCAGCACAGCAGTCGCAGCCCCGCCAACGCCGCCGCGCTGCCGGCCCAGGTGCGGTAGTCCTTGGCGGTGAAGTCCGCGCCGGTGAGGCGCTTGAGGTAGGCGTTGATGTCGGACGAGCTGATGGAGTGGCGTTCGCCGTTGTCGTCCAGGTACTGGAACAGGTTCTGCCCGGGTATTTCCTGGCAGCGCTTGATGATCCGCGCCAGACGCCGGTCTTTCACGGTGATCTGGTGTTCGACGCCGCTCTTGCCACGGAACTGGAAGGCAATGGCGCTGCCGTTGACCTCGACGTGCTTGCTGCGCAGGGTGGTCAGGCCGTAGGAGCGGTTGTCCCGCGCATACTGGGGGTTGCCGACCCGGATCAGGGTGACGTCCAGCAACGTGATCACCGTGGCCATGACCTTGTCGCGGCTGAATCCGGGCGTGGCCAGGATCTGTTCTAGGCGTTTGCGCAAGCGCGGCAGGGTACGGCCGAACTCCAGCATTCGGGAGTATTTGTCGGCATCGCGCACTTCGCGCCAACGTGGGTGGTAGCGGTATTGCTTGCGCCCGCGGGCGTCCCGGCCGGTGGCCTGGAGATGACCGCGCGGGTCGGTGCAGATCCATACGTCGGTATAGGCCGGCGGCACGGCCAGGGCGTTGAGGCGCTGGATTTCAGCCGCATCGGTGATCCGCTGGCCCTGGGGATCGAAATAGCAGAACTTGCCCCGCACCTTCCTGCGAGTAATGCCGGGGGCGGTGTCATCGACATAATGCAGATCGGCCGGCAGCGCATCCGGCGGCAGGGTGTCGGGCATGAAAAAGGTCCTTGGCCACGAATCCAGTGGTCTATGAAAACATTGACCGCAGGCCGTTGCGGTCGTGCCAAGTTTCTGAGGTCGAGGTCTGAGGTAGATCACCGAACCTGTGGGAGCGGGCTTGCTCGCGAAGGCGTCGGCACATCCAACATGGACGGTGCCTGGCCCACCGCCTTCGCGAGCCAGCCCGCTCCCACAAGGGATTTGTGTGGGGCGATGCCCTACGCCAACACCGCCACCGCCTTGATCTGTGCCCACAGCATCTGCCCAGGATGAAGCTTGAGCTGATCGCGGGAGTAACGGGTGATGCGCGCCAACAGCGGTGTACCGGCAGCCTCCAGCCGTATCAGCACATGGGCGGCGTTGTCGGCGGCCAGTTCGCTGACCACGGTAACAGGCAAACGGTTGAGGATGCTGGTCTGGGCATCGTTCGTCAGGCTGAGGCTGACATCACGGGCCTGGACCTTGAAGCGCAGCGGCTGGCCGATGGCCAGGGGCGTGTGGGCGACACGCACATTCAAGAGGCTGTCGGGCAGGGTCAGGGACAGCAATTGATAGGCGGCGTCATAACCGCTGACCTTGCCCTGGACCACCACGCCCGCGTCATCGCCCAACGCCAGCGGCAGGTCGAGTCGCGCCAGTGTTTCGCCGATCGGCCCGCTGGCCAGTACACGACCGGCGTCCAGCAGCACGATGTGGTCGGCCAGCCGCGCCACTTCGTCCTGCGAATGGCTGACGTACAGCACTGGGATGTCCAACTCGTCGTGCAGGCGTTGCAGGTAGGGCAGGATTTCGTTCTTGCGCCGAGTATCCAGGGCGGCCAGCGGCTCGTCCATCAGCAGCAGTCGTGGGCTGGTCAGCAGGGCCCGGGCGATGCCGACCCGCTGGCGTTCGCCGCCGGACAGGTTGTGTGGCTGTCGATCCAGCAAGTGACCGATGCCCAGCAGCTCGGTGGCCTGGTCCATGTCCACCCGTCGTTGCGCCGGCGCGATGCGCTTGAGGCCGAACGCCAGGTTGGCCTGCACGGACAGATGCGCGAACAGGCTCGCCTCCTGGAACACGTACCCCAGCGCCCGTTGATGGGGCGGCACGAACACGCTGCGCTCGCTGTCCTGCCAGACTTCGCCATTGACCTGGATGAAACCCCGGGGCGGCCTTTCCAGCCCGGCGATGCAGCGCAGGCAGGTGGTCTTGCCGGAACCGGACTGGCCGTACAGCGCGGTCACGCCACGGCCCGGCAGTTGCACATCCAGGTCCAGGGAGAAGTCTCCATGGTCGAGCTGAAAACGCGCTTGAATCATCGATCAGCTCCATCCGGCCCGGGTTCGGCGGCTGGAATACAGCGCCAGCAGCACCAGAAATGAGAACACCAGCATTGCCGCCGCCAGCCAGTGAGCCTGGGCGTATTCCAGGGCTTCGACATGGTCGTAAATCTGCACTGACACCACCCGGGTTTTTTCGGGGATATTGCCGCCGATCATCAGCACCACGCCGAATTCGCCGACGGTGTGGGCGAAGCCGAGGATTGCCGCAGTGATAAAACCGGGGCGGGCCAAGGGCAGGATGACACTCAAAAACGTATCCCAGGGACCCGCCCGCAAAGTGGCCGCCACTTCCAGGGGGCGACGGCCGATGGCGGAGAATGCGTTCTGCAATGGCTGCACCACAAACGGCATGGAATAGATCACCGAGCCGATCACCAGCCCGGTGAAACTGAAGGTGAGGGTGCCCAGCCCGACGGCCTGGGTGAATTGGCCGATCCAGCCGTTGGGGCCCAGGGCGAGCAACAGGTAAAAGCCGATCACCGTGGGCGGCAGCACCAACGGCAGGGCCACCACCGCGCCCACCGGCCCGCGCAGCCAGGACTGGGTTCGTGACAGCCACAGGGCGATAGGCGTGCCGATGAGCAGCAGGATCACCGTGGTCAGCGACGCCAGTTTCAGGGTCAGCCAGATGGCGGCGTAGTCGGCACTGGTCAGTGGCATTTAGCGTTGATAACCGTAGGCTTGGATGATGGCGGTGGCTTTCGGCCCTTTGAGGTAATCCATGAACGCCGAGGCGGCGGCGTTGTTTCGACCTTTGTTGAGAATCACCGCGTCCTGTTTGATCGGGGCATGCAGTTGGGCGGGGACGATCCATGCCGAACCGCTGGCCAGCTTGCCGTCCTTGTACACCTGGGACAAGGCCACGAAGCCGAGTTCTACGTTGCCGGTAGAAACGAACTGATAGGCCTGGGTGATGTTCTGGCCCTCGACGAGCTTGCCTTTGACCTGCCCGGTCAGCCCCAGCTTATCCAGCACCTGGGTCGCGGCCAGACCGTAGGGCGCGGTTTTCGGGTTGGCGATGGCCAGGTGCTGGAAGCCGTCGCCCTTGAGCACCTGGCCCTGGCTGTCGACATAACCGCCCTTGGCCGACCACAGCGCCAGCGTGCCGACAGCGTAGGTGAAGCGCGAACCCTTGACGGTGTCGCCTTCGCTTTCGAGCCTGGCCGGGGTGGTGTCGTCGGCGGCGAGGAAGACTTCGAACGGTGCGCCGTTCTTGATCTGCGTGTAGAACTGCCCGGTCGCGCCATAGGCCGCCACCAGCGTGTGGCCGGTGTCTTTCGCGAAACCGGCGGCGATGGCCTGGAGGGGGGCGGTGAAATTGGAGGCCACGGCCACCTGCACTTCATCGGCCTGGACGCTGCTCATGGAAAACAGCGTGGCCAGCAACAGCGGGGCGAAGCGAGTGAAGTGCATGAGGGCTCCGTAAGGTGGGGTTCGCTATATACGGAAATATATAGCGAATGGCTGGCAAACGGAACGCATGTTTTTGCAGGGGGCAGTGGCGGCGATGTTGAGTGTGCCGCCGCCATCGCGAGCAAGCTCGCTCCCACATGGATCTGTGGCGAACACAACATCTGGGCACACCACTGGACCTGTGGGAGCGGGCTTGCTCGCGAAGACGGCGGTACATTCAACATTTCTATTGGCTGACCCACCGCTTTCGCGAGCAAGCCCGCTCCCACAGGGGTTCTGGTGTGGCAGCAAGATGCGTGTTCGCCACAGATCCATGTGGGAGCGAGCTTGCTCGCGATAGCGACCGTCAGGACCGCCCACGGCCGTTCAGTTGGACCAGTGCCTCTTCGGCCAACCGCCGGGTCAGCTCGGCAGTCGACAATTCCCGGCCCAGGGGGAATGCCTGGCCGGCCCAGAGATTGCTGAAGTCTGCTTCGTTCTTGGCGCGCAGTGGCATCAACGCACCGCCCGCCAGGGGGAATGCCGGCGCCATCGGGCTCATTGGCCCGATCTCGCGCATCACCCGGTTGACGATGCCCCGGGCCGGGCGGCCGGTGAACAGGTTGGTGACAGCGGTTTGACTTTCCTTGGCCGTGCGCAGCGCCCGGTGATGGGACGGGCTGATCTTGGCCTCGGGCGTGAACAGATAGGCGCTGCCCAGTTGCACCGCCGATGCGCCCAGCGCAAACGCCGCGACGATGCCCCGCGCATCGCCAATACCGCCCGCAGCGATCACCGGCACGCTCACCGCATCCACCACCTGGGGCAGCAAGGCAAACAGGCCGACCTGGGTGTTGAGGTCGTCACTGAGGAACATCCCGCGATGGCCGCCGGCTTCATAACCCATGGCGATGATTGCGTCGCAACCGTGCTGTTCCAGCCAGAGGGCTTCCTCGACGGTGGTGGCTGAGGACAGGACTTTGGCACCGGTGGCTTTCACCCGGTCCAGCAGGGATTTTTCCGGCAGGCCGAAGTGAAAGCTGACCACTTCAGGCCGCATCTGCTCCAGCACCCGACAGGCGGCATCATCGAACGGCGTGCGATTGGACACTGGCGTCGGCGCGTCGAAGTCGGCGCCCAGCTCTTCGTAGTAGGGTTTGAGGTGTTGCTTCCAGGCCACGATGCGCTGTTCGTCGAACACGGGTGGCTGGTGACAGAAAAAATTCACGTTGAACGGCTTGTCGGTCTGTTCGCTGATCGTCGTCAGCGCCTGACGCAATTGCTCGACATCCAGCATCGCCGCCGGCATCGAACCCAATCCGCCGGCATTGCAGGCGGCGATCACCATGGCCGGCCCCGTCACTCCGGCCATCGGCCCTTGGATAATGGGCAGCTCGATGCCAAGCAGGTCAAGAATGCGAGTGTCTGGCCACTGGCTCATGTACGGGTCTCCGACGGCAGAAGGAAAGAGGGTTTTTAGCAGGTGTGGCCCAGGCGGGGCCAGTCGAGTTTTTCAATCGGATGCGGCAACTTGATCCCGACCGCGAGCGGGTTACCATGCGGGCTTCATTTCTCAAGGAGCCTGACCCATGGACGTCAAACTCAAGGCAGTCGAACCCTTCACCGTGGCCGGCCTGCAGGTACACACGCGCAACGCTGACGAACAGCAGCCCGACACGGCACGGATCGGCCCGATGTGGCAGCAGTTCTTCACCGAAGGGCTGTTCGACAAGATTCCCGCCAGACAGTCGGAGTCGTTTGTCTACGGGGTCTATTCCCGCTATGAGTCCGACGCCACCGGGTACTTTGATGTGACGGCCGGGGTACAGGTGGATGCGACCAGCGCAGGCTACGCCGCCGTGGACATCGAGGGCGGGGATTACCTGGTGTTTTCGGCCAAGGGGCCGATGCCCGACTGCGTGATCCAGACCTGGGGCCTGATCTGGGCATATTTCGCGGATAACCCGCAAACCCTGCGCCGCTTCACCACCGATTTCGAGGTCTACAGCGGCCCCGACTCGGTGGCGATCTACATCGGCGTTCAGTCCGCGGACGAGCGTTCCAGCGCCAGCAACTGACGCTTGCGCTCCACGCCCCAGCGATAGCCCGACAGGTTGCCGTCGCTGCGCACCACCCGGTGGCAGGGGATCGCCACCGCCAGACTGTTAGCCCCGCAGGCCTGGGCCACGGCGCGCACGGCTTTAGGCATGCCGATGCGCTGGGCGATCTCGGCGTAGCTGGCGGTGCTGCCCGGCGGAATATCCCGCAGGGCTTGCCAGACCCGTTCCTGGAACGCCGTGCCTTGCAGGTCCAGCGGCAGGTCCAGGCCCAGGGCCGGTGCCTCGATAAAGCCCACCACTTGGGCGATCAACTGCTCGAAGTCGCGGTCGGCTCCGATCAGGTTGGCGCGGCGGAATTTGTCTTGCAGGTCCCGCACCAGTGCGTCCGGATCATCCCCCAGCAGGATCGCGCACACCCCGCGTTCGCTTTGCGCCACCAGAATCGCCCCCAGGGAGCATTGGCCGACGGCGAAACGGATGTCGGTGTTCTGCCCGGCGGCGCGGTAATCGGCGGGTTTCATGCCCAGCACGTTGTCGGCGGCTTCATAAAAGCGACTGTTGGAATTGAAACCGGCGTCGTACAGCGCTTGGGTGATCGATCCACCATTGCTCAAGCGTTCGCGCACCTTGCGCGAGCGGTGGGCGGCGGCATAGCCCTTGGGCGTCAGACCGGTGACGGCCTTGAACACCCGGTGAAAATGAAAGGGACTCAAGCCTGCGCTTTGCGCCAGTTCATGGAGCCCAGGCAGTTCTTCGGCGGCCTCGATCTGCCGGCAGGCGGCCGCGACCCGGGCCGCTTGTTGGGCGGCGATCTGGGTCTGGTCCCTGGCCACGCGCTTGCTGGGACGATAACCCGCCGCCTGGGCCTGTTCCGGCGTGTCGAAAAATTCCACGTTACGCGGGTTGGGCAGGCGCGACAGGCTGCTGGGGTGGCAATAGATGCCGGTGGTTTTCACGCCATAGACGAATTGCCCGTCGGCGCGCGGATCCCGGGCAAGCACGGCGGCCCAGCGAGGATCCTGTTCAGCGGTGAGGGTGTTCGAAGTGCTGTTCATGGTCGTTATGTCCATTGGCCCGTTTTGGCTAAGGTAGCGAGCCTGTGAGAGGGCAACACTCCGGGTCTTGCGGTTGAATTCTGCGCCTTCACCCGGCGGTGCGAAACGTCAGGTTGATGCGCTGGGCGCCCAGCGTCGGATGCTGGCCTTGCTTGAGCGGCAGCACGCCGTGGTAACGCATCCGGTCCACGCCGCCCCAGACCACGATGTCGCCATGGAACAACGGGACGCGCAGGCTCTTGTCGCTGCGCTCGAAGCCGCCGAATTGAAACACTGCCGGCAAGCCCAGGGACATCGAGACGATAGGGGCGGTGAGTTGGCGTTCGTTCTTGTCTTGATGCAAAGACATCCGTGCGCCGGGCACGTAGCGGTTGATCAGGCAGGAATCCGGCTCGAAGTGCTCGAACTGCGCCTGTCGGGCAGCGGCCTGGGCCAGTTCGCGGAACACCGCTGGCATGTCGGGCCAGGGCAGGCCGGTCTGTGGGTCGTGGGCCGTGTAGCGATAGCCACTGCGGTCGGTGGTCCAGCCCAACGCCCCGCAACTGCTCAGGGCCACCGACATGGTAAAGCCACCGGGCGTGACCATCTGCCGGAACGGCGCGGCCAGCAACACCGCTTCCAGGGCCGGCAGCAAACGGTCGAGCCAGGGCAGGGCGAACCCGCGCAACACAAACGATTGCTCACCGATCTGTTCGGTCAGGCCGGGTGTCGTCGGCGTCTCGTCGGCGAACAGGTCCAGGGTGATCGGGGTGTCGTTATTGCGCATCATGAAAAATGATTCCAAGTGTATGCCGGCTACCGCTGTGCACGCGGCTGACGCCATGGCGCATGTTCACTCGATAATAACCGCGAACGCCTTTGACCGGCCGTTGATGCACGGCAAATACCAGGGCATCGCCCTGTTTCAGATCGATGACCTGCGGCCGCGATTGCATGCGCGGACGCTGCTCGGTCAGCACGAACTCACCACCGCTGAAATCCCGCCCCGGTTCCGACAACAGGATCGCCACCTGCAGCGGGAACACCTGCTCGCCGTACAGGTCCTGGTGCAGGCAGTTGTAATCCTGGGGGCCGTATTGCAGCAACAACGGCGTAGGACGCCGTTGCCCGGCGGCGTGACAGCGCTGAATAAAGTCGGCGTGCAGGTCGGGGTAGCGCACTTCAAGGCCCATGCATTCATTCCAGCGGTTCGCCAGCGGCACCAGCCTCGAATACAACGCCTCACGCAGTTGCTGGACGATATCGGGCAATGGATAGCGAAAATACTGATACTCGCCGCGTCCGAATCCATGGCGGGCCATGATCACCTTCGAGCGGAAAAGGTCGGGTTCGGCGTATAGGCCACTGAGTGTCTGGCATTGCGAGGCTGGCAGCAGATTACGAATGATTACGCTGCCGTCCTGGTCGAGGTTTTGTTCAAGGGAGAGCCAATCAAGGCCGTCTATGTGTTGTGTCAGCGAGGGGGCTTGCAGGATAGCGGACATGCGCACAAACCTTAGTGGGAAAGGTTGGCCAGTCTGGGGAGTATCCTGGTTGTTGACACTCCGGAGCTTGCGATCAATGTCTGCCGAAGGGCTGGCGGTGATCCGTGCTAGCCGGGCACAGCCCTGTGGCGAGGGAGCTTGCTCCCGCTCGGTTGCGCAGCGACCGCCCCAGGGGCCTGCTGCGCAGTCCAGCGGGAGCAAGCTCCCTCGCCACCGAGATCCAACGAAATTTTTACAGTGCTTTGCTGACGCTGACGTCGCTGATCGCATCATCGGTCTGGTCATGCATCGCCCGCAGCGCCGCCATGGCTTCGTCCACTGTACCGGTTTGCAGTTGCGCGAATTCGAAGCGGCGTTCGCCGTTGAGCTTGTACTTGATGACGTATTTGGTTGTCTGGGCCACGGTTTTGCCTGTCTTGAAGGGCGATGCTCAGCTCAGTTTCGAGCTGGACCGCCGGATGATTTTGATTTTGTGGGTCAGGGTCGGCTTGCGCGTGACGCTGATGGCACGGCGGTTGACGGTGTCGATGGTGATGTTCCAGAAACCGGTACTCGGTGCGGTGATCCTGGCCGGGAACGTGTCGAACGCGCCGCCGTGATAAGTGTGCCGGCCGCCGTTCTTGAAGCTGCGGAAGTTGGCGTCGTTCATCAAGCGGATGTTGCACATTTGCGAGCATTCGATGACGACGATATCGTCTTCGTTGAGGTGCTCGCGCTGGTGAATGAATTTCATGGGCGCCTCCAAAAGGGCTTTTTCTACCAAATCAAAACGATAGCAAGGTCAATGCCGCGCAGTTTATCAGCACCGGGTGCTAATATCCGGCCTGCGCCCCACGCTTTGTTCATTTATCGCAGGATGCGCAAAAAAACACACAGGGCGCTGGAGAAAACCAGCATTTGCACTGTCGGAGGATCTTTATCGGAGGAATCATATGAAGCGCAGCGTGTGGGTGTTGGCATTGGCCATAAGTGGATGTGCATCGGTATCGGACATCAACCAGACGCCGCCCACCATGAATGTCATCTCCGGAAAGAAGCCTCAGGAATACGCCAAGTGCGTCGCCGACGAACTGGCCAGCACCCGTGGTCCGTTGCAAATGGAACCGCACAAGAATGGCGTCCGTTTGATCGTCCCTGGAAAATTGTCGACGCTGCCGGCGGCGGTGTTCGACATTGACGAGCGCTCCAGCGGCAGCAGCATCAAGCTGCACGAGAGCTTGTCCAACGTGCCTGTGCGCCCGGGTGATGTGCAGGACGCGGCCAACGCCTGTATTTCCGGTTGAGCCAGCGCTCGGCCTGACGAGCAGGCCGGGCATCGGATAAACTGCTGCCTTCGACAAAAAATGCCGCCACGGCCGACGTTGGCGGCATTGTCATTTATGGAGCCAGTCGATGAAGCGCGAGCAGGTGCGTGAGCGCCATGCAGAAGGTCTTATCTGCGCCACCCATGTGATTCAGAACCCGGCGAACTCGGGGGAGTGGATCGTCTTTTTCAAGAAAAGCGCAGGACGCAGTTTTTTTCTGGTGGATGACCAGGACGAAGTGGAGTCCTTCAGTCGTCTCGACGACCTGATCGAGATCATCCGCGGCCTGGGGATCAAGTTCGCCGAGATCCACATCTGAGTGTCAGGACACTCGTTTACTTGCACACCACCAGGACGCTGCGACTGGTGAAGTTGCCGACATCGACGCCCAGGGTCTTTTCGCTTTCCTTGGCTTGCGGCGTGCCATCGGTGCCCACAATGCGGTAGCCGGTGCCGGCACAGGAGGCGTCAGCCTTTTCATAACAGGTGGCCCAGGAGTTCGCTTCGCCCGAGCAATCGATGGTCAGGCCTTGTTCGCCGCTGTTCAGGTAGGTTTTTTCGGCTGTGGCACAGCCCGTCAGGGCCAGGACTGCAAACAGCGCCAGAAATTTTTTCATGGAATCGTCATCGAGAAGGAAGGGGCTGGCGCGAGATTATAGCTAATGGCCATTTCGGTACAGATAAACAAAGCCTCGTTCCATGTCCGGCGACATTTACTTGAGGCTTGTCCCGTTACTTTTTGCGACGGGGGCTGCGCGCGGGGGCCGTTTCACGCTCTTTTGCCGCCGGAGCAGAGCGCTCGTCCTGAAACACGGCGGCCACTTCAACTGCCATCGCTTTGCTGGGCAAGGGGCCGGCGACCTGTTCACCGTGGTAGTTGATAATCCACCACTGACCGTCTTTGTCCTGGCTGACCGAATAACCGTTTGCGTTTTTTGTTGCCGACATCTAGCTGCCTCATTGGCGGGATCAAGAGCGCCATGATACGTCAAATGCTCGCAAACAGCGCCCATGAGCGTACAGTGAGACCGCCTGGCTATCGCAATGAAAGCCGATTGAACTATCCGCCATTTTTTATTTCTCTATGATGGCACCGGTTGGCCAGCCCGGGCATTGTAAGGTGCCTGCGGCCTGATTAGACTGCGCCGAAACTCGTACACACCGCCTTTTCAAGGACTTATATGATCAAGAAATGCTTGTTCCCAGCAGCCGGTTACGGTACTCGCTTCCTGCCAGCGACTAAAGCCATGCCCAAAGAGATGCTGCCGGTGGTGAACAAGCCACTGATCCAGTACGGCGTCGAAGAGGCCCTGGCTGCCGGCCTGACGGAAATCTCCATCGTCACCGGCCGTGGCAAGCGCGCCCTGGAAGATCATTTCGACATCAGCTACGAGTTGGAAAACCAGATCAAGGGCACCGATAAAGAGAAATACCTGGTCGGCATCCGCAAGCTGCTGGACGAATGTTCGTTCTCCTACACCCGTCAGACCGAAATGAAAGGCCTGGGGCACGCGATTCTGACCGGTCGCCCGCTGATCGGTGACGAACCCTTCGCCGTGGTCCTGGCGGATGACCTGTGCGTCAACCTCGAAGGCGACGGCGTGTTGACCCAGATGGTCAAGTTGTACAAGCAGTTCCGCTGCTCCATCGTGGCGATCCAGGAAGTCGATCCGCAGGAAACCAACAAGTACGGCGTGATCGCCGGCGAAATGATCCGCGACGACATCTACCGGGTCCACAGCATGGTTGAAAAACCAAAGCCTGAAGATGCGCCGTCGAACCTGGCGATCATCGGCCGCTACATCCTGACCCCGGACATCTTCGACCTGATCGAACAGACCGAGCCCGGCAAGGGCGGTGAAATCCAGATCACCGACGCCCTGATGAAGCAGGCCCAGAACGGCTGCGTCATGGCCTACAAATTCAAAGGCAAGCGTTTCGACTGCGGTGGCGCCGAAGGCTACATCGACGCAACCAACTTCTGCTTCGAGAATTTCTACAAGACCGGCAAGGCATACTGATCGCCCACGCCGCCCCTTGAAAAACGCCCCGACTGGTTCGGGGCGTTTTTTTGTCTGGAAAATGCTCTCACATCAACGAAACCCCTGTGGGAGCGGGCTTGCTCGCGAAGAGGGCGGTACAGCCAACATCAATGTCGCTTGACGCACCGCTTTCGCGAGCAAGCCCGCTCCCACAGGGATTGCGCTTAAAGTGAGCATTGCTGCCTCGCGTGAAAACAGCAGGTATGCTGATGGCCTGCCGAAGGAGATAGAAGATGGCCTACGATTTTGACTTGTATGTGATTGGTGCCGGTTCCGGCGGTGTTCGGGCTGCGCGGTTTGCGGCCGGTTTCGGGGCCAAGGTGGCCGTGGCGGAGAGCCGCTACCTGGGCGGTACCTGCGTGAACGTGGGGTGTGTGCCGAAGAAACTGCTGGTCTACGGTGCGCATTATGCCGAGGACCTCGAGCAAGCGTCGGCCTATGGCTGGACGACGGGAGAAGCGAGTTTCGACTGGGCCACGCTGATCGACAACAAGGATCGGGAAATCAATCGCCTCAACGGGATATACCGTAACCTGCTGGTCAACAGCGGTGTGGTGTTGCACGAGGGGCACGCCAGGCTCACCGGGCCCCATGAGGTCGAGATCAACGGCCAGCGCTACACCGCCGAACACATTATGATCGCCACCGGTGGCTGGCCGGTGATACCGGACATCCCGGGCCGTGAGTACGCCATCAGCTCCAACGAGGCGTTCTTTCTCAAAGAGCTGCCCAAGCGCGTCATCGTCGTCGGCGGTGGCTACATTGCCGTGGAGTTCGCCGGGATTTTCCATGGCATGGGCGCGCAGACGTCGTTGCTGTACCGCGGTGAGTTGTTCCTGCGCGGCTTTGATGGCGCGGTACGCAAGCATCTGGCCGAAGAACTGAGCCGTCGTGGCCTGGATCTGCAATTCAACGCGGACATCAAACGCATCGAAAAACTGGACGACGGCAGCCTGGAGGTGGAGCTCAAGGATGGTCGCATACTGGCCACCGATTGCGTGTTCTACGCCACCGGCCGACGGCCGATGCTCGACAATCTCGGCCTTGAACACACGGCTGTCACACTGGACGAGAAGGGCTTCGTCAAGGTCAACGAAAAGTACGAGACCGCCGAGCCATCGATCCTGGCCATTGGCGATGTCATCGGTCGCGTACAACTCACTCCCGTTGCCCTGGCTGAAGGCATGGCAGTGGCGCGTCGCCTGTTCAAGCCCGAGCAATATCGCCTGGTGGATTACCGGATGATCCCCACGGCAGTGTTCAGCTTGCCGAATATTGGCACGGTGGGCCTGACCGAAGAGCAGGCCAGGGAGGAGGGGCATGACGTTCAGGTTTTCGAAAGCCGCTTCCGCCCGATGAAACTGACCCTCACCGACTGCCAGGAGCGCACGCTGATGAAGCTGGTGGTGGATGCCCGCACGGACAAAGTGCTGGGTTGCCACATGGTCGGGCCGGATGCCGGGGAAATTGTCCAGGGGCTTGCCATCGCGCTCAAGGCGGGCGCCACCAAGCGCGATTTTGACGAGACCATCGGCGTACACCCGACTGCCGCCGAGGAATTCGTCACGATGCGAACCCCAACCGCCTGACACTGCAGGCGCTATGCAGAAGCTATGTAGGAGCCCGTGAGACCTGCGTGTAGGAGCTGACGAGTGCAACGAGGCTGCGATCTTTCCCCAGCCCATTGAGTCCCAAGCGAACCCCAACAGCTCCAACGCAAGATCAAGATCAAAAGATCGCAGGCTTCGCCAGCTCCTACAGATTTTTTCTATCTATATAGATTCCTGATAGGCAAAACCAATCATTCACATGAGGTTTGCCAATGAGCCTGCCGGGGGATGAGTGGTTAAGATTCACGCCATCAACTTTTCAACCCCTGACGGAGAGTCATAGATGCCTATCATCAACAGCCAAGTTAAACCGTTCAACGCTACCGCTTTCAAAAACGGCGAGTTCGTCCAGGTTTCGGATGCCGACCTGAAAGGCAAGTGGTCCGTGGTGTTCTTCTACCCGGCCGACTTCACCTTCGTTTGCCCAACCGAGCTGGAAGACCTGGCCGACAACTACGCTGAATTCAAGAAGCTGGGTGTCGAAATCTACAGCGTCTCCACCGACACTCACTTTGCTCACGCTGCCTGGCACAACACCTCGCCAGCCATTGGCAAGATCCAGTACACCATGATCGGTGACCCGACCCACGTCATCTCCCGCAACTTCGACGTGCTGATCGAAGAAGTTGGCCTGGCTGACCGCGGTACTTTCGTGATCAACCCTGAAGGTCAGATCAAGATCGTTGAAATCAACGACGGTGGTGTAGGCCGTGACGCTTCCGAGCTGCTGCGCAAGGTCAAGGCTGCTCAGTACGTTGCCGCTCACCCGGGCGAAGTCTGCCCAGCCAAGTGGAAAGAAGGCGAGGCCACTCTGGCGCCGTCCCTGGACCTGGTCGGCAAGATCTAAGTCTGTGCGTCATCCGAGGGCGATCCGCTCTTAACCAAGCAAGCCGCTTCGCCCCAAAAAACGCCCGGGCGAGATTCGCTCGGGCGTTGTTTTTTCTGAAATTCAAAAAATGGAAATCGCCCGTATGTTGGACGCCAATCTTAAAGCTCAGTTGAAGTCATACCTGGAACGGGTCACCCAGCCGATCGAGATCGTCGCCTCCCTCGACGACGGTGCGAAATCCCAGGAAATGCTCGCGTTACTCAAAGACGTTGCCAGTCTTTGTGACCAGATTACCTTGCTCGACAACGGCACCGATGCGCGTAAGCCATCGTTTTCGTTGAATCGCCCGGGCGCCGATATCAGCCTGCGTTTTGCCGGTATCCCCATGGGCCACGAATTCACTTCGCTGGTGCTGGCCTTGCTGCAAGTTGGCGGACACCCTTCGAAGGCCAGTGTCGAGGTTATCGAACAGATCCGCTCCCTTAAGGGCGAGTTCAACTTCGAGACATACTTCTCGCTGTCCTGCCAGAACTGCCCGGACGTGGTCCAGGCGCTGAACCTGATGGCGGTGCTGAACCCGAACATCCGCCACGTCGCCATCGACGGCGCGCTGTTCCAGGCCGAGGTCGACGAGCGCCAGATCATGGCTGTGCCAAGTGTTTACCTCAACGGTGTGAACTTCGGCCAGGGCCGCATGGGCCTGGAAGAAATTCTTGCCAAGATCGACACCAGCGGTATCGAGCGCCAGGCTGAAAAGATCAGCGCCAAGGATGCGTTCGATGTGCTGGTGGTGGGCGGTGGCCCAGCCGGCGCTTCAGCGGCTATCTATGCAGCCCGTAAAGGCATCCGCACCGGTGTCGCGGCCGAGCGTTTCGGCGGTCAGGTGCTCGACACCATGGCCATCGAAAACTTCATCTCGGTGCAGGAAACCGAAGGGCCGAAACTGGCCGTCGCCCTGGAAGAGCACGTCAAGCAGTACGACGTGGACATCATGAACCTGCAACGCGCCGATGCATTGGTGCCAGGCAAGGATGGCGCGCTGCACGAAATCAAATTCGCCAGCGGTGCGAGCCTCAAGGCCAAGACCGTGATCCTGGCGACCGGTGCCCGCTGGCGCGAAATGAACGTGCCGGGCGAGCAGCAATACCGCAACAAGGGCGTGGCGTACTGCCCGCACTGTGACGGCCCGCTGTTCAAAGGCAAGCGTGTGGCGGTGATTGGCGGTGGTAACTCCGGTGTAGAAGCGGCCATTGACCTGGCCGGTATCGTCGCCCACGTCACGTTGTTGGAGTTCGATGTGCAACTACGTGCCGACGCGGTGTTGCAGCGCAAACTGCACAGCTTGCCGAACGTGACCGTGATCACCAACGCCCAGACCACCGAAGTGACGGGCGATGGTCAGAAGGTCAACGGTTTGCGCTACAAAGACCGCCCAAGCGGTGAAGTGCGGGACGTGGCGCTGGAAGGGATCTTCGTGCAGATCGGCCTGTTGCCCAACACCGATTGGCTCAAAGGCACCGTCGAGCTGTCGCCACGTGGCGAGATTATTGTCGATGCCCGCGGTGAAACCTCGATCCCGGGTGTGTTCGCCGCCGGTGACGTGACGACTGTTCCGTACAAGCAGATCGTGATCGCCGTAGGCGAGGGGGCCAAGGCTTCGCTGAGCGCCTTCGACCACCTGATCCGCACCTCCGCGCCGGCATAAATAGAGAGCCGACAGCAGGAAAAACAAAACCCCATGGGCCAGTGCTCATGGGGTTTTGTTTTTTGGATTACGCATTACCTTGTGGGAGCGAGCTTGCTCGCGATTGCGATCTGTCTGGTACATCTATGTTGAATGTGCTGCCGCTATCGCGAGCTGGCTCGCTCCCACAGGATTTTTGTTGGCCACAACCCTACGATGGGGCTTACAGCGGCGCGGGCTGAATGATTTCGACCCAGTAGCCATCCGGGTCCTTGATGAACGCCAGGCTTTTCATGCGACCGTCGCTCAGGCGTTTCTGGAAGTCGCAGCCCAGCGCTTCGAAGCGCTCGCAAGCGGCCACGACGTCCGGGACCGAGATGCAGATGTGGCCGAACCCGCGCGGGTCAGTGTTGCCGTTGTGGTAGGCGAACGCCGGGTCGCTTTCGGTGCCGTGGTTGTGGGTCAGCTCCAGAATGCCGGGGATGGATTTCATCCATTCGGTACGCTGTGCAGCGTCGGCCGGAATCTGGCTTTTGTCCACCAAGGCAAGGAAGTACAGGCTGAATTCGGCTTCCGGGAAGTCGCGCTTTTCCACCAGGGAAAAACCCAACACTCGGGTGTAGAAATCCAGGGATTTGGTGATGTCCTTGACCCGCAGCATGGTGTGGTTGAAGACAAATTTGGCCGTGGCGGTATCGGGTTGGGCGGTGACGCCAGGGACAGTGTTGAGTTCGTGCAGGCTCATGGGCCCTCCGGAAAGTAAGTGGGGCAAACGGCATCGCAATGTTGCTGCGACGGTCCTGGGCTTGCGCTAAACGGCTTCCTTGCAGGTGCCCCCATGATACGCAAGGGGCGCGGCCTCGCCAAACGCCTCTGGCTATTGCTTGCCTGGGCGGCGAGCTTCAGACTTTACGCATCGTCCTTGAGTGCAATGCAATGATTCGACTGTTCCTTTCGCTGTTTGTCTTGCTGCTGGTCGCGACGGCGGGTGTCGCTGCTCAGGCGGCCGAACCGCAGGTCGCCTGGCCCCCAGGCTGGGTCATTGAACCGTTGCCCGTTGATGCAGGCACCTCGTCGGCAGTGCCGGGGACGACCCGGCAACGGGCGACAAAGAGTGATTCTGCGGGCACGGCGGTGATGGTCATGGAACTGACCACCACGCCCATCGAGCCGGGTCATCAAGTCAACTTGCAAGGCGTGTTACTGGAAATGCGCAAGTCAATTCAGAAGGACTTTTATCAGAGCGGTTATCAAAGTGTGTGTAATAAAATTCATGCTTCGATGTTGGGCGACGTTGCCGCACTGGAGACCACTTGCACCATCACGCAAAATGGCCGGCACGTGTTATCTCAAACACTCGTCGCTGCACTAAAGGAGGGCAGGGCGAATGTGCTGTCGTACGCGGGACAAGCTCAGGAGTTTGTAGCAAACCAGGATGAAATACAGTCGGTACGAAATAGCCTGAAACTATAGACCCCTCGGCATTAGAATCATTTAGTCCAGAAATTTTTCCCATAAAAAACCCTGAGCAGGCTCAGGGTTTTTTATTCAACCCGTTTTCAGCTGCGCAACCAGGTGTCTACGGTTTTTGCCCCGTACTGTTCTTTCCAGGCTTTCAGGCCTCGATGGTTGCCGCCTTTGGTTTCGATCAGTTCACCGGTGTGCGGGTTCTGGTACACCTTGACCACTCGCGCACGGCGGGTTTTGACAGGCTTGGTCGAGGGCAGGCCCCCCTTGGCCGGGTTCGGGTCGAGAATCGCGATGACGTCGCGCAGGCTCTTGCCGTAGGTTTTCATCAGTCCCTGGAGCTTCTCTTCGAATTCGATTTCTTTCTTGAGCCCGGCATCATTTTTCAGCTTTTCCAGCTGTTTGAGTCGCTCTTGAAGGTCCTGTTCTGCTTTACGAAATTCAGCGAGTCTGGACAATATCGTTACTCCAATCAGAATATTTGGCAGATACCAACCGCAAACAAAGCTATAAGCCAAGTGCCTTGAAGCGACTCGGTGATAATCACGCTCCTGTTATCGGGTACCGCTGAAAAAATTGTAGTAGTGAATCGGAAAGGTGTAAATCGTAACTTTTTCGTCATGTAACAATAGCCAAGTCTTTTATCATTTTGACTGTGCCCCAAGAAGCGCTGCCGGGCGATGGTTTTCAAGGGCGGTCACGGTCGTAACGAAGTCTGGCGCACTCAGGGGGCGACCAAATAGATAACCCTGTAGAAAGTTCACTCCGTGGGCGGCCAGATAGTCGCTTTGTTCAACCGTTTCGACCCCTTCGGCAACAATGCCCAGGTCCAGCTTGCCCGACAGCTCGATGATGCTGTCAAGGATGTGGCGCGACAGGGCATCGACGCCGATCATCGCCACAAAGCTCTGGTCGATTTTCAGGAAGTCCACGTTGAACTGGCGCAAGTAGCCCAGGCTGGAATGACCCGTGCCGAAGTCGTCGATTGCGATCTTGACCCCCAGTTCGCGCAGTTGCCGGAACAGTTGGTGAGTGGTGGACGTCGGTTCGATCAGCTCGCGCTCGGTCAGTTCCAGCACTAAGGTAATGGCCCCCGGTGGGAACGCCTTCAGAAACTCGCGGCAATCGTGCACCAGTTCCAGATCCTGACAGTGGCGAGCGGTGATGTTGATGCCGACGTGAAAGGGACTTTCCAGCCGCGGGACCAAGGGCGCCAGCAAGCGCATCGTTTGTTGCATCAATGTCCGGGTCATCGGCACGATCAAGCCGCTGTGTTCAGCAAAGGGAATGAACAGGTCCGGCCGCACCAGGCCTTCCTTGGGATGGTTCCAGCGCATCAGCACCTCGACCCCGGCCCAGTGTTTGCTGTCGCCATGCACGACCGGTTGCAGATACGGCACGAATTCCCCGGCCTCAAGCGCACGTTGCAGCTCATGGCTGGGGGACGAGGCGCGCTTCTGCAGCCAGTGCCCGAGCGTTCCGGCGATGACACCGAAGAAGATCAGCAGGCTGAACAGCGGCGGATATTCACGGGTCATGTAGCGCCAGATTTCACCCTCATCGAAGCCGGCTTCAACATTGAAGGCATAGCGCGCTGAGGCCAGGTTGCTGCGGGCGACCGGCAGCGCGGGCAGGGGCGTTTGTCGGACCTTCCCGTCCGGCGTCAGCCAGTTTGGCCCGACTTGCAGCATCAACCGGGTTTCGCCGCCGATCAGACGCAAGACATTGGCCAGGTGATACCCGTCCAGCGTTGCCAATGCCCCTTGTTGCCCTTCATTGAGCCGGTAAATCAGCAGCGCGGTGTCGGGGGTGATCGGGTTGCCGTTCATGAGCCACAACGTGCCCTGATGGTAGGCGTTCGGATCAACCGTCTCTTCGAAAGCGCCAAACAGCGAACTGCAATAGAGGATGTTGTCCCACACCAGATTGGTCGAACGGACGAATGGGCGACGCGTCACCTGTTCGCGCAAGGCCAGTTGCACCGCTTCGCAGGGCTGACCGGCCAGAGGCAATAGTTCACGGGCCGCCAACGCGGTGTTGTCGAGCATCAGCTCAATCTGCCCGACCAACTCTTCGCTGGTCTGTTGGCTCTGTTGCTCCAGTGTCCGTTCGGCCTGCAGGTACAGAATGCCCAGCCCTGACAGTATCGGCAGCACGCCGCAGAGCAGCGTGATCAGGTTGCGACGGGGCCGCTTGCGCAAACGACTGGCGGTCAATGGCATCTGCATAACCTGTGGGGCTGGAGGGACCTGTCCGATAGTGTATCGGGTTGCGGGTGATCAGACTGACTGCTTCGCCAGTTCGATAAACGCCAGCGTAGCGGGCGAGGCCTGGCGGCTGTCCAGTACCGCTAGACCTACCTGACGCGGGACCTGCGGCGACAGCGGCCGCGTGACGAAACGCGGGTTGTCGCCGCCCGGCAGTGAACCTTCGGACACCAGGGTCACGGCCTCGCCGCGACTGACGACATCCAGGGTGCTGAGCAGCTGCGAACACCGATAGCGCACATTCGGTGTAAGCCGGGCCGCGTTGAACAGGCGCGAAACCAGTTCAGAAGAGCCGGCCTCGGTGAGCACGAACGGGTCGTTGCACAGGTCCTTGAGGCTCAGGCTGGCTTGGGCGGCGAGGGGATGAGCGCTGGGCAGCACGGCGACCATCTGGTCTTGCATCAGCGCGAAGGTGTCGAAACGGTCCTCGGGCAGCACCACGAAACCGACGTCGATCCGCCGTTCATCCAGCCACTGGATGACTTGCCGGTCCGGTCCTTCGTCGATATGCACTTCGATTCCCGGGTGCACAGCCCGGTACCGTTGCAGGATGGCGGGCAACAACTTCATCGACGAAGTCGGACCGAACGAGCCGATGCGCAGGGTGCCTCGGCGCATGCCCCGCGCATCGGCGGCTTCCTGGCGCAGGGTGTTGGCCAGCCCGAGCATGGCCCGGGCCCGCAGCAGCAGTTGCCGGCCAATGTCGCTGGGTTCGATGAGACTCTGATGACGCCTGAACAACGCCACGCCCAACTCCTGCTCCAGGGATTTGATGGCGTGGGACACCGCTGACTGGCTGATGCCCAACCGCGTCGCCGCAGCGGTGAAACCGCGCAGCTCGGCGACCAAGGAGAAGATTTCGAGTTGGGTGAGGGTCATGAGGGAATGCTCATTTTACGATGATCAGGTATGAGCTTGATGATGAGGCATCTGCTTCGAATCACAAAGTCATACAGAACCTGTGGCGAGGGGATTTATCCCCGCTGGGCTGCGTAGCGGCCCCAAACCTGACGACTCGGTGTGTCAGGGAGTTCGAGGGGCCGCTTCGCGCCCCAGCGGGGATAAATCCCCTCGCCACAGGTTTTGTGAGTGACTTCACATACAGGTTTCGGTGAACCATGAAAACCCTCGAACAAACCGTCCCAACCCCGTCGGACCTGCCGGTCTACTTGAAGCTCGCCATGGTCACCATGATCTGGGGCGGCACCTTCGTCGCCGGCAGGATCCTTTCCGATGCCCTGGCACCGCTGCTCGCCGCCAGCCTGCGGTTTCTGCTGGCCAGTCTCGCGCTGTTGCTGTTCCTCGGCCTGGCCGGGATTCCGTTGGCCAGGCCCAGCCTGAAACAAGGGCTGCAACTGGCGGCGCTGGGGTTCTTCGGGATCTTTTTCTACAACCTGTGTTTCTTCTACGGTTTGCAGTACATCAATGCGTCGCGGGCGTCGTTGATCGTGGCCTTGAATCCGGCGGTGATCGGGCTGGCGTCCTGGTGGCTGTTCAAGGAGCGGCTGAGCCGGGCGAAAGTCGCAGGCATCGTGCTGTGTATCGGCGGGGCGGGGTTGGTGATCGTCAGTCGCGATCCCTTTTTGCTGCAGCGTGCAGGGCAGGCCTGGCTGGGCGATCTGCTGATTTTCGGTTGCGTGCTGGGCTGGGGCATCTATTCCTTGTTTTCCAAAAACCTGAATGAAAGCCTTGGACCCTTGCAAACCGTGACCTGGTCGATTCTGCTGGGGACCTTGATGTTGTGGCTAGCTTGCGCGGTCGCAGGCGAAGTTCGCGTTGAAGCGTTGCGCGGGTTGGACGTCGGGCAATGGTTGAGCCTGCTGTACCTCGGTGTGCTGGGATCGGCGTTGGCCTATATCGCCTGGTATGACGGCATCCGTCGGATTGGCGCGACCCGTTCTGGCGTGTTCATCGCACTCAACCCGTTGACCGCAGTGTTGTTCGGGGCGTTGCTGTTGGACGAGCGGCTCACCGTCTTGATGGGTGCAGGGGCGGGGCTGATCCTGACCGGGATTTTCCTGTGCAACAAAGCCCTTGCGCGCTCGCCGCAAAAGACGATTTGATACCGAAGGCGGACAAATAGGGTTACGCTGTGTAGAATCGATTTACGCATACAAGAATAAACGTCTTCTGGCAGCAGAAGCCTCGCCCGCAAGAGCCTTGGGTCGACAATGAAGATATTCGGGTTTCAACTGATCTACGGCGATTTTCTCGCCCGCACCGTTCGCGGCATTTCCTGCGCGCCACCGCGTGCCCTCAGCATGGCCGGCAACTAACGCTCCGTTAATTGATAAGCATGATGAGGCGCCAACATGGCAGATCTATACGAAAATCCGATGGGCCTGATGGGCTTTGAATTCATCGAATTCGCATCCCCGACCCCCAACACCCTGGAGCCGATCTTCGAGATCATGGGCTTCACCAAAGTGGCCAGCCACCGCTCCAAGGATGTGCACCTGTATCGCCAGGGCGCGATCAACCTGATCCTCAACAACGAACCCCACAGTGTGGCCTCGTACTTCGCTGCCGAGCACGGTCCATCGGTGTGCGGCATGGCTTTCCGCGTCAAGGATTCGCAACAGGCCTACAAACGTGCCCTGGAACTCGGCGCCCAGCCGATTCACATCGAAACCGGCCCGATGGAGCTGAACCTGCCGGCAATCAAAGGCATCGGCGGCGCGCCGCTGTACCTGATCGACCGTTTTGGCGAAGGCAGCTCGATCTATGACATCGATTTCGTGTTTATCGAGGGTGTTGACCGTAACCCAGTGGGCGCGGGGCTGAAAATCATCGACCACCTGACCCACAACGTGTATCGCGGGCGCATGGCCTATTGGGCGGGTTTCTACGAGAAGCTGTTCAATTTCCGTGAGATTCGTTACTTCGACATCAAGGGCGAATACACCGGCCTGACCTCCAAGGCCATGACCGCCCCGGACGGCATGATCCGCATCCCGCTGAACGAGGAATCGTCCAAGGGCGCCGGGCAGATCGAAGAGTTCCTGATGCAGTTCAACGGTGAAGGTATCCAACACGTGGCCTTCCTGACCGACGACCTGATCAAGACCTGGGACCAGCTCAAAAGCATCGGCATGCGCTTCATGACCGCGCCGCCGGATACCTACTACGAAATGCTCGAAGGCCGCCTGCCGAACCACGGCGAGCCGGTGGATGAACTGCAAGCGCGGGGCATTTTGCTGGACGGCGCTTCCGAACAGGGCGACAAGCGTCTGTTGTTGCAGATTTTCTCGGAAACCCTGATGGGACCGGTGTTCTTCGAATTCATCCAGCGCAAGGGCGACGATGGCTTTGGCGAGGGCAACTTCAAGGCGTTGTTCGAGTCCATCGAGCGGGACCAGGTGCGTCGCGGTGTGCTGGCTACTGAGTAATACCTGAGCGCAAAAAAACCCGCCTGGCAGTGATGCCCGGCGGGCTTTTTATTGCGGATGCAAAACCCCTGTGGGAGCGAGCTTGCTCGCGAAGGCGTCGTGTCAGGCGCCACTGATATTGACTGATACAGCGCTTTCGCGAGCAAGCCCGCTCCCACAGGGGGCTGGATAAGCCTTAAGCCCGGCGGCGCTGGCGCATCAGGTGTTTGAACCCTTCGAATACCAGCACCGCCACGGCCATCCAGATGGGAATGTAGGTCAGCCATTCACTGGCCTGGATGCTCTCTCCCAGCAGCAGCGCAACGCCCAGCAGCAATACCGGTTCGACATAGCTCAACAGCCCGAACAGGCTGAATGGCAGCAACCGGCTGGCAATGATGTAGGCCACCAGTGCCGAGGCGCTGATGACCCCGAGCACCGGGATCAGCAGCGACAGCCACGGGTACTGGTCGAAAACAGCGAAACCCTGCTCCCCGCTTTGCACGAACCAGAGCGCCAGCGGCAGCATCAGGGTCATGTCCAGCCATAACCCGCCCAGGTTGTCGGTCCCCAGGCGTTTGCGCAGAATGAAATAGATCGGGTAACCCAGCACTACCAGCAAGGTCGCCCAGGAAAAACCGCCCACCTGGTACAACTCGTTGACCACGCCGAGGGTGGCGAAGAACACGGCGATTTTCTGCAGGTAGGACAGGCGTTCGCCATAGACGAGGCGCCCGGTCAGAACCATCGACAGCGGCAACAAAAAATACCCCAGCGACACGTCCAGGCTGTAGCCGTTGAGGGGTGCCCACATGAACAGCCACAACTGCGCCCCCATCAACGCCGAAGACGCCATGGCACCGATCAACAGCCGCGGCGCGGCAAGCAGACGCCGGCCGAGCGCCGTCACCAGGTTCCACTCCTTGGCCACCAGCATGAACACCGTCATGCAGGGCATCGTCAGCAGCATGCGCCAACCGAAGATTTCCACGCCGGTCAGTGGCGAGAGCAGGGAGGTGTAGTAATACATCACGGCGAACAGCACAGAGGCCGAGACCGATAGAGCGATGCCTTTGGACACTGAGGCCTCTTGTTAGCGGGGTTGGGACATGAAGGGGATGAAGCATTCCCCGTGGCGAGGGAGCTTGCTCCCGCTCGGCTGCGAAGCGGCCGCCATTGAGGTCCGCTACGCGGCCCAGCGGGAGCAAGCTCCCTCGCCACGGGGGTTAGTGTAATGACCGGTTTATGACGTGCGCGCCACACGCCCCGGCACGAAATGCCCCACGTCATTGAACCCGGGCGTCGAGGCATGCCCCGGTGTCACCAGCGAATCGATGAAGGCTTCATCTTCGGCGGTGATCGTCACCGACTGCGCCTTGGTGTAGCCATCCCATTGCTCCTCGGTGCGCGGCCCGACGATGGCCGAGGTGACAGCGCGGTTGTTCAGCACCCAGGCAATGGCGAACTCGACCATGCCCACGCCGCGCTCCTGGGTGTATTGCTGGATCTGTTGGGCGATGCGCAGGGATTCGACCCGCCATTCGGTTTCCAGGATGCGTTTGTCCTGGCGACCGGCGCGACTGTTGGCGTCCGGGGCCACGTCCGGCGCGTACTTGCCACTGAGCACCCCGCGGGCGAGGGGGCTGAAAGGCACCACACCGAGGCCATAGTTCTGTGCGGCGGTGATCTGCTCGGTTTCGGCCTGGCGATTGACGATGTTATACAGCGGTTGGCTGATCACCGGTCGGTCGATGCCCAGGCGGTCGGCGATCCGGATCACCTCGGCGATGCGCCAGCCACGGTAGTTCGACAGGCCCCAGTAGCGGACCTTGCCCTGGCGAATCAAATCACCGATGGCCGACACCGTGACCTCCAGCGGGGTGTTGTGGTCTTCGCGGTGCAGGTAATAGATGTCCAGGTAATCGGTGCCCAGGCGTGTCAGGCTGGCTTCGATGCCATTGAAGATGTGCTTGCGGTTCAGGCCGCTGCGGTTGGGGACGCCATCCGGCGGGCCGAAGCCGACCTTGGTGGCCAGCACCCATTCATGACGGTGACGGGCAATCGCCTCGCCGACGATCTCTTCGGAACGACCGTTGGTGTAGACGTCTGCGGTGTCGATGAAATTGATACCCTGGTCCCAGGCCTTGTCGATGATCCGCAGCGAATCCTCGGTGCTGGTCTGTTCGCCGAACATCATCGTGCCCAGGGTCAACGTCGAGACGTGCAACCCGGAATGGCCTAGCGTGCGGTAGCTCATGACAAGGTCCTTTTATCGATGGGAAAGGCCCAATCAAACCCCAGATAAGGCGTGCGGAGCAAACAGATTTATCAAACACCAAAAATCACCTGTGGGAGCGAGCTTGCTCGCGATGAGCCGTGAGCCTCAACACAGTCCCCACCCAACCGGAGAATAATATGAAAATAGTCATCGCCCCCGACTCGTTCAAGGACAGCCTGAGCGCCCAGGGCGTGGCGGATGCTGTCGCCCAAGGCTTGGCCCAGGTCTGGCCGGATGCACAGTTGATCAAGTGCCCGATGGCCGATGGCGGGGAGGGTACGGTGGAGACGGTGTTGGCCGCCTGTAACGGCGAGTGGCGCCGCAGTCGGGTCAGAGGCCCTCTGGGCGCCATCGTCGAGGCGCGTTGGGGCTGGTTGCCCGACAGCCGCACCGCGATCATCGAAATGGCCGAGGCCAGCGGCTTGCAGTTGGTGCCGCCTGGGCAGCGCGATGCCTGTTCCAGCAGCACCTACGGCACCGGCGAGCTGATTCGTGCCGCCCTGGACGAAGGCGCCGGACGGGTGATCCTGGCAATCGGCGGCAGTGCCACCAATGACGGCGGTGCAGGGGCGATGCAAGCCTTGGGCGTGGCGCTGTTGGATGAAAACGGGCAGCCCCTTGCGCCCGGTGGCCTCGCCCTGGCGAAACTGGCGCGTATCGACTTGAGCGAGATGGACCCGCGCCTGAAGCAGGTCAGTTTCGAGATCGCGGCCGATGTCGATAACCCGTTGTGCGGCCCTCACGGTGCTTCAGCGATTTTTGGCCCGCAGAAAGGGGCATCCCCTGTGCAGGTCCAGCAACTGGACCAGGCTCTGGGGCATTTCGCTGAACACTGTGCCCAGGTGCTGAACAAAGATGTCCGCGACGAACCGGGCAGCGGCGCCGCCGGGGGGCTGGGGTTCGCTGCCAAGGCGTTCCTGGGCGCACAGTTTCGCACCGGCGTGGACGTCGTCGCCGGGTTGACCGGGCTGGCCGAGGCGATCAACGGTGCTGACCTGGTGATCACTGGCGAGGGGCGTTTCGACGCCCAGACCCTGCGCGGCAAAACACCCTTTGGCGTGGCCCGCCTGGCTCGCCAGCAGGGCGTACCCGTGGTGGTCATCGCCGGCACGCTGGGGCAGGATTATCAGGCGCTGTATGAGCACGGCATCGACGCCGCGTTTGCTCTGGTCAGTGGTCCGATGACCCTGCAAGAGGCCTGCGCCGATGCGCCACGCCTGTTGAGCGAACGGGCCCGGGACATTGCGCGGCTGTGGCGAGTGGCGGCCCGATAGACCTGTGGGAGCAAGGCTTGCCCGCGATACAAGCGCTGCGGTCCTCCAGGAATCGAGTCGCCAGCGTCGCGAGCAAGCTTTGCTCCCACGGAGTTGAATTTGAGATAGGGTTGAGGCTGGACTTCGCGCAAAACAGGAGTGGTACATGCGCTTTTCAGACTTGACCCGTCGCATCACCGGCGACGGCGCCGCCGCGTGGCAGATCCATGATCGGGCGCTGGCCATGCGTGAGCAGGGCAGGGATGTATTGCTGTTATCAGTGGGCGATCCGGATTTCGACACGCCACGCGCCATCGTCGATGCTGCGGTGACCAGCCTGCGGGCCGGAGAAACCCATTATTCAGACGTCCGTGGCTTGCCCAGCTTGCGCGCCAGTATTGCCCGGCGTCATCGCCAGCGTTCTGGCCAGCCGGTAGGCGCCGAGCATGTCACCGTGCTGCCGGGGGCGCAGTGTGGGGTCTATGCGGTCGCGCAATGTCTGCTTAACCCCGGTGATGAAGTGATCATCGCTGAGCCCATGTATGTCACCTACGAAGCCGTGTTTGGCGCCTGCGGGGCAACAGTGGTGCCGGTGGCAGTGCGTCCGGAGAACGCTTTTCGGGTTGACCCGGCCGACGTCGCCCAGTTGATTACTCCCCGTACCCGGGCGATGCTGCTCAACAGTCCCAACAATCCTTCCGGCGCCAGCCTGTCAATGTCCACTTGGCAAGCATTGGCGCGGTTGTGCATTGAACATGACCTGTGGTTGATCAGTGACGAGGTCTACAGCGACCTGATCTACGAAGGCGAACACATCAGCCCGGCCAGTCTGCCGGGCATGGCCGAGCGCACCGCCACCCTCAACAGCCTGTCCAAATCCCACGCCATGACCGGTTGGCGCATCGGCTGGGTCGTTGCCCCTGAACCGCTCGCCGAGCATCTGGCGAACCTGTCGTTATGCATGCTGTTCGGTCTGCCCGACTTCGTCCAGCGCGCCGCCCAGGTTGCCCTCGATCAGGATTTGCCTGAGGTGGCCGTGATGCGCGAGGAATATCGCCAGCGCCGCGACCTGGTGTGCGCGGCACTGGAAAACTGCCCAAGCCTTAAAACCGTGCGGCCCGATGGCGGCATGTTTGTGATGGTCGATGTACGCGAGACTGGTTTGGCAGCTCAAGTGTTTGCCGAGCAGTTGCTGGCCGGGTATGGCGTGTCGGTGCTGCCGGGGGAGGCATTTGGGCCGAGTGCGGCGGGGCATATTCGGGTCGGGCTGGTGGTGGGGAAAGAAAAACTGGCCATCGCCTGCGGACACATTGCAGATTGCGCAGCGCAGTGGGTAAAGCTGCACATCTGACAACTAAGTAAGCGTCAACCACCCTTCTGAACCTACTGTATTGAAGGGAGGCACTTCTCTGCAGTGATGAGTCCTGCCTTTCTGAAATATGTTCGATTCCTCCACCGTTCATCCAGGCCTCGGTTCTTTTTGTGTATCCGATGAATGGCGCTGTTACCTGTCAGATCTGACAGTTGGAAATTATCAGCACCCGGCGCTAAATGACCTTGCGGGCTGCGAAAGCGCCGATTGAAATTTTTGGCAAGGTGATCGCCATGGCTTCTTTAGAAACAAACCAAGGCGCTAACAGCGAAGTTCTGGCGAAGCCCCTCTCGGTGGAGGGTATAAATGATAATGATCTGGAAGGTCATGTGCCTCGCGAAATATTGCAGCGGGGCACTCGAATTGTTATTCCCTATTGGATTGATCCACGTCCCAATGATGAACTCTGGATAACCTGGCTTCAAGATGGGCTGGAAGATCGGCTTTATACCGTGTTTTATCCAGTGCCTCTGACGGTGGATTTTTTGTATTTCGATTTGACGCCTCAACATTTAGCCAAGGATGGTGTGGCGTATGTTTATTACAAAGTATGGAAGGGGGCAGGTGGCAGTGATGATCCCTCCCCTCCAAGAAAACTCACCATCGATCACACACCGCTCATCATATTAGCCGAACCCACGTTTCCACACGCGAATCTTTGGGGGTATTTGAATAACAACACCGTTCCACCGTTAACGAGTGGCGCTACGGTCGCAATACCGAGCTTGACCAACATCGCTCTGCCAGGGGATGTGGTAAAAATTCAATGGCAAGGTTATTCGAGCTTGAATGGCAGCGGTCCGCCAGTGTCGGAGACATATGGTACCTGGGAACGAATACTTCAAGCGCCAGACATATCAGCTGGTTTTGATGTGGTGGTTCCGTTTCAGCCAAATATCAGTCCTCTGATCGATAAGGATTCTGCCTTGGTTGTGTATCAGCTTTTTCAAGGGGGTAGGCTCGTTGCCGAGTCAAGGAAAGGGTTGGTAAAAATAGACAGAGTGACACCCGGTGAAAGTAATCCCTAAAACATGAATTTAGTTGGAGAGGCAACCATGGCTATAAAAATAGTTCCCCCAAAAACTCGTACTATGTCCACACGTTCTGGAACGTTGGACCTGGATTTGAATATCGACAAGTTGGCGGACGAGTCAATCTCAATCACCGTTTTGGAATCCGGCGAAATTATTGCAAATCTGGAGCGGCCTATACCCGTAGAAGAGGCGGAGGGTGACGAAGTTGACCTGTTCTATGCACGGGTAGGAGAAGCGTTTGGCATTGCTAAAAATACTGTGTTACTTGGCCTGATCGCTGACCGACCTGCTGGCGTTATACCTATTCCTCTTCCAGCGGCTGACTTTATTGAAGACGCCCAACCCGCGACACCCACTCGTTGGCAGGTTAAGTTTATATTTTTTAAAGACGGTGGGGGCAACTTTGATGAGACCAATATTGTAGAGTTCAATATAGACCGAACGGCACCGTTTGAGGTCAAGTATCCTTCACGTAAAAAAAATCCACCTACGCCTGCGCCGGCCTTTACCAATGCGCCCACGGATCCCTTGAGAACGGTGGACGAAGCCTGGCTGGCTGCCAACACAGACTTGGAATTTACGGTTGACGTGAGCTATCCACTACGTCGTCTCGACGATGTGCTGGAGGTGCATTTTTCCGCCGGCGGTACGGATATTCAGGTCTACCAAGCGGCAGTTCCCGCTACGGGTGTGTTTACGGTGCCGAGCAGTGTCTTGCGAGGGTTGCCAAATGGGCGCATCAATATCCATTATTTTTGGACGGACCTTCCTGGAAATAGAAGCGCAAGTTCATTGCCCGCCGCGCTGTTGACGTTGGGGCTTGCGCTGGATCCGGTCCTTAATGAGCGTCCTTTAGTCCCGGCCACTGATCCAGATGGGACGACAACCTTATACCTCGATGATTTTGCCGGCAGCGGGGTGTTGGGCATTGTCGAACGTTTGCCCATCGATAATGCGGAGCCAGGCGACCAGATAACGTTTTACATCGAAGAGGCAAATGACCCAACTAATTTCAAGGCGTTTGGTCCCCAACCTCTTGCCGATGTGGACTTGAACTTTCCGCTGCCTTATGACAATGGGCTAGCAGATGTTTTTGGAACATCAACAGAGGCCTTGGAAGTCAAAGCCTATTTTGAACTGGAGCGCGGTGCCGCAGCGCCATTTCCTTCCCCTCCCTTATTTTTCTGGATGGACCTGTATCCGCCAGGAGGGATATATCCAGAGTTGCCGGATTTGACCAATCCCGCATTTGCCTTACCTGTCGTAACGGGACAGTCGCAGACAGCTAACGAATTGATACCAGACGATCGCGATAAGGCGGGTAAATTCAAAGTTGTACTCGCCCTCACGGATCCAGCGATTACTCCAGCGGAGACGGTTAAATGTTATGTGAATGATCAGATGGTGGGCGATTTTTCACCCTTCAGTGACGCGATTGAGTTCGAGGTGCCCATTTCGGCGATCATAATAGCCGCGCTTCCGACGCCCAGCGTGCCTGCTTACTGGACACGGCAAAAAACAGGTGTCGACAAGAACGTCATCAAATCTGAACTCCAGACAGTCACTGTCCGAGGAAGGAGAATTGATCTGCCAGAGCCAACTATCAGGATTCGCAATCCTGCCACCAAGGATCAAATCGATTGTTTTGCAATGAACGATGCAACGACCAACTGGCGTTTGGCTCTTACTATTCCGAAATCGACCGTTCTGCCGCAAGGTACAGTCATTACCGCACATTTTGCGGCTTATACGGATGCTGCTGGCGCTAATTTGATCCCCGGCACGGAAGATTCACAAACCTATACTATCCAAGACGCATCGACAGTGGATGTCGCTACTGTCGCAAATGCTGCGGTGTTCAAAGCAGCGCAGCCGGTGCTCGGTTCTCGGGCATTTGGTAAGTATTGGTACACGGCCGATATCGGTGGTTTACAGACCTCGATACCGGTCATTAAACCGCTTGACACAATCACCTCCAGCGGCGAGTACTGCGACAGGCTACCTGTACCTCCAGCATGAGATAAGTATCGCGAGAGGGGTTGGCCCTCTCGCGATACTGTGTGGCTGGACAGGCTGTCTATCGGTTGTATTTATGGGATTAAGGGATTTTTCCTACTTTTGGTGAAGGGTTTTCCGACATCTTTCGTTTGGCTTGCTGTTTAGTCTAGCGAACGTTTTTTCGATGACTTCTCTGCTTGAAGAGAGGTTGTTTAATTGATTATGCGGAGTCCTCATGCCTCAATTTACAACACTCATAAATCGCAAGGGAACGGGTTATCTGCTTGCCATATTGTTCCTCGGCACTCCTGCGGTTCATGCCAGAACTCTTGTTCCTGGGGAAAGTGAGACCGTTACTAATCCTCCAGCACCAGAGGCGTGGGCTGTGTCTCAAGGTGGAACATTGACAATAAACAATGCGAGTGCACTCACGATCAGCTCGCAAAATGCCAATGTCATATTCAACGGTGGTCAGAGTGCGCGGATTGCAGCCCAAGAGGGCTCCGATATCGCGATGACGGGCGCAACTGTAGAAAGCTCGGCGGGGAGAGGAGCGCTTTCGCTCAGCGACAGTTCTGCCACGATCCAAGCCAGCACTGTTACCAGTACCAACAGCATGGGCCTGCTGTTGGGGCGTGACATCAACACCCCAACCGCCTCCAGCGCCACCGTCACGGGCGGAAGCACAATTACCGGACTGGTCGGCGGCGCAAACGCCACGGGTTTCAGTGTCCTGACGGTCAACGATTCGACCCTGCGTGGCACCGGCGCGACCAGTTACGGCGTTCAACTGGAAGGGGCAACGCTTTCGGCGACTGGAAGCACGATCTCCGGTGGGCAGGACGGCCTGCGAATCGGCGTGGATAATACCGGCGTGAGCGCCAGCACGGTCACCTTGAATAACACAGTCGTAACGGGCGGCACGGGTTCGGCAATTGTCGTGGGTGCCTTCGGTGGTCCTGGTGCTGCCACGACCATCAACGTACTCAACGGCTCGCAGTTGAACGGTGGCAACGGAACACTGTTTCAAGCCAGCGATACTTCCACCGCCAACGTCAACGTCGATGCAAGCGCTCTGCGTGGCGACGTCATAGCCGATACCGGCAGTACGGTGTCCTGGCTGATGCAGAATGGCTCCTCGCTTGAAGGAAACTTGCAAAACGTTACCAACGTCAACCTCAACAGCAATAGCACCCTGAACGGTAATGTAATGGCCGTTGCGGGGACAGGGACGGCGGTCAGCCTGAATAACGGTTCAGTGATTAATGGCAACGTGGAGAACGTGTTTGATCTCAGGCTAGACAACAACAGCCAGATGACCGGCGATGTGCGTTCGGACGCCAATGGCACTGTATCGCTCAACAACGGCGCGGTGCTGACGGGGCAGATCACCGACTCGAGCAATCTGAACATTGGCAATGCCGCGCAATGGGTGATGACTGGCGACAATACCGTACAGCGTCTCGGCTTGAGCAGTGGTGTGGTCCGCATGGGCACCAATGAGCAGTTCCAGCAACTGAACATTGGCGAGCTTTCCGGTAACGGTACTTTTGTGATGGGCACCGACCTGGGTAACGGCGATACGGACTTCCTGAATGTTACCGGTACTGCCAGCGGGCAACATCAGTTGCTGGTCTCTGCGACCGGGACCACGCCAACCAGTGCCGAAGCCGTCAAAATCGGCAACATTGCTGCTGGCGATGCGAGTTTCTCGCTGGGCGGTCGAGAAACGGTCGATGCCGGTACCTTCGTCTACCGCTTGAAGAAGGATGGGGAGGGTTTGTACCTTAATCCCGACCGAGACACGGTCAGTCCGTCCACCAATACTGCATTGGCTTTGGCCGGCAGTGCTCGCAGCGTATTGAACGCAGAAATGAACATGCTCAACGATCAGATCGGTGATCGGGGATTAAGCGCACGGCCCGATGCGTCAATGCGTTCGGCCAGCGAGAACGACATCAAGTTGAGCAACAGCGTCTGGGTACGTACTTACGGTAATCAATACAGCGTCGACAACGCCTATGGCGATGGCTACTCGCAGAACCAGAACGGGATCACCGGCGGCGCCGACACATTGGTGGATATCGGCAATCGCGCATGGGTACTCGGTGGCTTCGTAGGCACCAGCCACACCAACATGGATCTGCGGTACGGATCCAGCGCAACGGTCGACAGCGTAAACCTCGGTGTCTACGGCAGTACCTACGACGTCCAGAGCGGTGTATTCGTCAACGTCATGGCCAAGGTCAACCAGTTCAACAATAAAGCCAGGGTCACCATGAGCGACGGTACACGCTCCAAGGGTGAATACAAGGCATTGGGCGCCAGCGCTTCGGTCGCGGTGGGCAAGCATATTCGCTTGCAAGATAACTATTTCATCGAGCCACAGGTGCGAGTCTCGACGGGCGTGACCCAGAGCGACAGCTATCGCCTGGACAACGGCCTGGAAGTCAAAGCCGACACTATGCGTTCTCTGCAAGGGAACCTGGGCCTCAGGGGCGGGCGCGTGATCAGCCTCGAAAATGGCGGCCTGTTGGAGCCGAGTTTGTCGGCGGGCATTAATCACGAGTTCATCAAGACCAACGAGGTCAGGATCAACGACGACAGCTTCGATGACGACCGCGCCAGCACAGCGCTTGAGTACGGTGCGGGCCTGAAGTGGACGCCGGCTCAACGTAACTGGCAGGTTTCCGGCCAGGTCGGTGGCAGCAAGGGGACGACGGTCAGTCAGGATTGGAGCGGCAGCCTGCGAGTCAGCTATTTCTTCTGATGATGGCTTTCACGTCCAGATGATGTTCCCATGCCCCGACAATGTCGGGGCTTTTTTTTTAGACGCGGTCGGGTCTTGGCGATGCTGCGTTGGACGGTTAGCGGGCTTTGCTCACCAGCCTCATCACCCCCACGAAAAACACCGGCACAAACACCACTGCCAGCGTCGCGCTGATCATCCCGCCAATCACCCCGGTCCCAATGGCCTGCTGGCTCGCCGAGCTGGCGCCGGTGGCGATGGCCAACGGCACCACGCCGAGAATGAAGGCCAGGGAGGTCATGATGATCGGCCGCAGGCGCAGGCGTGCCGCCTGCAGTGTGGCGTCGATCAGGTCGTGGCCCTCGTCGTACAGATGCTTGGCAAACTCAATGATCAGGATCGCATTTTTGGCCGACAGGCCGATGATGGTCACCAACCCCACCTTGAAGAACACATCGTTGGGCATGCCACGCAACGACACCGCCAACAACGCGCCGAGTACCCCCAGCGGCACCACCAGCAGGACCGAGGTGGGGATCGACCAGCTCTCATAGAGCGCCGCCAGGCACAGAAACACCACCAGCAGCGACAGGCCCAGCAATAGTGGCGCCTGACTGCCGGACAGGCGTTCCTGCAACGACAGGCCGGTCCATTCCTGGCCCAGGCCGGCGGGGCCCTGGGCCACCAGGCGTTCGATTTCCGCCATGGCTTCGCCGGTGCTGTGGCCGGGGGCCGGCTCGCCGGAAATGCTGATGGCCGGGTAGCCGTTGTAACGGGTCAGTTGTGTCGGGCCCTGGGTCCATCGGGCCTGGGCGAAGGCTGACAGCGGCACCATCTTTCCAGCGTCGTTGCGCACATGGATCTTCAGCAGGTCGGCCACCTGGCTGCGTTGATCGCCTTCGGCCTGGACCACCACCCGCTGCATCCGCCCCTGATTGGGGAAGTCGTTGATGTAGGCCGAACCCACCGCGGTGGCAAGTACGTTGCCGACATCGGCGAAGGATACGCCCAGGGCGTTGGCCTGCTTGCGGTCAACTTCCAGCTGCACTTGTGGCGCTTCGGCCAGGGCGCTTTCGCGCACGTTCATCAGCACCGGGCTCTTCTCGGCGGCGGCGAGTAAAGCCGTGCGAGCCTGCATCAGCGTGGCATGGCCGAGGCCACCGCGATCCTGCAGGCGGAACTCGAAACCGCTGGACGTTCCCAGGCCATCCACCGGTGGCGGCAGCACGGTAAAGGCCATGGCGTCCTTGATCTGGCCGAAGGCCTGGTTGGCGCGGTCGGCAATGGCACTGGCCGAGTCATCGCTGCCACGTTCCGACCAGTCCTTGAGGGTGGTAAACGTCAGCGCGGCGTTCTGCCCGCTGCCGGAGAAGCTAAAACCGAGGATTACGGTGCTGTCGCCCACCCCCGGCTCGCCGGCGTTGTGCGCCTCGATCTGCTCGACCACCTGCACCGTGCGGTTCTTGCTCGCGCCGGGCGGCAGCTGGATATCGGTGATGGTATAGCCCTGGTCTTCCACCGGCAGGAACGAGGAGGGCAGGCGACTGAACAACAGCCCCATGCCCACCAGCAGCACACCGTAGATCAACATATATCGCCCGGTGCGCTTGAGTGCATAGGCCACCCAGCCTTCATAACGATCACCCAATTGCTCGAAACGCCGATTGAACCCGCCGAAGAATCCGCTTTTGGCGTGGGGTTCGCCCTGGGCTACCGGTTTCAACAAGGTCGCGCAAAGCGCTGGAGTCAAGGTCAATGCGAGGAAGGCCGAGAACAGAATCGACGTGGCCATGGACAGCGAGAACTGCCGATAGATGACACCCACCGAACCCTGCATGAAGGCCATCGGGATGAACACCGCCACCAGCACCAGAGTGATACCGACGATCGCGCCGGTGATCTGTCGCATCGCCTTGCGCGTCGCCTCCTTGGGCGACAACCCTTCGCTGGCCATGATTCGTTCGACGTTTTCCACCACCACGATGGCGTCGTCCACCAAAATACCGATGGCCAGCACCATGCCGAACATGGTCAGCACGTTGATGGAAAAGCCCAGGACCAGCATCGTGGCGAAAGTGCCCATCAGCGCCACCGGCACCACCAGGGTCGGGATCAGGGTGTAGCGGATGTTCTGCAGGAACAGGAACATCACGGCGAATACCAGCAACATTGCCTCGCCGAGGGTGTAGATCACTTTGGTGATGGAGACTTTGACGAATGGCGAGGTGTCATACGGGATCTTGTATTCCACACCGGCCGGGAAATAGCGCGCCAGTTCGTCCATCTTCTGGCGCACCCGGTTTGCCGTGCTCACGGCATTGGCCCCCGGTGACAATTGCACGCTGACGGCGGTGGAGGGCTTGCCGTTCAGCCGCGTGGAGAACTGGTATTCCTGACTGCCGATCTCGACGCGCGCCACGTCACCGATGCGTACGTTGGAGCCGTCGGGTTTGGCCTTGAGCACGATGTCGGCGAATTCTTCAGGCGTCGACAATTGGCCCTTGACCAGCACGGTGGCGGTGATTTCCTGGGTCGTGCGGGTTGGCAAGTCACCGATGCTGCCCGCCGAAACCTGGGCGTTCTGCGCCACGATGGCGGCATTGACGTCGGCCGGGGTCAGGTTGAAGCTCAGCAGCTTCTGCGGGTCGATCCAGATTCGCATCGCCCGTTCGGCGCCATACAACTGGGCCTTGCCGACACCGTCCAAACGCTTGATCTCGTTCATCACATTGCGCGCCAGGTAATCGCTGAGGGCCACGTCGTCGAGTTTGCCGTCACTGGAGGTGAGGGTGATCAGCAGCAGGAAGCCGGACGAGACCTTGTCCACCTGCAGGCCTTGTTGGGTGACCGCCTGGGGAAGACGCGACTCGACGGCCTTGAGGCGGTTTTGCACGTCCACCTGGGCCAGCTCGGGGTGGGTGCCGGGCTGGAATGTGGCGGTGATGGTTGCACTGCCCAGGCTACTCTGGGATTCGAAGTACAGCAGGTTATCGGTGCCGTTGAGTTCTTCCTCGATCAGGCTGACCACGCTTTGATCCACAGCTTGCGCCGAAGCGCCCGGGTATACCGCGTAGATCTCGATCTGCGGTGGTGCGACATCGGGGTATTGCGCCACCGGCAGTTGGGGTATGGCCAGCGCGCCGGCCAACAGGATGAACAACGCGACCACCCAGGCGAACACCGGGCGATCGATAAAGAACTGCGGCATGGGCGATGTCCTGCTTATTGGCGCTGGGCAAGTGGAGAGTCTTCGATCCGGACTTTTTCGCCGGGACGTGCATGTTGCAGGCCTTGCACCACGATGCGATCACCGGGTTTCAGGCCGTGGGTGACGATCCAGCGGTCGTTTTGCACAGCGCCCAGTTCCACCGGTTGCAGGCTGACCTGTTGCTGCGCATCGAGCAGCAGCACCTGGGCAACGCCGGCGCTGTCGCGCTGGATGGCCCGTTGCGGCACGCTGATGCCTTGGCGGTCGACGGCTTGCTCCAGGCGCACGCGCACGAAGCTGCCGGGCAGCAGGTCAAGGTCAGGGTTGGGAAACTCGCTGCGCAGGGTGATCTGGCCGGTGCCCGGGTCGACGCTGATGTCGGTGAACAGCAACTTGCCCGGCGACGGGTAGAGGCTGCCGTCATCCTGGATCAGCGTGGCCTTGGCCTGATCCTGGCCGACCTGCTGCAACTGGCCGGAGCGCAACGCCCGGCGCAGTTCGTTGAGTTCGCGGGTCGACTGGGTGAGGTCGGCGTGGATCGGGTTCAATTGCTGGATGAGGGCCAGCGGCGTGGTTTCGCTCTGGCCTACCAGCGCACCCTCGGTCACCAGCGCCCGGCCGATGCGTCCGGCAATTGGCGCGGTGACTGTGGCGTAGCCCAGGTTCAGTTTGGCTCGTTCCACGGCTGCCCTGTTCGCGGCGACATCGGCGGCGGTCTGGCGGACGGCGGCGCGGGCATTGTCGTAGTCCTGGCCGCTGATGGCGTTATCTTCGATCAACTGCGAGTAACGTTGCGCTTGCAGGCGGGCCTGGAACGCGTTGGCCTCGGCCTTGCGCAACGCCGCTTCGGCGCTGTCCAGGTCGGCCTTGAACGGCGCCGGGTCGATGCGAAACAGCACATCGCCTTTCTTCACGTCGCTGCCTTCGCGAAAGACCCGCTCCAACACCACACCGGGGACGCGCGCGCGCACTTCGGCGATTCGCGGCGCGGCAATGCGTCCGCTCAGTTCGCTGCTGATAGAGAGAGGGCGGGCTTCGAGGGTTTCGATCGCCACAGTGGCCAGCGGCGCCGCGTCCTCAGGGCTCGAGGCGCTGTCGCAGGCGTTCAGCAGCAGCGCCCCGAGCAACAGGCCCAAGGTAGCAAAAGGATTCTTTGGCATGGTGCTTCCCCAATAATCAACGTGGCATGCTACGGGGGGTAAAGGGGCGCATTGGTAAAGCTTTGTAGGGGCTGTGTGAAATTGTGTAAGGGGTTTGCTCGGGAGAGGGCGAGGGCGTATATCCTTGGCAGCTTGAGATTTTCTGCGTTTGTCATACCGTCATCGCGAGCAAGCTCGCTCCCACACTGGTTTTGTGTCGCACCGAAAGCCAAATGTGGGAGCGAGCTTGCTCCCGATGAGGCCCTGCCAGGCGCCCCAGCACTTTCTGGATACACCATGCCCAACATCCTCCTGGTGGAAGACGACACCGCCCTTTCTGAACTGATCGCCAGCTACCTGGAGCGCAACGGCTATCGGGTCAGTGTGCTCAGCCGTGGCGATCATGTGCGGGAACGGGCGCGGGTCGATCCGCCGGACCTGGTGATCCTCGACCTGATGTTGCCGGGGCTGGACGGCTTGCAGGTCTGCCGCTTGTTGCGGGCCGATTCGGCCACCTTGCCCATCCTGATGCTCACCGCCCGGGACGACAGCCATGATCAGGTGTTGGGCCTGGAAATGGGCGCCGATGACTACGTCAGCAAACCCTGTGAACCCCGGGTGCTGCTGGCACGCGTTCGGACTTTGTTGCGCCGCAGCAGCCTCACCGAGCCGCAGACAGTCAACGACCGCATTCTCATGGGCAACCTGTGCATCGACCTGTCCGAACGCACCGTGACCTGGCGCGGGCAAGCGGTGGAGCTGTCCAGCGGCGAATACAACCTGCTGGTGGTGCTGGCCCGGCATTGCGGCGAGGTGCTGAGTCGCGACCAGATCCTGCAGCGTCTGCGCGGCATCGAATTCAACGGCACCGACCGCTCGGTGGACGTGGCGATCTCCAAGCTGCGGCGCAAGTTCGACGACAACGCCGGTGAAGCCCGCAAGATCAAGACCGTGTGGGGCAAGGGTTATCTGTTCAGCCGCTCCGAGTGGGAATGCTGAATCCATGTGGAAGCTGCTGATTCGTCTGTACCTGGTCACCATCGTGTCCTACAGCGCCGCGATCTACCTGATGCCGGAACTGGTGGTCCGGCTGTTTCATGAGCGCTTCCTGACCTACAACCTCGATTACTCCCGTGGCCTGCAAACCTTGATGGTCAGGCAGTTCCATAACGTGCCCAGCGAGCAGTGGCCGGCACTGGCGGCACAGATGGACAAGGAGTTCGAGCCGCTGCGCATCGAACTGGCGGCCATCGATGATGCCGGTTTCAGCGCCGCCGAGCAGGCGCGTCTCCAGCGCGGCGAGAACGTGGTGCGCCTGGGCGAATGGGCCTGGCGAACCCTGGCGGCCGCGCCGCTGGATGAGCGCACGGCGGTCAAGATGATCGTGCCCCCGGACCCGACCGAGGTCAGTTGGCTGTATTGGAGCATCAACGTGTTGATCGGTGCGACGATGCTGGCCTGCCTGCTGCTTTGGTTGCGGCCCCACTGGCGCGATCTGGAACGGCTCAAACGCACCGCTGAACGCTTCGGCAAAGGCCATTTGAGCGAACGTACGCAGATTGGCTCCAGCTCGAACATCGGCAGCCTGGCCCACGTATTCGATACGATGGCCGGCGACATCGAGCGCTTGCTCAATCAGCAGCGCGATCTGCTCAATGCGGTGTCCCATGAATTACGCACGCCCTTGACCCGCCTCGATTTCGGCCTGGCCCTGGCGCTGTCCGATGACCTGCCGCCGGCCAGTCGCGAGCGGCTGCAAGGGTTGGTGGCGCACATCCGCGAGCTGGATGAGTTGGTGCTGGAGTTGCTGTCCTACAGCCGTCTGCAGAACCCCGAGCATCTGCCCGAACGGGTGGAGGTAGCGCTGGACGAGTTCATCGACAGTATCCTGGGCAGTGTCGACGAGGACTTGGCCGCCCCGGACGTGGTGATCGATGTGCTGCTGCACGGCGTGCTGGAGCGTTTCGTACTGGACCCGCGCCTGACGGCCCGGGCGTTGCAGAACCTGCTGCGCAATGCCATGCGTTATTGCGAAAAGCGGATCCAGGTCGGTGTACTGGTCGGCGTCCAGGGCTGCGAGATCTGGGTCGACGACGATGGTATCGGTATTCCTGACAGCGAGCGCGAGCGCGTGTTCGAACCGTTCTATCGCCTGGACCGCAGCCGCGACCGCGCCACGGGCGGTTTTGGCCTGGGCCTGGCCATCAGCCGTCGCGCCCTGCAAGCCCAGGGTGGCACGCTGACGGCGCAAGCCTCGCCGCTGGGCGGGGCGCGGTTGCGCTTGTGGTTGCCAACGCCGTGCTGATGCGACTCGAGGCTGTGGGAGGGTTCATTTAGGAGAGGTCAGGCGTCTATTGCGCTCGATTCAATCAGCGCCACACCCGCTTGCTGCATTCGCCGGATTGCCGCCGCCATCGAGCCGTCGATATCAATGCCTCGGCAGGCATCGAGCACCACCAGCGCATTGAAACCGGCCGCCCGGGCATCCAGCGCCGAGAACATCACGCAAAAATCCAGCGCCAGCCCCACCATATACACCGTGTCGATGCCGCGCTCCTTGAGGTAGCCCGTCAACCCGGTGGGGGTCTGGCGGTCGGCTTCCATGAAGGCCGAATAGCTGTCGATGTCCGGGGTGCAACCCTTGCGAATGATCAATTGGGCGTGGGGCAGGTCCAGGGCCGAGTGCAGCGCGGCGCCTTGGGTGCCCTGTATGCAGTGGTCAGGCCAGAGTTTCTGTTCGCCATAGGGCAGTTGAATCAGGTCGAATGATTTTTTGTCCGGATGGCTGGAGGCAAACGAAGCATGCCCGGCCGGGTGCCAGTCCTGGGCGAGGATGACGTGCCTGAATGAACGGCCCAGACGGTTGATCAACGGCACGATTTCGTCACCCCCCGGTACGGCCAGTTGGCCACCGGGTATGAAATCATTCTGAACGTCTATGACCACTAACGCGGTGGTGGGGGCGGTCATGGATGGGTCTCCTGAAAAATGGCCCACCACAGCTTAGCCGAACGGAACGGAATGTCTTTCGTCGCAAATATGCAAGGGCTGATGGCTTTTTGATATTTGGTCGGTACGCCCGTACCACAATTGAGTACAATCGCCGCCTTTCAACCGGGCATGGAAGCAGTTCGGCTTTCCAGTCACGAGAAAAACCCATGCTCATCGGCAGTTATTCACCGGCCCTTGTTTCAATTTCCCTGTTTGTTGCGGTACTGGCTTCTTACACCGCGCTGGACATGACCGGACGCATCGCGACCACCCAGGGGCGCGCAGCGCATGGGTGGATGGCCGGCGGTTCCCTGGCAATGGGCGTCGGGGTCTGGTCCATGCATTTTATCGGCATGCTCGCGTTCACCTTGCCGGTGGAGCTTGGCTACGATGTGTCGATCACCGCCTTGTCGCTGCTGATTGCCATCCTGTCCTGCGGTTTTGCGCTGTGGTTGGTCAGCCAGCCGCAATTGCCGGCGTGGCAACTGGCTTTCGGCGCGTTGATCATGGGCGTCGGCATCAGTGCCATGCATTACACCGGCATGGCGGCGCTGCGGATGCAGCCGGGTATTGATTATGACCCCTCGTTGTTCGGGGCTTCGCTGGTGATTGCGGTCTGCGCTTCGGCGGCAGCGTTGTGGATCGCCTTTCGCCTGCGCCAGAACATCCCGCATGTACGCCTGGCCCGCGCCGGCGCCGCTGTGGTGATGGGCCTGGCCATTGTCGGCATGCATTACACCGGCATGGCCGCCGCGCGGTTCAGCGACGGCAGTTTTTGCGGCGCCCTGGACGGCTTGAGCAGCAAGGGCCTGGACAATCTGGTGCTGATCACCACGCTGGCGGTGCTGGCCATCGCCTTGCTCACCTCAATTCTCGATGCGCGCCTGGAAGCCCGGACCGCTGAGCTGGCCCAGTCGTTGACCCTGGCCAACCGCGAGCTGACCCAACTGGCCCTGCACGACCCCCTCACAGAACTGCCCAACCGCGTGCTGCTGGCCGATCGTATTGATCAAGCCATGCATCGGGTGCATGAGCAGGGCGGCTGTTTCGCCTTGATGTTCATCGACCTGGACGGCTTCAAGCCGGTCAACGATGCTTTCGGCCATCACATGGGCGACCTGTTGCTGCGGGACGTGGCCCTGCGCCTGCGAGAAGATTTGCGCAGCCAGGACACCCTGGCGCGGATCGGCGGTGATGAGTTCGTGCTGTTGGTGCAACTGGCCGAGCCTGACGATGCGTTGCGCCTGGCGGCCCGCCAGGTCGGGCTGATCGGTCGCACGTTCCGGGTGGCCGATCATGACTTGCAGATCTCCGCCAGTGTCGGCATCGCGCTTTATCCGGGCAACGGCCAGAGCGCCGAAGAGCTGCTGATGAATGCCGACGCGGCGATGTACCACGCCAAGGGCGCCGGCAAGAACGGCTACAGCTTTTTCGATGCCTCGATGAACAGCAACGCCCGCAAGCAATTGCAATTGCTGCAAGACCTGCGCATCGCCGTCGAGCAGCGCCAGTTCAGCCTGCATTATCAGCCCAAGTTCGACGCGGCCAATGGCCGTCCGGTGGGTGCCGAAGCCTTGTTGCGCTGGACACATCCAACCCAGGGCCTGTTGATGCCCGATACCTTCATCGACCTTGCGGAAAAGACCGGGCTGATCATTCCCATCGGTGATTGGGTGTTGAACGAGGCCTGCCGCCAGATGCGCGAATGGTACGTGCTCGGCTACACCGACTGGCGCATCGCGGTGAACCTGTCAGCCTTGCAGTTTTGCCACGTGGGGCTGGTGCAGAGCGTCGCTACGGCGCTGGAGACTCATCATTTGCCGGCCAACAGCCTGACCCTGGAAATCACCGAGACCACGGCGATGAGCGATGCCGATGCCAGCATGACCGTGCTGCAGCAGCTCTCGGACATGGGTGTGGACTTGTCCATCGACGACTTTGGCACCGGTTATTCGAGCCTGATGTACCTCAAACGGTTGCCGGCCAACGAGCTGAAGATCGATCGCGGCTTCGTGCGCGACCTGGAGCACGACAGTGATGACGCGGCGATCGTCTCGGCCATCGTCGCACTCGGCCAGGCGCTGGGGCTGCGAATCGTTGCCGAAGGGGTGGAGACCGACGTGCAGCAGGATTTCCTGACCCAATTGGGTTGTGATTCGCTGCAGGGTTATCTGCTGGGCCACCCGCTGCCGGCCGAGCGCTTCCTGCACGACATTCGCAAGACACAACGGCTGGCGCTGGCCTGAGCGGCCGTTCAGGGAACGATGTCGAACGCCGTGCTGCCCAGCCGCTCGCCATTGACCAGCAGATGCACCGCATGCCGGCCCACGTAGTGGCGGCGGGTGGTCAGCTCGCGAATGTGCTGGGAGCGGCTGAGGCTGACGCTCTCCAGGGCGGGCAGGTCGAAAGTCTTGAGCTTGAAGACTTTGGCCGAGGTTCCGCCCGAGGCTTTCACGTAGTCGATGGCATAGTCGATCACCAGACGCTGGCTCTGCTCCAAGGTTGATTGCACCTTGAACGACAAGGTGATGGGCTCGCCGAGCCGAATCACCGCTGGCGTGACCTGCAAGTCCAGTACCTGGATCTGCGCTTTGCCGCCGACCCCGATGACCGCCAGTGCCCGCGCATTACCTTGTTTGATCAGGCTGCGCAAAGCATGGCGGGCGATCCATGCGGTATGGCGATCCTGCAGGGACCAGCCTTCGATTCGGTCCAGCACCCAGTCAGGGTGCTGCTTGGTGATGTCGTTGAGATGATTGGCCACGGACTTGCGTACATACAGGCTGTGGTCGGCCTTGAGGGTCTCAAGGATCGCGGCGGCCAGGTCGGGATTGGCCTGGATCGGTTCCAGATGGAACGACCACGGCAAGCGCGGCCTGCTGCCTTCGCTGGCCAGGCGACGTACGTGTTCGTTGGGATCGTGCGCCCAGTCGTGCATGGCCTTGAGGGTGCGCGTCAGGTCATCGCGCAGGAAATGCCGCACGGCGAACTCCGAGGAGCCGAACCGGGTGAAATACTTGAGCGCATCCAGAGACAAGTCGAAGCTGTGCCGGCCGTAGGACGCCACGTAGTGGGGCAGGAACATGCTGACAAACATGCTGTTGAGGCGGGGCGCCAGGTCTCGCAGCACATCCAGCGAGGCCTCATAGTCCAAGGGCAGTACCGCATGCAGGCACTCACTGACCCGCGCCATGCGTTGCATCACCGACAGCTCGCTCAGCCCGTCATTGGCCATGCTCAGGAACGCCCGGCTATCGAAAGCCGGGTACACCGCGCTCATTTCACTGGCGATGTGCTCAAGGCGTGTGGCGTTGAAGATTTCCTTGAGGGCAGGGGATGAGGTGGTGGGGGTGGTCATGTCGGGGTCCGTGCGATGAGGGTGTGTTGGATTTTAAAGGGGATGTGGCGGCCAAAGTGTAGCTCGACCCGTGGCGAGGGAGCTTGCTCCCGCCGGGCTGCGCAGCAGGCCTGAGGACAGCAGGCGCGACCGCTATGACACGACGGGGGGGATGGTTTGGGGGCCGCTACGCGGCCCAGCGGGAGCAAGCTCCCTCGCCACGGTGGTATCGTTGTTCTTCCCCGGAGTCAAACCTGCGCCACTTCATCCACATACTGGCGGATATGCCTCAACCCGCGCTCCACGGACTCATCCTTCTCGCCCACCGGGGCAAAGTAGTGCAGCACTTCCCGCGCAGTCTCCAGACCCTTGAGCCGCGCCAGCACCCAGGCCGACAGGTACTGGGCGGAGAAACAGCCCCCGGCGGTGGCGATGTTGCCGTTGGCGTGGAACGCCTGGTTGACCACGTTGACACCCGCCGCGACGACCCAGGGTTTACTGGTGGTGTCGGTGCAGGCCGGTGCCTGGCCGAGCAGCCCCAGGCGTGCCAGCAGGAATGTGCCGGAGCATTGCGAACCGAGCAGTTGGCGAGTCGGGTCCAGGCGCAACTGGCTCATGATGGCCGAGTCATTGGCGACCTCGCGGGTCTTCATGCCACTGCCGAACAACACGGCGTCGGCCTTGCAGGCCTGCTCCAGGTCGATCTGGGCGTCGATGGTCAAGCCATTCATGGACGTGATGCGCGGGGTAGGTGAAGCGATGCTCACACGCCAATCCTTATCGCCCACCAGGGAGATGCGGCTGAGCATGCCGTAGGCAATCAGTGAGTCCAGTTCGTTGAAGCCGTCGAAGGTCAGAATGGCAATGTGCATGGCGAGCCCCGGTTTTTATAAATGGCTTTTTTCCAGCCTACGCCGGTTATAGGCATCACCGCCCCGTACAGTCGGCGACGGATTCGTCGCTACAGTAAAAAGGAATGATTGGCGGTCGCTGAAGTCACAGATTTCAGTATTCTCGAAATCACTGGAGTTTTTATGCGCAACCCTACCCTGATCGCCAGCCTGGTCCTGATCACCGGTCTCGCCGCCTTTGGTCCTGTGGCGCAAGCGGTCGAGGCCACCGGAGATGCGGTGGAGCATTCCCCCAACAATGGTCGCCGTTTGGTGGAAGCGGACCGGACCCCGGCTGAATATCAGCGCTCGGACAAGGCCATTAAAAACTGGAAAGAGAAGGGGCTCGAAGCCCCTGAGGAAGGCGCGCAATGGGTGCAGATTCATGACAAGTACGTGATGGTGGTGATTGCCTCCGGGCGGATTCTGAAAATCACCCCCACCACGCGCTAGTTCCTTCAGCTCACTTGGCCTTTGTCCCACAGGCGCACCAGCTCGCCGGGTGCTTGATCTTCAGGCACCTGCAGCACCATTTCGTCGTCCTGGTCATTGGCGCGGTAGCGCACTTCGATGCGGAAAAAACGCTGGTCGCCACGCCCCGGCGCCGCCGAGTCCAGCGGCAGGCAACCCTCCAGTACTGAGCAGATACGCGTGCGCTGGTCGAGATCGCACTGGGCGAAATCGATTTCCCGAGGGCGAGTCAAGGCGGAAATCGCCGCTACGCCGCCCTGACGAGACAGCCGGACCACCGCGTGATCGTCGAGGGGTGGAAGAGGTTTCATCAATGCTCCTCGGTTAAATCGACGCCTACCTGCGCCCAGCCATTCTGCACAGCCTGCACTTCCCGGGCACCGAAGCGCTGGCGGGCGTGCTCGACGGTCAAGCGGGCGAAGGCGCTGAAGGACGCGTCGTTGGCCAATCTTCTGTCGCACAAGGTTTCATACCAGATCCGCCCGGCCTTTTCCCAGGCAAATCCGCCCAGCGTCGTGGCCGCCAGATAGAAGGCGCGGTTGGGAATGCCGGAGTTGATGTGCACGCCGCCGTTGTCCTCGCGGGTGATGACGAATTCACGCATGTGCGCCGGTTGCGGGTCCTTGCCCAGCAGCGGGTCATCGTAGGCCGTGCCGGGGTTGGACATGCTGCGCAGGCCGTCGCCGTTGATCTTGTCCGTGAGCAGGTCGGCGCCGATCAGCCAGTCGGCCTGGTCGGCGGTCTGTTCGAGGACGAACTGCTTGACCAGCACGCCGAATACATCGGAGATGGACTCGTTCAACGCGCCGGACTGGTTGGCGTAGATCAATCCGGCTTCACTTTCGGTCACGCCATGGGCCAACTCGTGGGCCACCACGTCGAGGGAGCGAGTGAAGCGCTGGAAGATTTCGCCATCGCCGTCGCCGAACACCATCTGTGCGCCGTTCCAGAACGCATTTTCGTAGTCCTGGCCGTAGTGCACGCTGCCCACCAGGGCGAAGCCTTTGTTGTCGATGGAGTCGCGCCCCAGCACTTTCCAGAAAAAATCGTAGGTGGCGCCGAGGGCGTTGTAGGCCTCGTCCACAGCCGCATCGCCAGTGGCTGCCTGACCTTCGAGGCGTACCGGTTGGCCGGGCAGTTCCATGGTGTTTTGTGCGTCATGCACGCTGCGCTGGGGTTGGCCGGGCTTGCCCGGCCTGGGCAGCGCTGCGGCGGCGGGCGGGTTGTGTGGCGGACCGGGGTTGTGCCGCAGATTGCGCACATGGGTCAGGGTGCCGAGGGCGCTGGAACGTTGATGTTCGGAGCCGTGGGCGATGATTCGGTTGAGGATATAGGGAGGAATGAAACCGTGGAGCGGGCGAGAGTCGATCATCAGAATATCCTTATCTGAAATGCAGGGTCGATACCCATGTGAACCGAAGCGACCGCTGCGGTTCCCTTGTGCGGGCAACACACAAAAGTTTGCCAGCCACGCGGATTTCTGCGAAAACCCGCGCCTGAACCACACGGGAGTAGCCCATGAACGAAGAACTGCAAATCATCGACCTGGAGCAGGGCGACGGCAAAAGCGTAGTCAAAGGTGCGCTGATCACCACCCAATACCGTGGCACACTGGAAGACGGCACTGAATTCGATTCGTCCTACAGTCGAGGCAAACCTTTCCAGTGCGTGATCGGCACCGGTCGGGTGATCAAGGGCTGGGACGTCGGCCTGATGGGCATGAAGGTCGGCGGCAAGCGCAAGCTGTGGGTGCCGGCGAATCTGGCCTACGGCGAGCGGTCCATGGGGGCCCACATCAAGCCGGGCGCCAACCTGATTTTCGAAATCGAATTGCTGGAAGTGCTGACCCGCGACGATTGAAGGGGTTGCTACTCTCTCCAGTCCTAGCATGGCGCTATTCGTCGGGGAGCGAAACATGAATGCAGAGCAACATGACCTTGGGGTGTCCCAGGTCGCCGCGGCTATTGCCGAACCGGCCCGTACCCGAATGCTGTGCGCGTTGATGGACGGCCATGCCCGAACCAGCACGGAGCTGGCGAGCATCGCCGATGTCAGCGCCTCTACCGCCAGCAGCCATTTGGCAAAGCTCAAGGAACTGGCCTTGGTGCGTTTGTACGTTCAGGGCCGCCATCGCTACTACAGTCTGGCGGATAAACGCGTTGCCCAGGCCCTTGAAGCGTTGATGGTGATCGGCCAGAACGCCGCCCCGACCTTTACCCCGCGCACCCCGGATCGCCTGCAATTCGCCCGCACCTGCTACGACCACATGGCCGGTACGCTGGCGGTGCGCTTGCACGATCGGATGCTTGAAGCCGGATGGCTGGTGGAGGTGGAAGGCCAAGGCTATCGCCTGAGTGACGACGGCGAGGCGCTGTTGCAAGGGCTGGGCATTGATGTCCAGGCGCTTGCCGTTCAGCGACGCCGGTTTGCCTGTCCATGCCTGGACTGGAGCATGCGCCGGCCGCACCTGGGGGGAGCTTTGGGGGCGGCACTGCTGCAAATGGCGATCAAGCGCAAATGGGTGATCCAGGATCTGGATAGCCGGGCGCTGGGCTTGACGGCCAGTGGCCGCAAGGAAATGGCGACGCGATTGGGCGTCGATGTCGAGATGAATGTCGGCCCTGCTGGCGCCATCGCGAGCAAGCTCGCTCCCACAGTGGACCTGCGGTGAACACATGATTGATGGCCACCGACAGACCCTGTGGGGGCGGGCTTGCCCGCGAAGGGGCCTTCACATCCAGCATCCATGCAAGCTGATCCACCGCCATCGCGAGCAGGCTCGCTCCCACAGTGGACCTGCGGTGAACACATGATTGATGGCCACCGACAGACCCTGTGGGAGCGGGCTTGCCCGCGAAGGGGCCTTCACATCCACGCTTGCCCGCGAAGGGGCCTTCACATCCAGCATCCATGCAAGCTGATCCACCGCCTTCGCGAGCAAGCTCGCTCCCACCGTGGAACTGCGCTGAACACATGATTGATGGCCGAACTTTATCGTCGGCGCGGCTTTGGTATTGAGTGGGATTCTACTGGTCAGCGGTTACGGATGGTTTCGCCAGCGTTGGGGGCGATGGCCGGTTTTGCGGCGGGAGTAAAGGAGACAAACCCATGTGGCGAGGGAGCTTGCTCCCGCTGGGCTGCGCAGCAGCCCCAAAGCCAAGCAACGCGATCATTCAGGTGGACCGCATTGCCTGGGTTGCGACTGCTGCGCAGTCGAGCGGGAGCAAGCTCCCTCGCCACAAAAGCCCCCTAGTGCAACGGGGAGGCTTGGATCAGACCTTGACGATCCAACCCGCTGGCGCTTCCACATCGCCGGTCTGCACGCCGGTCAGCTCTTTGTAGAGCTTCTGGGTGATCGGGCCGACTTCGGTTTCGCTGTGGAACACGTGCAGCTTGTCCTTGTAGCTGATGCCGCCAATCGGAGTGATGACCGCAGCGGTACCGCAGGCGCCGGCTTCCTTGAAGTCCGACAGTTTGTCGATGAACACGTCGCCTTCGATCACTTCCAGGCCCAGGCGCGATTTGGCCAGTTCGATCAGCGACAGGCGAGTGATGCCCGGCAGGACCGAAGGGGATTTTGGGGTGACGAATTTGTTGTCGTGGGTGATGCCGAAGAAGTTCGCCGAGCCGACTTCCTCGATTTTCGAGTGGGTCATCGGGTCCAGATAGATGCAGTCAGCGAAGTTCGCCTTCTTGGCCTGGGAACCGGGCATCAGGCTGGCGGCGTAGTTGCCACCGACCTTGGCCGCGCCGGTGCCTTGTGGGGCTGCGCGGTCGAAGCTGGAGATCAGGAAGTTGTGCGGGGTCAGGCCGCCCTTGAAATAGGCGCCGACCGGGATGCAGAAGACCGAGAAAATGAACTCGGGTGCGGTGCGTACGCCAATATTGTCACCCACGCCGATCACGAAAGGGCGCAGGTACAGCGCGCCACCGGTGCCGTAAGGCGGGATGAAGCGCTCGTTGGCGCGGACCACTTGCTTGCAGGCTTCGACGAACTGTTCGGTCTCGACGAACGGCATCAGCAGGCGCGCGCAGCTGCGCTGCATGCGGGCGGCGTTCTGGTCCGGGCGGAACAGGTTGATCGAGCCGTCCTTGCAGCGATAGGCTTTCAGGCCTTCGAAGCACTGCTGGCCGTAGTGCAGGGCGGTGGAGCCCTCGCTGATGTGCAGCACGTTGTCGTCGGTCAGGGTGCCGGCGTCCCAGGCGCCATCGCGCCAGTGCGACAGGTAGCGCTTGTCGGTCTTGATGTAGTCAAAGCCCAGTTTGTCCCAATTGATGCTCTCGTTACCCATGACACCCTCTATTGCTTAACAACCGTCGAAACGGTTCAAGGCTTCTGACGTTTTTTGGATGGGGACAACAATACTTCATTCCGGGGCTGTTTCGCAGCCTGTGGCGAGGGGATTTATCCCCGCTGGGCTGCGAAGCAGCCCCCCTTGGTTCTGATACCCCCATATACCTGACGTCCGGTGCTGACAGGTATTGGGGTTGCTGTGCAACCCAGCGGGGATAAATCCCCTCGCCACAAGGTCATTCACCCACAGCTGTTATAGATGCAACGCATGCCCCAACGCTCGCAACGCCGCTTCCTGCACCGCCTCGCCCAGTGTCGGATGGGCGTGGATGGTGCCGGCGATGTCTTCCAGGCGTGCGCCCATTTCCAGGGACTGGCCGAACGCAGTGGACAGTTCCGACACACCGACGCCGACTGCTTGCCAGCCAACGATCAAGTGATTGTCCCGTCGCGCCACAACCCGCACGAAACCGCTTTTCGATTCCAAGGTCATGGCCCGGCCATTGGCGGCGAACGGGAAGCTGGAAACGATGCAGTCGAGCCCGGCGGCCTTGGCTTCGTCCGGTGTCTTGCCGACCACCACCAGTTCCGGGTCGGTAAAGCACACCGCCGCGATGGCCGTCGGGGCGAACTCGCGAGGCTGGCCGGCGATCAGCTCGGCAACCATTTCGCCTTGGGCCATGGCCCGGTGGGCGAGCATCGGTTCGCCGCTCAAATCACCGATGGCCCAGACGTTGCGCATGCTGGTCTGGCAACGGTTGTCGATTTTTACCGCCGCACCGTTCATTTCCAGCTGCAACGCTTCGAGATTCCAACCCTGGGTGTTGGGTTTGCGACCAACGGCCACCAGCACCCGGTCGGTCTCCAGGTTCAGCGTGTCGCCCGCGGGATCACGCACCTGCAAGGTGCCGGCCTGGGCATCGAAGCCTTCGACGCTGTGCTTGAGGTACAGCTTCACACCCAATTGTTTGAGCGCCTCGTGCACCGGTTGGGTCAGCTCGCCGTCGTAGGCCGGCAGAATCCGCTCCTGGGCTTCGACCACGCTGACCTCGGCGCCGAGCTTGCGGTAGGCAATGCCCAGCTCCAGGCCGATGTAGCCACCGCCCACCACCACCAGGTGCTTGGGCAGCGAGGCAGGGGCGAGGGCTTCGGTGGAGGAAATGATCGGGCCGCCAATCGGCAGCATCGGCAGCTCGACGCTTTTCGAACCAGTGGCCAGCAGCAGGTGGTCGCACTGGATGCGCGTGTCGCCGACGTCAACGGTCTTGCCATCGACGACGTTGGCCCAGCCGTGAATGACCTGGACCTTGTGTTTTTTCAGCAGGGTCGCGACGCCGGTGGTCAGGCGGTCAACGATGCCGTCCTTCCATTCCACGCTTTTGCCGATGTCCAGGCTCGGCGCCGACACCGTGATACCCAGGGCCGAGGCCTGGCTGTGGTGCTGTGTCTGGTGGAACTGCTCGGCCACATGGATCAACGCCTTGGACGGGATACAGCCGATGTTCAGGCAAGTCCCGCCCAGCGCCTGGCCCTCGACCAGAATGGTCGGGATACCCAACTGGCCGGCGCGGATCGCTGCCACGTAGCCGCCGGGGCCGCCGCCGATGATCAGCAGCGTGGTGTTCAAAGTTTGCATCGCCTGCTCCATTGATGATTAGTCCACAAACAGGGTGGCGGGTTGTTCGAGCAGGCCGCGCAGAGCCTGGATGAATTGCGCCGCGTCCATGCCGTCGACCACCCGGTGATCGAAGGAACTGGAGAGGTTCATCATTTTGCGGATCACGATCTGGCCCTTGATCACTACAGGTCGTTCGACGATTTTGTTCACGCCGACGATCGCCACTTCCGGCAGGTTCAGCACCGGGGTACTGACGATACCGCCCAACGCGCCGAGGCTGGTCAGGGTGATGGTCGAGCCGGACAACTCATCGCGGCTGGCCTTGCCATTGCGGGCCGCCGTGGCCAGGCGCGAAATTTCTGCCGCGCTGTCCCACAGGCTGCGGGCTTCGGCGTGACGTACCACCGGCACCATCAGGCCCACATCACTCTGGGTGGCGACGCCCACGTGCACCGCGCCTGAGCGGTGGATGACCTGGGCTTCGTCGTCGTAGCGGGCGTTCATTTGCGGGAAGTCCCGTAAGGCCACGACCAGGGCGCGTACCAGGAATGGCAGCAAGGTCAGCTTGCCGCGATGGGCACCGTGCTTTTCATTCAAATGCACCCGCAGTTCTTCCAGGGCGGTGACGTCGATTTCCTCGACGTAGCTGAAGTGCGCGGCGCGCTGGGTGGCGTCCTGCATGCGCTGAGCGATCTTGCGGCGCATGCCGATCACCGGGATCTGCTGTTCGTCGTGGCGTTCGGCATAGCCTGCACCGCCCTTGGCCTGGACCGATGGCCCTTGGGCCAGATAGGCGTCCAGATCTTCGTGCAGAACCCGCCCGGCCGGGCCACTGCCCTGGACCAGACGCAATTGAATGCCCAGGTCCAGCGCGTGTTTACGTACAGCCGGGGAGGCCAGCGGACGCTCGTCAGGATCGCGGGCCACCGGCGCTTGCGGCGCGGGGCGTGGCGCCGCAGCGGGTTTTTCCATTGTCGGCTCGGGCGTTGCCACCGGCGCGGGTTTCGGCACTGGCGCGGTGACGGCGGGTTGCGCCGATTCCTTGAGGTTGCCGGCACCTTCGACTTCAATGCGGATCAGTTCGCTGCCCACCGCCATGACTTCACCGGGCTCGCCGCCGAGGGCGATCACCCGACCATGCACGGGCGAGGGAATGTCCACCATGGCCTTGTCGGTCATGACATCGGCCAGGACCTGATCCTCGACCACCAGGTCGCCCACCTTGACGTGCCACACCGACAGTTCAACTTCGGCGATGCCTTCGCCAATGTCCGGCATCTTGATAACGTGCGTGCCCATTCAGACCTCCATGACCCGTTTCAACGCCGCGCCTACACGGGACGGCCCTGGGAAATACGCCCACTCCTGCGCATGCGGATAGGGTGTGTCCCATCCGGTGACACGCTCGATGGGCGCTTCCAGGTGATGGAAACAATGTTCTTGCACCAGCGACACCAGCTCGGCGCCGAAGCCGCAGGTGCGCGTCGCTTCGTGGACGATCACGCAACGACCGGTCTTCTTCACGGACTTGACGATGGTCTCCAGGTCCAGGGGCCAAAGGCTGCGCAGGTCAATGACTTCGGCGTCGATGCCGGTTTCTTCGGCGGCGACCTGGGACACATACACCGTGGTGCCGTAGGTCAGGATGGTCACTTCCTTGCCGGGGCGGGTGATGGCGGCGACATCCAGCGGCACCGTGTAGTAACCGTCCGGCACCTGCGCCGACGGGTGTTTCGACCACGGCGTTACCGGGCGGTCGTGGTGGCCGTCGAACGGGCCGTTATACAGGCGCTTGGGTTCGAGGAAGATCACCGGGTCATCGTTTTCGATGGAGGCGATCAGCAGGCCCTTGGCGTCGTAAGGGTTTGAGGGCATGACGGTGCGCAGGCCGCAGACCTGGGTAAACATCGCTTCGATGCTCTGGCTGTGGGTCTGGCCGCCATAGATGCCGCCGCCGCAGGGCATGCGCAGGGTCATCGGCGCGGTGAACTCGCCGGCCGAGCGATAGCGCAGGCGCGCCGCTTCGGAAATGATCTGGTCCGAGGCCGGGTAGACGTAGTCGGCGAACTGGATCTCGGCCACGGGCCGCAACCCGTAGGCGCCCATCCCCACCGCGACACCGACGATCCCGCTTTCGGAAATCGGCGCGTCGAATACCCGGGAGGTGCCGTATTTGTTCTGCAGGCCTTCGGTGCAGCGGAACACGCCGCCGAAGTAGCCCACGTCCTGGCCGAACACCACGACGTTGTCGTCGCGCTCGAGCATCACGTCCATGGCCGAGCGCAGGGCCTGGATCATGGTCATGGTGGTAGTGGTCATGGCGGTGTCCAGCTGGATATTGTTGTTGTGATCGTTCATGTCAGATCCCCAACTCCTGACGCTGGCGCTTCAAGTGCTCCGGCATCTCTTTGTAGACGTCTTCGAACATGGTCGCGGCGCTTGGAATCTGCCCGCCGGCGAGGGTGCCGTACTGCTCGGCTTCCTTCTGCGCGGCGATCACCTCGGCTTCGAGTTCGGCGGTGACTGCAGCATGTTCCTCTTCGGACCAGTGGCCGATTTTCACCAGGTGCTGCTTGAGGCGCGCAATCGGGTCGCCCAGCGGAAAGTGGCTCCAGTCGTCGGCGGGGCGGTATTTGGACGGATCATCGGAAGTGGAGTGTGGGCCGGCGCGGTAGGTGACCCATTCGATCAGCGCCGGGCCGAGGTTGCGCCGGGCGCGTTCGGCGGCCCAGCGCGAAGCGGCGTAGACCGCCATGAAGTCGTTGCCATCGACCCGCAGCGAGGCGATGCCGCAGCCGACGCCGCGTCCGGCGAAGGTGGTGGCTTCACCGCCGGCAATGGCTTGGAACGTGGAGATTGCCCACTGGTTGTTGACCACGTTGAGGATCACCGGCGCCCGGTAGACGTGGGCGAAGGTGAGGGCGGTGTGGAAGTCCGATTCGGCGGTGGCGCCGTCACCGATCCAGGCCGAGGCAATCTTGGTGTCGCCCTTGATCGCCGAGGCCATGCCCCAACCCACACCTTGGATGAATTGCGTGGCCAGGTTGCCGGAAATGGTAAAAAAACCGGCGTCCTTGACCGAGTACATGATCGGCAACTGCCGGCCCTTGAGCGGATCGCGCTCGTTGGACAGCAGTTGGCAGATCATGCCCACCAACGGCACGTCGCGGGCCATCAGGATGCTTTGCTGGCGATAGGTGGGAAAGCACATGTCATCGATGTTCAGGGCCAAGGCCTGGCCGCTGCCGATGGCTTCCTCGCCGAGGCTCTGCATGTAGAACGACATTTTTTTCTGGCGCTGGGCGACCACCATGCGGTTGTCGTAGATGCGCGTCTTGAGCATGGCGCGCATGCCTTTGCGCAGGATCTCCAGAGGCACGTCTTCGGCCCATGGGCCGTGGGCATTGCCCTGGTCATCGAGCACGCGAATCAGCCCGCGGGCGAGGTCGGCCGTGTCGGACGGTTCAACGTCGATGGAGGGTTTGCGCACCGTGCCGGCATCGCTCAGATGCAGGTAGGAGAAGTCGGTCTGGCAGCCGGGACGGCCCGAGGGTTCGGGGACGTGCAGGCGTAGCGGTTCATACGCTGGGTTCATGGCTTTCTACGCTCGATCTTGTGAATTTCTTGTAGTGGGCGCGCTAGCTGACGAACTTTCCCGGGTAAGGAAAATTGTCCTACAACAATCATAGGCTCGACGCAGAAGAATATTTTTCTCTGTTGGGTTGCTGTTCAGATCATTTGCAGATAAAAAATCTGCACAACGATAAAAAACAGGATTATTTGTCTCATGCGTAAACTGGATCGCACCGACATCGGCATTCTGAACAGCCTTCAGGAAAACGCCCGCATCACCAACGCCGACCTCGCCCGCTCGGTCAATCTATCGCCCACGCCTTGCTTCAATCGGGTCCGGGCGATGGAGGAGCTGGGGGTGATACGCGAGCAAGTCACGCTGTTGGATGCCGATCTGCTGGGCCTGCATGTCAACGTGTTCATTCACGTCAGCCTGGAAAAACAGGTGGAGGAGGCGTTGCAGCACTTCGAAGAGGCGATCTCCGACCGGCCGGAGGTGATGGAGTGCTACCTGATGGCCGGCGACCCGGATTACCTGATCCGCGTGCTGGTGCCGTCGATCCAGTCGCTGGAGCGGTTCATGATGGACTTTCTGACCAAGGTCCCGGGTGTGGCGAATATTCGTTCGAGCTTTGCGCTCAAGCAGGTTCGCTATAAGACCGCGCTGCCGCTGCCGGCCAACGGGTTGACCTTGGGGACCTGAACGCCCGTTGGGCCTGTAGGAGCTGTCGAGTGAAGCGAGACTGCGATCTTGTCCCAGACAATTGAGTCGCGAGCAAAAGATCAAATCAAGATCAAAAGATCGTCCGAACGCGGCCCGAGCCTTCGGCATCTCCAGAAGCCTGGCTGGAGGGGGCTACAGGAGTCGGTACTGCATCGAAAACCCCAATGCCACCGACTGCCCTTGCTCCAGCAAGCGCAACCCTGGCCGCCCTGGCAGGTGGTGGGCATTGACCGGATGGCTGACCGGTTCGATGCAAAAGAAATCCAGGCCCACCGGACAGTAGAGCAGGAAGTATTCGCTGCCGCTGGCTCTGCATTCCAGCTCATAACCCAAGTCCGGTTGCTGGATCAGGCAATGCCCGTCCCACCCGGCAAAGCCGTTATCCACCAGTGTGTCCGGCAGCAAGCGGGGTTGTTGGAAGTCCCAGATGTGAGGAACGCTGCCCAACGTTGTCGGCAGTTTTTTCTCATCGCACATCCAGACGTCGGTCGCACGGGTTTGCAGGCGCGTGCCAGCAGTGCGCGGGAAGTACGGGTGCAAACCCAGCCCGTGCCACGCGGCCTGTTCGGCCCGGTGGGTGACGTGCATCGCGATCTGCAACTGACCGCCGCTCAAACGGATCCGCAGGCTGGCGCAGTAGGCGAACGGATGTTGGCTGTCGAGCTGCAACAGCGCTTGTTGTGGGCTGTGTTCGATCACTTGCCAGGGCTGCTGCCAGGCGCTGCCATGGATCGGGAACGGGTCGTTGGGGCTATTGGCTTCCAATGCGAGCCAGCCGTCAGGGCAATCGAAACCGCCCTGGGCGATCCGGTTCGACCACGGGATCAGCGGGAAGCAGCCGAGCTTGCCGGGCAGGCCGTTTTCCAGCGCTTGCGGCGCGGGCGGGCGTAGCAGGGGAGCACCGGTGCTGCTCAATGTCCATTCAACGAGACTGGCGCCCAGGTGCGGGGCCAGGGTCAGGCGAGTCTGTTCGTCTTCGAGGTGGAGAAGAGGCGGCGTCATGGTGACCTTGTTTTGCAAGGTTGAAGAAACTGTTGTGGGGAAAGCCGGATTTTTGTGTGCGAACCCTGTGGCGAGGACTTGTGGGAGCAAAGCTTGCTCGCGATGCAGGCTCCTTGGTTTCCTGGGAGACTGCGTCATCTTCATCGCGGGCAAGCCTTGCTCCCACTAGGGGATTGTCGTTGTTTCTTACAACACCAGACGCGGCAACCACAGCGAGATCGCCGGAATGTAGGTCACGGCCAGCAACACCAGGAACAGCACGCCGTAGAACGGCAGCAGGGCCTTGACGGTGCTTTCGATGCTGACCTTGCCAATGGCGGCGCCGACGAACAACACCGCGCCCACCGGTGGCGTGATCAGCCCGATCCCCAGGTTCACCAGCATGATCATGCCGAACTGCACCGGGTCCACGCCGATACCCATGATCACCGGCATCAGGATCGGTGTCAGGATCAGGATCAGCGGCGCCATGTCCATCACCGTACCCAGGACCAGCAGCATCGCGTTGATGCACATCAGGATCACGTAGCGGTTGTCGGAGATCGTCAGGAACAGGGTGGTGATCTTCGCCGGGATCTGCATCAGCGTCATGATGTAGCCGAAGCTGGCGGCGAAGCCGATCAGGATCATCACGATGGAGATGGTACGCACCGTGCGATGCATCAGTTTCGGCAACTCGCTCCACTTGTAATCGCGGTAGATGCACATGGTCACGAAGAATGCCCAGAGCACCGCGATGGCGGCCGATTCGGTGGCGGTGAAAACACCCGAGAGGATGCCGCCAAGGATGATGAACATGGTCATCATGCCCCACATGGCTTCCCGGCAGATTTTCAGCGCCTGCTTGAGGGGAATCACTTCGCCCTTGGGATAGTTGCGCTTCTTCGCGAAGATCAGGCACAGCACCATCAGGCAGGCGTTCATCAGCAGGCCCGGCACGATGCCGGCCATGAACAGTGCACCGATGGAAACCGTACCGCCGGCCGCCAGGGAGTACAGCACCGCGTTATGGCTGGGCGGGGTCAGCAGGGCTTGTACCGAACCACTGACCGTCACTGCGGTGGAGAACTCCCGCGGGTAGCCGCGACGTTCCATCTCCGGGATCAGTACCGAACCCACCGAGGCGGTGTCGGCCACCGAGGAACCGGAAATGGCACCGAAGAACGTCGAGGCCATGAGGTTGACCAGTGACAGACCGCCGCGCACGAAACCCACCAGCACCCCGGCGAAGGCCACCAGCCGGCGAGACATACCGCCCTCGGCCATGATTGCACCGGCCAGGACGAAGAACGGAATGGCCAGCAACGAGAATTTATTCACCCCGCCCGCGACCTGGATCATCACGGCCTGAAACGGGATGTCGATCCACCACGCGCCGATCAGCGCAGCGGCGCCCAGGGCGTAGGCGACCGGCATGCCGATCAGGATCAACAGGAAAAAACTGCCCAGCAGAATCAGAGCGTCCATTAAGCGGCACCTTCACTTTCTTCGACCAGGTCGAACTGCACGACCCGACGCTTGCTCTGATCACCGAGCAAGAGTTTTTCCAGGACAAAAATCAGGGTCAGAAAACCACCGACCGGTATGGGCATGTACGTGATGCCGACCCGCAGCGTGGGCAGGGCGCTCATGTATTGATTCCAGGTGGATATGCAGAGTTTGGTGCCGCCGCTGATCATGAAGATGCAGATTACCGCCATCAGCAACTGGGAAAACACCGAGGCCGCGGTTTTCAAGTGAGGGGGCAAGCGGTTGGTGAGCATGTCCACGGCCATGTGCGCACCGGCGCGGTAGCTGGCGGCGGCGCCGATGAACGTGAACACGATCATCAGCAAAATTGCCGTGGGCTCAGGCCAGCTTGAGCCAGTGCCCAGCACGTAGCGGGCGAATACGCCCCAGGGAATCATCAGAGCAATTGCCAGGACAGAGAGGCCGGCGACCCAGATGCAAGTCATGTAAATCTTATCGTTGATGCGCAGCAGCAGATTCTTCATCGGGTTCCACCGTAACCGGGCACGCCCCGTGAAATCGGGCGCGCCTGGCCTTTTCAAGTACAGATTGAGAGGTGTTACTGAACGGCTTCGATACGCTTGATCAGTTCGGCGTACGGCGCACCGTATTTGGCCCGGATCGGCGCGGTGGCGTCATAGAAGGGCTTCTTGTCGACCGTAATGAACTCAACGCCGGCAGCTTTGAGTTTCTCTTCACTGGCGAGGGTCTTCTTGTCCCACAATTCGCGCTCATCCAGTTGGGACTGCTTGGCGGCTTTTTTCACCAGGGCCTGCTGCTCGGGGGTGAGTTTTTCCCAGGTGAACTTGGACATCACCACTGGCTCCGGCAGGATCAGGTGACCGGTCAGGCTGTAGTACTTGGCGTTCTGGTAGTGGTTGTGCTCAAGCATGGTCGGCGGGTTGTTTTCCGCGCCGTCGATCACACCGGTCTGCAGCGCACTGAAGATTTCACCGGTATCCATCGCAATTCCGTTACCGCCCATGGCGTTGAGGGTCTCGATGAACATCGGGTTGCCCATCACGCGAATCTTCATGCCCTTCATGTCTTCAGGCTTGTGCACCGGCTTCTTGGTGTAGAGGTTACGGGTGCCGCCGTCCATCCAGGCCAGGGCCACCAGGTTGAATTCGGAGTTGGTGATCTTGTCGAGGATTTCCTGGCCGATTTCACCGTCGATGATTTTGCGCATGTGCGCCTGATCACGGAACACGAAGGGCATGTTGAACACGTTCACGTCCGGCACCACCGGGCCAACGATACCCAGGCTGACGCGGGCCATCTGTACGGCACCGACCTGAAGCTGCTCGACCACTTCTTTCTCCGAGCCCAACACGCCGCCGGAGTACATTTTGAAGGTGAACGGGTCTTTATCGCCTTTGCTCTCCTCGACGAGCGTCTTGCCGAGGATTTTTTCCGCTTCCACGGTTGGATAGCCATCGGGATGGATATCGGCAAACTTGATCTCAAGCGCCTGTGCCGCTTGCGCAAGGAAGGCCAGGGGGAGGGCGGCGATCAGAAGCGTACGTTTGAAATTCATGGTCAATCTCCAGTGTTGTTGTTTTTATGTCTATCGAATGAAGCGGTGGTGCAGATCAGTTGGCGGCGTGTTTCGGTCCTCCGAAAGCCGTTTCAGCAAGGCCCTTGACGCCAGGGTTGAGGGCAAACACGCCTCCGGCCAGCGATTGCGGATCGGTGTCGTCGCCAGGGCGGATCGAGGTGACGAACAGGGTGTCCAGACGGCTGCCGCCAAAGGCGCACATCGTCGGTTTCTTCACCGGCACCGCCAAAGAGCGGTCCAGTCGGCCATCCGGGGTGAAGCGATGGATGAGGCCGGCGTCGTTGGCGCAGATCCAATAGCAACCTTCAGCGTCCACCGCCGCGCCGTCCGGGCGTCCGGCCAAGGGCATCATGTCGACGAACAGCCGCCGGTTGGAGGGCGTGCCGCTGTCGATGTCGTAGTCGAAAGCCCAGATCTGCTGGACCAGCGGATGTGAGTCAGAGAGGTACATCGTGCGCCCGTCCGGGCTGAAGCCCAGGCCGTTGGGCACGATGAACCCGCCCAGTTGCGCCGCGACCGGGCTGCGCTGCCCGCCATCGAAGCGGTACATCCGGCCGACGTCGGCATTGGCACCCATGTTCAGCACCATGCTGCCGGCCCAGAAGCGGCCTTGGCGGTCGCAGCGGCCATCATTGAGGCGCATGTCGCTGCGATCGTGCTCGACACTGGCGCACAGTTCGCTGTCCAGGCTGCCGTCATCAAAGGGGTGCAGGCGAAAGAAACCGCTCTCCATGCCGGCGATCCAGCCTCCGTCCTGGTGACGGGCAATGCAGGCAAGCATCTCGGGCGTTTCCCAGCCCTTGAGTTGCCCGGTCCCGGCGTTCCAGCACTGCAGGCCACCGCTGGGAATGTCTACCCAGTACAGAGCGTTTTCCTCGGGGACCCAGACCGGGCTCTCACCGACAGCGTTGCGTGCATCGACAATCAATTCGGCTTGCATGGTGATTCCTTGGTTCGTTCGTATCCCATGAAAAACAGGCCAATCAGTTGTCGAACGGGCCGGCTGCGACAAAGGCGCCGCCCTGGTAGACCCTGGCCGGGTCATCGGCGGCCGGCATCGGTTGTGCTTCGACCTTGGCGCGGAAGACTTCGGAGCTGTCCTTGGGCTGGTAGCCCAGGTGCGCGGCCTGGCTGTTGTCCCACCAGACGTCGCGGTTGGCGGACATGCCATACACCACGGTGTGGCCGACTTTCGGGGTATAGAGCGAGCATTCGATCAGTTGAGTGAGGTCGTCGAAGCTCAGCCAGGTGCTCATCATTCGGCGGTTTTGCGGTTCGGGGAACGACGAGCCGATGCGGATGCTCACGGTTTCGATGCCGTAGCGATCGAAGTAGAAACTGGCCATGTCTTCGCCGTAGGACTTGGATAAGCCGTAGTAGCCATCCGGACGGCGAGGGGAAAGGGCGTCGAGGGTTTCGTCCTGCTTGTAGAAACCGATGACGTGGTTGGAACTGGCGAAGATCACGCGCTTGACGCCATGCTTGCGGGCGGCTTCATAGATGTGGAACACGCCGCTGATGTTGGCGCCGAGGATTTCTTCGAACGGGCGCTCTACCGAAACACCGCCGAAATGCAAAATGGCATCGACGCCTTCCACCAACTGATGCACCGCGTGTTTATCAGACAGGTCGCATGGCACCACTTCTTCACTTTCATCAATGGCCGGGGCCATGTTGGCGATGTCCGACAGGCGAATGTGGCGGGCGAAAGGCTTGAGGCGTTCGCGCAAGACTTTGCCCAGGCCGCCGGCGGCGCCGGTCAGCAGTAGACGATTGAAGGGCTGGCGAATGTGTGTCGTAGTCATGAAATTACCTGAGCAAACGGTGAGAGGTATCAGTTGTTATAAGTTGTCGTACGACCTAGAGGGAATATCCTTATCCTACCGCTACCTTGTCAACGTTTGATCGACGAATCGCTCTACCACGGCGTCCCTGCCTTTGGCTGTCGCGTCGCCATGGCCTTTTTGAACAGCGACCATGGCGACGGATCCCGGCTTAAAGCAGCGAGATCGGGTAGCTGACGATCAAGCGGTTTTCGTCGAACTCAGTGGTGCTGAAGTCCCGGCGCATCGTCGAGTTCCGCCATTTCACGTTAAGGCTCTTCAACGCACCGCTCTGTACGGTGTAGGCCAGTTCGCTTTCGCGGCCCCATTCCTTGCCGTCGGTGATGGTGCCGGTGTGTACGTTGTCACCGCTGATGTAGCGGTTCATCAGGGTCAGGCCCGGCACACCGACGGCGGCGAAGTTGAAGTCGTGGCGCACTTGCCAGGATTTTTCCTGGGCGTTGTCGTAGCTGGAGTTGTAGCTGTCGTTGGCCAGGGTGCCGCCGCTGGTGCCGTTGACGCGCATCCAGCCATCGTCGCCGCTGAGTTTTTGCAGGCCGACGTAGAAGGTGTTGCCACCGTATTTGGCCGAGAGCATGGCGAAGGCGGTTTTGTTGTCCAGGTCGCCCGCCAGGGCACTGCCTTCTTCCTTGCCGATGAAGTAGCCTAGGTTGGCGCCCAGGGTCCAGTCACCGATGGGCTGGCTGTGGGTCAGGTTGAAATATTTTTGCTGGTAGATGTCCGACAGTTCCGCGTACCAGACGCCGACCTGGGTGCGCTTGTCGTTGAAGGCGTATTCGCCGCCGCCGAAGTTGAAGCGATCGGAGAGGAACGCACCACGACCGTTCATGGACATGTCTTCCATGCTCGCGTCGTTGCGCATGCTGTTGGCGCGGAACTGGCCGCCGTAGAGGCTCAAGCCGTTGATCTCGGTGGAGGTGACCTGACCGCCGCGGAAGGTCTGCGGCAGGGAGCGGCCGTCGTCAGAGCGCAGGATCGGCAGCACCGGCATCCATTCGCCGACTTTCAGTTCGGTTTTCGACACCTTGGCCTTGAGCGCGACGCCCAGGCGACCGAAGTCATCGGCCGGACGACCATCATCATGCACCGGCAGCAAGCCGGTATTGGCAGTGCCACGACCGCCGTCGAGCTTGACCGAGTACATGCCCAGCACGTCCATGCCGAAACCCACCGTGCCCTGGGTAAACCCGGACTTGGCGTCGAGAATGAAACTCTGGGTCCATTCCTCGGCTTTGCCTTGCGCGTTATCCGGGTTGGTGAAGTTGCGGTTGATGTAGAAGTTGCGCAGGTTGAGATTGACCTTGGCGTCTTCGACGAAACCTTCGGCGCTGGCGGCCATTGGCAAGAACAGGGCAAGGCTGCTGCAACTGATCAGCCCCAGGGCATGCCGGGCGTTGAAAAGGGTACGACGGGTTGGGTGACCGGGTGAAAAACGGACAGGTGTGCTCACTATGACGCTCCCTACTTTTTTGTTGTTTTTATTTGTCATACGTCGTCGTACAACATGAGGCGGATTATTTGGGCGTCGTTCCTCCTTGTCAACTGGCCATTATTGGAATTGTCACTGTCCTTGCGCTTGAAGATGAGGCGTTACGTTGGTTTCAGGGGCGATGAGGGCGGTCCGGGAAGCTTCGGCCCCCTCAATCCAAGGGGCTCAGAATAGCTGCGCCTGCTCTTGGTTGTGCGATGACTGGTCTAAGACATTAGTCGAATGCTGGCGATTGGAAGGCTTAACGGAGTTCTTGTGGCGAGGGAGCTTGCTCCCGCTGGACTGCGAAGCAGGCCCAGGTTCTTTGTTTCAGCACAAAATCTTGGGGCGGCTTCGCCACCCAGCGGGAGCAAGCTCCCTCGCCACAAAAGCTTTCCCACAAGCGGCGCCGGTGTTTTCAAAAGTGGGTGAATGCTAGTCTTGACCAACGCTGTCGCCAGGGAGCCCTCATGGGCAATCACAAGATCGAGATTCGTCGCAGTAACGTCGAGAAAATCCTGCTGGCCGCCGAGAAGGTCTTTGCCGAAAAGGGCTTCGGCGGCACCGCCATGGCCGACATCGCCGCCGAGGTGCAACTGCCCCGATCCAACCTGCATTATTACTTCAGCACCAAGAGCGAGCTGTACAGTGCCGTGCTGTTCGACCTGCTGGAGGTCTGGAAGCAGGATGCCTTGTGCTTCGAGATGTTCGATGATCCACGGGTGGTGCTCAGCAGTTACATCCGCGCCAAGATGAACCACTCCCGCAGTCGGCCCTACGGCTCGAAGGTCTGGGCTAACGAAGTGATTCACGGCGCTCCGACCCTGGGGCAGGCGCTGGATGCCAGTCTCTACGACTGGGCGAAGATGAAGGAAGCGAAGATCCGCCAGTGGGTGGAGGACAAGCGCATCCTCCCCGTAGAGCCCTCAAGCCTGCTCTACATGATCTGGGCCTCGACCCAGCACTACGCCGACTTCGACCACCAGATCAACATCCTCAATGATCACCAGCCCCTGTCCGACATGCAGTTCGAGCGGGCGGTGCAGACGGTGACCAGTGTGATTTTGCGGGGGATTGGGTTGGAGCCCTGAGGTTTTGTGGCGAAACTGATGGCCTCATCGCGAGCAAGCTCGCTCCCACACTGGATCTCTGGTGTACACAACATTTGTGTACGACACGATCCACTGTGGGAGCGAGCTTGCTCGCGATGGCGTCAGTCCAGACACCTCAGTCCTCAGACCGCTACATGGTAAGGATTACGCGGATCATGGTTCCAGTCCAAAAACGGCTTGCCCGTTTCCACCGTCACCATCTCGATGCAGTCCTGCACCGGGCAGGTGATCTGGCACAGGTTGCAGCCCACGCACTCTTCATCGATCACTTCATATTTGCGCGTCCCGTCCGCTTGCTTGAGGCTGGCGATGGCCTGGTGGGAGGTGTCTTCACAGGCGATGTGGCAACGACCGCAACCGATGCAGGCCTCTTGGTCGATCTTCGCGATGACCTGATAGTTGATGTCCAGGTACTTCCAGTCGGTGGTGTTACTCACCGCGCGACCGGAAAATGCCTGCAGGTTGGCGTGGCCGTGCTCGTCCATCCAGCGTGACAGGCCGTCCTTCATCTCTTCGACAATCCGAAAACCGTGGAGCATCGCCGCCGTGCACACTTGCACGGCGCCACTGCCCAGGGCGATGAATTCCGCCGCGTCGCGCCAACTGCCGATGCCGCCGATGCCGCAAATCGGCAAGCCCTGGGTCTGCGGATCGCGAGCGATTTCGGCGACCATGTTCAGGGCGATCGGCTTGACCGCCGAGCCGCAATAACCGCCGTGGGTGCTCTGACTGCCGACGATGGGCAGGGCGACCATGCGGTCCAGGTCGACACTGGTGATGGAGTTGATGGTGTTGATCAACGACACCGCATCGGCGCCGCCCCGATGGGCCGCCCGGGCGGCGACGCGGATGTCGGTGATGTTCGGCGTGAGCTTGACGATCACCGGCAGCGAGCAATAGGTCTTGCACCAGCGCGTGACTTGCTCGACGTACTCCGGCACCTGGCCGACGGCCGCGCCCATGCCGCGTTCCGGCATGCCGTGGGGGCAGCCGAAGTTCAGCTCGATCCCATCGGCACCCGTGGCCTCCACCAGGGGCAGGATGCGTTTCCAGGACTCTTCCACGCACGGCACCATCAACGACACGATCAGCGCCCGGTCCGGCCAGTCCTTTTTCACCTGGGTGATTTCCCGCAGGTTGATCTCCAGCGAACGGTCGGTGATCAGCTCAATGTTATTGATGCCCAGCACCTCGCGATTGGCGCCGAAGTGGGCGGAGTAACGCGACGACACGTTCACGGCCGCCGGGTCCTCTCCCAGGGTTTTCCAGACCACGCCACCCCAACCGGCCTCGAAGGCGCGGACCACGTTGTAGGCTTTGTCGGTCGGCGGCGCGGAGGCCAGCCAGAACGGATTGGGGGCTTTGATGCCGGCGAAGACAATCGACAGATCGGCCATTTACGCAGCCTCCACGTTGAGCATGAGTTGAGCGTTGATCGCCTCGGCGGCGAGCTTGCCGTGCTGCACCGCCTGCACCGTCAGGTCTTGGTCCAGACTGGTGCAGTCACCGCCGGCATACACGCCGGCAATACTGGTACGCAAATGTTCATCCACCAGGATTCGTCCATCCTGGCGCTTGAGTTCCCGGGCCAGCGGGTCCGCCAGTGCGTGGTCATCGAAGGCCTGGCCGATGGCTTTGAAAATTCCGTCGGCGGGCAGCTCGAAGGTGTCGGTGCCGATGACCAACCGACCGTTCTCCAGGTGGGTGCGGGAGAAACGCATGCCCCGCACATTCCCGGCCTCGTCCAGCAGCACTTGTTGCGGTTGGGCCCAGGTCAGCAGACGCACCTGATTGGCTTTGGCGATGTCTTGTTCATGGGCGGTGGCGCCCATGTCCTCAAGCCCGCGCCGGTACACCAGGCTGACGTCCCGGGCGCCGAGACGGGCCATCTGCACGGCCATGTCGATGGCGGTGTTGCCGGCGCCGAGAACGATGCAGCGGTCGGCCAGCGGCAATTGGCTGAGGTCGTCGGCCTGACGCAACTCGCGGATGTACTCGGTGGCGGCCAGCAGCCCCGGTGCTTGTTCATCGCTCAGGCCCAGTTGTTTGCTGGCGGCCAGGCCAAGGCCGAGGAACACAGCGTCGAATTGCTGGTGCAAATCGCTCAAGCTGAGGTTTTCGCCAAGCTTCTGGCCGTGGCGGATTTCGATGCCGCCGATGTCCAGCAGAAAGTCCAACTCGCGCTGGGCATAATCGTCCACCAGCTTGTATTTGGCGATTCCGTATTCGTTGAGGCCGCCAGCCTTTTCCCGGGCTTCGAACACCACCACGTCATGGCCGTGCATCGCGCTGCGGTGAGCACAGGACAACCCGGCAGGCCCCGCGCCGACCACGGCAATGCGCTTGCCGGTGGCGGCGGCGCGTTTGAAAGGGTGCTCGCTGAAGTGGGCGTTGTCCACGGCGTAGCGTTGCAACAGGCCGATCAGTACCGGTGCGCATTCGTGGGCGTTGTTGCGCACACAGGCTTGCTGGCAAAGGATCTCCGTGGGGCAGACCCGGGCACAACTGCCGCCGAGGATATTGGCCGAGAGAATCTTTTGCGCGGCGCCCTGAACGTTGTCCTGATGGATGTTGCGAATAAACGAAGGGATGTCGATCTCGCTCGGACAGGCGGCCACGCACGGCGCGTCGTAGCAGTACAGGCAGCGGGAGGCTTCCAGGTGGGCCTGGCGCGCGTTGAGCGGCGGCGCCAGGTCGCTGAAGCGCGCGGCGAGGGTGGTCGGGTCTTCCTGGGAATGGGGGAGGTGACTCAAGGGCTGGATCATGGAATGGGCCTCACGGTGTTTGAGGTGCTGCCTCTGGTGGGCAGTGTTTTTGGTGTCCGGACTGGCCTCATCGCGAGCAGGCTCGCTCCCACAGGGATCTGCGGTGCACACAGATTTTGTATCCATTCAAAATCCAGTGTGGGAGCGAGCCTGCTCGCGATAGGCCGTAGGCCGTTATCAGCGTTTCACTGCAACCGGCCGGTGCAATTCAGCCCGCTTGCTCAACAAATCGAACACCGCCGGGTAAGCCGGTCGTTCGATGTAGCGTCCCGCTCCGCGTTCGGCCCGCAGGTCGCCATCGACCCAGACCAGTCGGCCCTGGCTGATGGTGTGGCTGGGCACGCCGCGTACGGTCTTGCCTTCGAAGATGTTGAAGTCCACCTGCTGATGGTGAGTCTTGGCCGAAATCGTGCGGCTGCCTTGCGGGTCCCAGAGCACCAGGTCGGCGTCGGCACCGACGCGAATGGCCCCTTTGCGCGGGTAAAGGTTGAAGATCTTCGCGGTGTTGGTGGAGGTGAGGGCGACGAAATCATGCATCGACAATTTGCCGCTGTTGACCCCTTCATCCCAGAGCACCGCCATGCGGTCTTCGATACCGGCGGTGCCATTGGGGATTTTGCTGAAGTCTTCGCGGCCGGCGGCTTTCTGCTCGGCGCAGAAGCAGCAATGGTCGGTGGCGGTGGTGTGCAGGTTGCCTGACTGCAAGCCATGCCAGAGCGCCTCCTGATGCCCGCGAGGGCGGAAGGGCGGGCTCATCACGTAACCGGCGGCGGTCTGCCAGTCGGGGTGGCGATAAACGCTATCGTCCAGCAGCAGATGCCCGGCCAGTACTTCACCGTAAACCGGCTGGCCCTGGCTGCGGGCATAGGTGATTTCATCCAGGGCTTCCTTGGTCGACACATGCACCAGGTACAGCGGCGTGCCCAGGGTTTGGGCTATGCGGATGGCCCGGCTCGCGGCTTCACCTTCCACTTGCGATGGCCGCGACAGCGGATGGGCTTCGGGACCGGTAATGCCCTGGGCCAGCAACTTGCGCTGCAGGTGATCAACCAGCTCGCCGTTCTCGGCATGCACCGTGGGCACGGCGCCCAGTTCCAGGCACCGCTCGAAGCTCGCCACCAAGGTGTCGTCGGCCGCCATGATCGCGTTCTTGTAGGCCATGAAGTGCTTGAAGCTGTTGACCCCGTGCTGGCTGACCAGCTCGGCCATCTCTTCACGAACCTGTTCACTCCACCAGGTGATCGCCACGTGAAAACCGTAGTCACTGGCGCTTTTTTCCGCCCAGCCGCGCCACTGGTGGAAGGCCTCCATCAGCGACTGCTGGGGATTGGGAATGACAAAGTCGATGATCGATGTCGTGCCACCCGCCAGGCCTGCCGCCGTGCCACTGAAAAAGTCTTCGCTGGCGACGGTGCCCATGAACGGCAACTGCATGTGGGTATGCGGGTCGATGCCGCCCGGCATCAGGTATTGGCCGCTGCCGTCGAGCACCTCGGCATCGGCGGGCGCATCCAGGTTTTCACCAATGGCCTTGATCACACCCTCGGCACACAACACATCGGCGCGATAACGTTCATCATGGGTTATTACGGTGGCGCCACGGATCAACAAAGACATTCCGAGTTCCTCGCAGGCATGACCGACTGATGCCGGTTCTTTATGTTGTATAGATCATGATGGGAAGGTGATGAAGTCGTGCAGAGTTTTAATCCTGTCACAGTTGTCAGGATTAGAAGCTAGCTGGAGTTTAACGAATCGGCAAGATTATTTTTAATAGGCTGTTTGAATATATAACTCATTGAAAAATATCAATTAAATCCATGAATCACCAAAATGGTGAGCTGCCTCACCATTTTGACGCACTTGACAGGTTCATTATTTGAACGAGATTTATCATGCTAAATCAGCAGCTTGAAAGACGTGAAAGTGCGGTTTAGACGCTTCGCAATATTGTGAGGTGCACCACTTTGAATCTCGGGCTCGACAGAACGTGCAGGTCATCTAGCCTCATGGGCACTGGCACGCAGTGCGAGTGAACAATGAAATTAAATTAAAGCGTTAAAGATCAAAAAGTTGTCAGCGTTATTTCGTTCAACCGGTCAACCCGGCGCGGCAATCGGCACAGTTATTGAGTGCTGTCGCTGCCAGGCAGGGCCGCCGGTAGAACGCGCGCTTTACATGCAAGTACTCCGGCCATCGCCAGTCGATGAGCAAAAATAATGAAAACAGTGGAGCGGACATGACCAGATCAACAGTGACCGAGCGCGATGGGTTATTCGAGCTTGAAGCCGGCAGCGACGTGCTCGACAGCCCCCGATACAACCATGACATCGCGCCAACCCAGGTGCATGAGCGAACCTGGAATAAATGGCACATCACCGCGTTATGGGTCGGCATGTCGATCTGTGTGCCGACCTACACCCTGGGCGGCGTGCTCACGGCCTATTTCGGGCTGTCGGTGGGCGAAGCGCTGCTGGCCATCCTGTTCGCCAATATCATCGTGCTGATTCCCCTGACCCTGAACGCCTTTGCCGGGACCAAATACGGCATCCCGTTTCCGGTGTTGTTGCGCTCGTCCTTCGGCGTCATTGGCTCCAACGTTCCCTGCCTGATCCGCGCGCTGGTGGCGTGTGGCTGGTTCGGCATCCAGACGATGTTTGGCGGGTTGGCGATTCACCTGTTTCTCGGCTCGGTGTTCGAAGGCTGGAAGAGCCTGGGTGGCACCGGCGAAGTGATTGGTTTCATGGTGTTCTGGGTCCTGAACCTGTGGGTGGTGCTGCGCGGTGCCGAATCGATCAAATGGCTGGAAACCCTGTCCGCGCCGCTGTTGGTGCTGGTGGGGGTTGGCCTGCTGATGTGGGCGTTGCCCAACGTCTCCCTGACCGAGTTGATGGCGGAGCCGGCCAAGCGCCCAGAAGGTGCCGGCGTGACCAGTTATTTCCTGGCGGGGCTCACCGCGATGGTGGGGTTCTGGGCCACGCTGTCGCTGAACATTCCTGACTTCAGTCGTTATGCCAAGAGCCAGAAAGACCAGATCGTGGGGCAGATCATCGGCCTGCCGCTGACCATGTTCCTGTTCGCCGCCCTCGGCGTGGTCATGACGGCGGCCTCGGCGAAACTGGTAGGCGTGACCGTCTCCGACCCGGTGACCCTGATCGGGCATATCCAGAGCCCGCTGTGGGTGGCCCTGGCCATGGTGCTGATCATCATCGCCACGCTCTCGACCAACACCGCCGCCAACATCGTTTCGCCCACCAACGACTTCCAGAACCTGGCGCCGAAACTGATCGGCCGAACCAAGGCGGTGATGCTGACCGGCCTGGTGGGGCTGGCATTGATGGCCCATGAATTGCTGAAAAAACTCGGTCTGATCGTTTCCGAGGTCAGCCTTGAGTCGGTCTATTCCAACTGGCTGCTGGGTTATTCGAGCCTGCTGGGGCCGATTGCCGGGATCATGGTGGTGGACTATTTCCTGATCAAGAAGCAGCAACTGGACCTGGCCGGGCTGTACCGCGACGACGTCTACCCAGCCTGGAACTGGAACGGCTTCATCGCCTTTGGCGTGCCCGTGGTACTGACGCTGCTGTCCCTGGGCAGCGACGCGTTCAGTTGGTTCTACAGCTACGGCTGGTTCACCGGCTCGGCACTGGGCGGGGTGATCTATTACGGGTTGTGCAGTATGCGGGCGAGCCCGTCCATCGCTAAAACTGCGGTGTAAAGGAGGGCCCCATCGCGAGCAGGCTCGCTCCCACACTGGATTGGGGTGAATGCAAGTCTGTGTGCACAGCAGATCCCCTGTGGGAGCGAGCCTGCTCGCGATAGCGGCCTCAAGTACAACGAGAAAATGCCTGAAAAAACTGGAGATCCCCATGAACGCAGCCGTCGACGTTCTACAGTCCACCCAACAGCACATCAACCGCGACCGCCTGTGGCAGTCGCTCATGGACCTGGCGCAGCTCGGTGCCACGGTCAAGGGTGGGGTGTGCAGGTTGGCCCTGACCGACCTGGACCGCCGGGCCCGGGACTTGTTTGTGCAATGGACCGAGGCGGCCGGCTGCACGGTCAGCATTGACGCGGTGGGCAATATTTTCGCCCGTCGCCCGGGGCGCAATCCGAACCTGCCGCCAGTGATGACCGGCAGCCACATCGACACCCAGCCTACCGGCGGCAAGTTCGACGGATGCTTCGGTGTGCTGTCCGGCCTGGAAGTGCTGCGCACCCTCAATGACCTGAAAATAGAAACCGAGGCACCGTTGGAGGTGGTGGTCTGGACCAACGAAGAAGGCTCGCGCTTCGCCCCGTGCATGATGGGCTCCGGTGTATTCGCCGAGAAGTTTACCCTCGAAGAAACCCTGGCCAAGACCGACGCCGAGGGTATTACCGTGGGCCAGGCGCTCAACGCCATCGGCTACGCCGGGCCACGCCCGGTCAGCGGGCATTCGGTGGGGGCGTATTTCGAGGCGCACATCGAGCAGGGGCCGATCCTGGAGGACGAACGCAAGACCATCGGCGTGGTGATGGGCGCATTGGGGCAGAAGTGGTTCGATCTGACCTTGCGGGGCGTCGAAGCCCACGCCGGCCCGACCCCGATGCACCTGCGCAAGGACGCCCTGGTGGGTGCCTCGATCATCGTCGGTGCCGTCAACCATGCCGCCCTCGGCCATCAACCCCACGCCTGTGGCACGGTTGGCTGCCTGCAAGCTTATCCCGGTTCGCGCAATGTCATCCCCGGCGAAGTGCGTATGACCCTGGATTTTCGTCACCTGGAGCCGGCGCGTCTGGACTCGATGATTGCCCAGGTCAGGCAAGTGATCGAGGACACCTGTCAGCAACACGGCCTGACATACGAATTGACCCCTACCGCCGACTTCCCGCCGCTGTACTTCGACAAGGGCTGTGTCGAAGCGGTGCGCGGTGCGGCCCAAGGGCTGGGCCTGTCGCATATGGACATCGTCAGCGGCGCCGGCCACGACGCCATTTTCCTCGCCGAACTGGGGCCGGCCGGAATGATTTTCGTGCCGTGCGAAGGCGGCATCAGCCACAACGAAATCGAAAACGCCGCCCCCGACGATCTTGCCGCTGGTTGCGCGGTATTGCTGCGGGCAATGCTGGCGGCCTCACAGGCGATTGCCGAGGGACGCATGGCGGCTTGAAGGGGCTTGAGGATTAAAAGATCGCAGCCTCGTTGCACTCGACAGCGCCTACAGGGGAACGTGTCATTACTGCGGGTGGTCGTAATTTCCATGCTTCTCTGACCACATGGAGACCCGATGAACCAGGATGTCCCCACTACCGATACCAATCGTCGCCAATTGCTGCAAATCATCGCCGGGCTGTCTGACGGGGTGATGTTGATCGAAGTCGATCAGACCATCGCCTGGGCCAACGAAGCGGTGTTGACCATGCACGGGATCACTGACCTCAAGGAGCTGGGGGCCAATGCCGGCGAGTACGTCCAGCGGTTCAATTTGCGTTATCGCAACAACCACCCGCTGACTGCGGACAACTACCCCATCGCTCGAGTTGCCCGGGGCGATGAGTTCAGCGATGTTCTGGTGGAGGTCACGCCCGAGGCCGATCCGGACCGTACCTGGGTTCATCGGATTCGCAGCATGGTGCTGACCGATCGCAGCGGTGAGGCGGAATTACTGGTGCTGATTCTCAGCGATGCCACCGAATGGGCCAGTGCTGAACAGCGTTTCGAGAAAACCTTCGCGGCCAACCCGGCGCCGGCGGTGATCTGTCGCCTCAGCGATTTGCGCTATATCAAGGTCAACCAGGGCTTTCTGGAGATGACCGGCTACAGCCGTGAGCAAGTGATCGGGCGTTCGGTGTATGAGCTGGACGTGCTCGAGGCGGCCGAGAAGCGGGATCTGGCCGTCGAACGGCTGGGCCAGGGCGCGACCATTCCGCAGATGCAGGCCGAGTTGAAATTACCCGGTGGCGGCAGCAAGCAGGTGATCGTCGCCGGCCAACCGTTGGACCTGCATGACGAAGACTGCATGCTGTTTTCCTTCATGGACATGGAGCCGCGCCGCAAGGCCGAAACGGCGTTGCGCCAGAGTGAGGAGCGTTTTGCCAAGTCCTTCCGCCTCACGCCCGTGCCAACCCTGGTGTGCAGCGCCGAACAGCAACTGATGGAAGTCAACGAGGCCTTTCTCCAGACCAGTGGTTACGCCAGTGAAGAGCTGCTGGGCAAAACCGTGGAGGAAATCGGCTTTCTCGACCCGGATGCCAGCGCCGCGCTGTTTGCCACGCTGGAAAACAACGCAACGGTGTCCAGTGTCGACGTCAAGGTTCACAAAAAGGGCGGGGAGCAGATTGACTGCGAGATGGCGGCCGATACCGTCGTCATCCAGGACAAGCCGTGTTATTTGCTGGTCTTGATGAACATCACCGAACGCAAACGCTCGGAGCTGGAGCTGGTGGCGGCCATCGAAGAGGTGATGAAAGATGCGTCCTGGTTCAGCCGTACCCTGATCGAAAAGCTGGCCAATGTGAAAAGCATCAACGCCCAGTTGCCCAGCACTTCATTTACCGAACTCACCGCCCGGGAGCGTGATGTGCTGGGGCTGATCTGCCAGGGCCTGGCCGACAAGGAAATCGCCGCGCGCTTGAAGCTGGCCCCTAACACCGTGCGCAATCACGTAGCAACGCTGTACTCCAAACTCGATGTACACAGCCGCAGCGAGGCGATCGTCTGGGCTCGGGAGCGGGGCCTGTTCGCCAATGAGTGGCGAATGAAGGCACCATGATAGCCAGTGCAAATGCACCGGGCGTGCTGGTGCAAATTCGGGTTTTGCACAAAGCATTGGCTCCTTAGGCTGTGAGGGTGCGGGATTTTCCATGGAACGCCGCGCCCCCTACGAAATAGTCAAGGAACACGCCACAATGCGCAGTGAACGAATCAATCGTACAGTCGACAGGATGTTTGCAGAGCCTATGGGCTCGGAGCTGCCCACCGGTCGTTTACGGCTTCAGCCCTGAGGTGCAACGGATGACCCTACTGGCCCCCCTGCGTGCCCGACTCGAAGAAAGCTTTACACCGCTGGCCTGCGAATGCAGCCTCAATGGCGACGGAACCCTTACCGTACGCCTTTATCACCGCGAAAGCGGGGAAGTGGATCTGGTGGTGAGCGGCATGAGCGTTGACAGCGTTCGCTCTGAAGAAAGCCTGGCAAAGCTGATCGATGAGTTGCGCTATGAACTTGAAAACACCCCGCTGCATCGAAGTGATCCCGCCTGAATGATCCGCTGGACTGTGTAGCCGCTGCATAGGAGCTATGTAGGAGCTGTCGAGTGCAACGAGGCTGCGATCTTTTGATCTGCTCTTTCGCTTGCGATTCAATTGTCTGGGAAAGGATCGCAGCCTCGTTGCACTCGACAGCTCCTACAGTCGCTCCCTACAGCAGCGTCGCACGGCAATCGAGCACCAGCCGCGCGCCGCCCTGCTCGCTGCCGCCCACTTCCAGCGTGAACCCGTGCAAATTGACAATCGCCGCGACGATCGACAGCCCCAGGCCAAAGCCGCTTTGCTGGCTGCTACCCTCGGCGCGGTAGAAGCGGCGAAACACGGCCTTGCGTTCCGCCTCGGGGATTCCGGGGCCGGAGTCGAGCACTTCGATGCGGCTGCTGTCGCCCTGATCAACACCCCGCAGGATCACTTTGCCGCCCGGCGGGGTGAATTTGATCGAGTTGCTCAGCAGGTTGGACACGGCCTCGAACAGCAGAGCCCGGTCGCCGTTGAGCAAGGGCAGGGCATCAGGCACTTCGAGGGTGAAGGTCAGTTCCTGCTCCTCGGCCAGCGGCAGATAAAAATCGTGCAGTTCCTGCAACAACTGCAACGGATCGAGGCGCATAAACCCTGAGCGCCGTTGCTGGTCTTCCAGTTCGGAAATCCGCAACAACCCCCGAAACCTTGCCATCAAGGTGTCAGTCTCGGCAATCACTTGATCCATCTGTAATGCTTCGGGCGAGCCGTCCGGGGCTTGCTGCTGGATGCGATAAAGCTGGGCACGCAGGCGAGTCAGTGGGGTGCGCAGGTCATGGGCGATGTTGTCGCACACGCCCTTGACCTCGTTCATCAGCCGTTCGATGCGATCGAGCATGGCGTTGACGATCGCCGCCAGCATGTCCAGCTCATCGCGACGGCTCGACAGCGGCAGGCGATGGGTCAGGTCGCCTGCCACGATGGCCTCGGCACTGGCCTGCAGTTTGCGGATGCGCTGCAACGGTCGCCGGCGCAACAGATGCCAGCCGGCAATGCCCGGCAGGATGGTCAGGGATACGCCCCAGAACAGCGCGTGCAGAATGATGCGAGTGACGGCGAACAGCGAGCCGTTGTCCCGCGCCAGCACCAACCAGCGTCCATCCTGGGTCCGGGTCGCCACCGCATCGCAACTGTCGGAAGGAATGCCTGGATCTCTGGAATCAACGCAGCCGCCGAGCATATGAATCTTGCCGTCCAGCGGCAGGTCGGTGGGGACGTGCCGGATCGGTCCGCTCAAGTGGCGCAGTTGCGGATCGAACAGGCCATAGGCGTCGACGCCGCGTTCATCCAGGGTCAGGCTGGCCAAGAGCGCATCCTCCAACTGATCGCCATGAATGCGCGCGAACAGGTGTTGGCGCTGCATCAGCGAGTGCTTGGCAAGGCTGTCGAGGTAGCCGAATACTTCGTAGTACATCACCCCCATCAGGACTGCGCTCCAGAGCACGAACAGCGAACTGTACAGCGCCAGCAGGCGGCTGCTGGAGGAGCGCCAGCCCTTAGCGGGGTTCAGCAATGACATAGCCGGAGCCTCGTACCGTGCGAATCAGCGGTTCCAGGCCCGGCGGGTCGATTTTCTTGCGCAGGCGGCCGATATGGACGTCGATCAGGTTGGTGCCGGGGTCGAAGTGATAGCCCCAGACCTCTTCGAAAATCATCATGCGCGAGAGGATCTGGCCGCTGTTGCGCATCAGGAACTCCAGCAGTTTGTATTCGGTGGGCAGCAGGCTGAGCAGTTGCCCGTTGCGGCTGGCTTCGCGGCTGATCAGGTTGAGTTCCAGGTCGGCCACCCGCAGCGCGGTTTCCGGCTCGCGGGCACCGTTGTTGCGCCGCAGCAGGACTTCGACCCGGGCGGCCATTTCGTCGGTGGCAAACGGCTTGGTCAGATAATCGTCGCCGCCGGCCCGCAGGCCGCGCACCCGCTCGTCCACATCGGAGAGGGCGCTGATCATCAGGATCGGCGTGGCCACACCCATGGTGCGCAACGTCGTGACGATCACCAAACCGTCAAGTTCGGGCAGCATGCGGTCCAGGGTGATCAGGTCGTAATCGCCGCTCACCGCCCGCTCCAGACCCTCGCGGCCGTTGTCGACCCAGTCGACATCCAGGCCGTTGCGGGTCAGTTCGGCGACGATTTCACGGGCGGTCACGGCGTCGTCTTCGATGGTCAAAATGCGGTTCATGGGCGGTACCGGGTGAGAAATTGGAGCCATTGCGCAGCATTCTGCCAAAAAATACCTGTCGGCTTGCTGAAAAAATGTTCATGCACGCCGACAGCGGTATTCACTGGCCTGGATCAACACTTGGTCACAAATAATCCCTAACATAAATTCAGCACGCACCATCATGCTGCGTCCGTTGCCCTGCTTTGGCGCGCTGCCGCTGATGGGCACTGACACAAACCGGTGATGGTGTGCCGCAAGGAGCCGAGACCTCACTGAACTTTCAAGGAAGAGCTGCATGATGCAACCTCAAGACCTTCTACGTCGAAAATTTGATATCCAGCCGCTGAAACAGGCCGACATGACGGTGCAGCTTGACGGGCAGTCCGTCAGCGCAGCGCAAGGTGAAACCGTCCTCAGCGTCATCCAGTCCCTGGGCCAGCGCCAAGTGGCCCGCAACGATCACGACCAACTCAGTGGCGCTTACTGCGGCATGGGCGTGTGCCAGTGCTGCCTGGTCAAGATCAACGGCCGCCACAAGCGCCGCGCCTGCCAGACCCAGGTGCGTCCCGGCATGCAGATCGAAACCCGGGCCAATCGCATCGCTGAAACGGAGGCATTATGAACCTCCATCCGGTGATTGTCGGCGGCGGGCCGGCGGGCATGGCAGCGGCCATCGAGCTGGCCACCCACGGGGTGCGTTGCACCCTGGTTGAGGAAGCGCCGCGCTTGGGTGGCGTGGTCTACCGCGGGCCGCTGCGCGACGGCGTGAGCCTGGACTACCTGGGGCCGCGCTACAGCGAAGCCCTGAAGAAACTTCACGGTGAGTTCCAGCGCTACGCGGGGCTGATCGATGTGCGGCTCAACCACCGTGTCATCGGCGCCGAAGGGTTCAAGGCGCTGATGCTGCTGGACGCCGATGAACAACTGCGCGAGGTGACCTATTCCCACCTGGTGCTGGCGGCCGGTTGTCATGAGCGCAGCGTGCCGTTCCCTGGCTGGACGCTGCCGGGGGTGATGCTGCTCGGTGGCCTGCAATTGCAGATCAAGAGCGGAGCGGTCAAACCGCCGGGGCCGGTGGTGATCACCGGTACAGGCCCGTTGCTGCCGCTGGTGGCCTGTCAGCTTCACGCTTCAGGGGTGGCTGTGGCGGGTGTCTATGAGGCTTGTGCCTTCGGCAGGATCGCCAGGGAAAGCCTGGCCTTGCTGAACAAACCACAATTATTCCTCGACGGCCTGAGCATGCTGGCTTATCTCAAACTGCATCGCATCCCCGTGCGTTATGGCTGGGGAGTGGTGCAGGCCAATGGCGATGGCGAGTTGGACATCGTCACCGTCGCACCGTATTCCAGTACCTGGGAGCCTGACCTCGAACGCGCCGAGCAGGTTCCGGCCCAGACGCTGGCGGTCGGTTACGGTTTCATTCCGCGCACCCAGTTGAGCCAGCAGATGGGCCTGGAGCATGGCTTCAGCGGTGACGGTTATTTGCGGGCGGTGTCCGATGCCTGGCAACAAAGCAGCGAGGCGCACATTCACCTGGCCGGCGACATGGGTGGTATTCGTGGCGGTGAAGCCGCCATGCTGAGCGGGCGCATGGCCGCGCTGTCGATCCTGGCGCAGGCCGGCGTGCTGGCTTCGTCCACGGCCCTGGAGCATCGCGACCGGTATCAAGCGCAACTGGCGCGGATCATTCGCTTTCGCGCCGCCGTGGATCGCTACACCCAACGCGGTGCCGGACAAACCGCTCTGCCGGCCGCCGATACGGTCATTTGTCGCTGCGAACATGCGACCCGCGCCGACATCGACCGCGCCCTGGAGCAGGGCGTGCAGGACATGGCCAGCCTGAAAATGCGCACCCGCGTGAGCATGGGCGATTGCCAGGGGCGGATGTGCGTGGGCTATTGCAGTGATCGCCTGCGCCAAGCCACCGGGCGCGCCGACGTTGGCTGGCTGCGGCCACGTTTCCCCATCGACCCGATTCCCTTTTCAGCCTTTCAGAACGTTGGCCCGGAGGCCGTCCAGCATGACTGAGCATCCAGACCGCAAGCACTATGACGTCGTCATCGCCGGCGGGGGCGTGATCGGTGCTTCCTGTGCCTATCAACTGTCCAAGCGCAAGCACCTGAAGATCGCCTTGATCGACGCCAAGCGCCCCGGCAACGCCACCCGGGCTTCGGCCGGCGGCCTCTGGGCCATCGGTGAATCCGTGGGGCTGGGCTGCGGGGTGATCTTCTTTCGCATGATGTCGGCCAACCGCCGGCGCCAGGCCCGGATAGCGGATCAGAGCGCCGCCGTGGCGGTGGACGCCAGCACGCCGCACATCCTGCCCCAGTCGTTCTTCGATTTTGCCTTGCAGTCCAATGCGATGTACCCCCAACTGCACCGCGAGCTGATGGACAACCATGGCATGGACTTCAAGTTTGAGCAGACCGGGCTCAAGTTCGTGATCTACGACGACGAAGACCGTTTGTACGCCGAGCACATCGTCGCCTGCATTCCCCACTTGGCCGATCAGGTACGCTGGCTCGACCAGGCCACCCTGCGCGAGGCTGAGCCGAATGTCAGCCATGAAGCCCGGGGGGCACTGGAGTTCCTGTGCGACCATCAGGTCAGCCCGTTCCGGCTGGCCGACGCCTACACCGAGGGTGCCCGGCAGAACGGCGTCGATCTGTTCTTCAACACCAACGTGGCGCAGGTGCTTCGAGACGGGGCGCGGGTGACGGGGGTGAGAACCGTCGAAGCCGGGACCTTCACCTGCCGGACGCTGATCAATGCCGCCGGTGCCTGGGCCGCGGACCTGAGCGAACAGGCCACGGGCGTGCGCATCCCGGTCAAGCCGGTCAAGGGGCAAATCCTGCTGACCGAGCGTATGCCGAAGCTCCTCAATGGGTGCCTGACCACCAGTGACTGTTATGTCGCGCAAAAGGACAACGGCGAAATTCTCATTGGCAGTACCACCGAAGACAAAGGGTTCGACGTGACCACCACTTACCCGGAGATCGAGGGGCTGGTACAGGGCGCGGTGCGGTGCATACCGCAGTTGGCCGACATCAACCTGAAACGCACTTGGGCCGGTTTGCGTCCCGGTTCACCCGATGAATTGCCGATCCTGGGGCCGATGCGCGGCGTGGAGGGGTACCTCAATGCCTGCGGGCACTTCCGCACCGGCATCCTGACCTCGGCCATCACCGGAGTCTTGCTGGACAAACTGGTGAATCACGAGCCCTTGCCGCTGGACATCACGCCGTTCCTGGCGGATCGGTTTGAGGTGGCGCCGATGGTAAAGCCAAAGGAAATGGAGTTGGTCTGAGTAAATCCTATGTGGGATTTGTGGTGAACACATATCCTGCGGTCCCCCGCAAACAAACTGAGTGCGAGCCTGTGGGAGCAAAGCTTGCTCGCGATAGCGGTATACCAGTCAACATTGTTGCAGGATGATCCAGCACTATCGCGAGCAAGCTTTGCTCCCACAGGTACTCTGGTTACCCCCAGGATTTTTTGTTCGCAGCCGGCTATTCCATCGGCGTGCTGACAAACGCCTCCAACCCTTCGGCATAGGCAGTAAACGCGCTGATCGACGGAAATGACTTGCCCTGCACCTGATCCGGTACCACCAGGTGGGTGAAGCTCCAGGCCACCGCCACGGTGATGCCCGCCTGATCGAGGGTGCCATCGGTGGCCAGGGGCTGTTTCACCAGTTCCTGTTCGAGCATGTCATAGGCCGCCGCCAGTTGGCCTTCTACGCGTTCGACCCAGGGGGCGTGTTGGATTTCTGTCGGCCGAAGGTTGCGTTCGTAATAGATCTGCACGGACTTCTCGCACGCCGCCAGGGCCAGGCCAATCACGCGCAGTGCGCGCAGCCGTTGCCCACTGTCGACCGGCATCAGGCTTTTGCCCGGCGCGGCCAAGGTCTCGAGGTAGTCGATGATCAACGTGGAATCCATCAACACGCCGCCATCGTCGAGCACCAGAGTGGGGGCCTTGACCACCGGGTTGATGCCCTGGAATTGCTCGAAATGCCTGAACACCGAAACCGATTCGTGCTCCAGCGCGATCCCTAGACACTTGGCGCTGATGGCGACACGTCGCACATAGGGTGAATCCAGCATGCCGATCAGTTTCATGGCTTTTCCTTTAGCGACTTTTTATAAGGCAACTTATAAGGCAACCTCGGACATCAATCCTCGAAGCCCACCTGTTCATGGATTTCATCGACCTTGAGCTCCAACCGATAAGCCACGGCGATAAAAAGAGCCTGGCACAAACACAGGGTCGCACTCAACGAGCGGAAGGCGAAGGAACTGCCTTCGTTCACCAACAGCACCGCATTGGCCCGTTTGGCCAGGGGCGACAGGTTGCTGTCGGTGATAATCAGCGTCTTGGCCTGATGATGCTGGGCAATGCGCAGGCAGTGCTGGGTTTCCTTGCCGTAGGGCGTAAAGCTGATGGCGATCACCAGATCGTTGGCCCGCACGCTTCGCATCTGCTCGCGATAACTGCCCCCCAGTCCGGAAACCAGGTGAATGCGTTTGTTGGTGTGTTGCAGGTTATAGACCAGATAATCGGCCACTGCGAACGAGCGCCGCACCCCGACCACATAGATGTTGTCGGCGTTGACCACCAGGTCCACGGCTTTGTCGAAGGCCTGATCGTCCAGCTCCAGGCCCAGGCGCTCGATGCCCGAGAGGGTGGCGTTGACGCATTCGCGCGCCAGATCGCCGCCGCTGGCTTTCTGCGACTTGTTGGCGATCATGCTGCGGATGCGCTGCTGGTAGTTCTGCACCGGCGTGGTCTTGTGGGTATAGGCTTCGCGAAACAAGGCCTGCATTTCGCTGAACCCGCTGAAGCCGAAACGCTGGGAGAACCGCACGATGGCCGACGGATGCACTTCGCATTCGCGCGCAATGTCGCTGATGCGATCGACCATGATCCGGTCGCTTTGCTGACTCATGTAGCTGGCGATGCGTTTGAGCTGGCGCGGCAGGCTTTCATACTCGTCGGTAATCAGTTGCAGCAGACGCTCGGCATTGATCGGTGGGCTTGAAAGGGCGGGTTCGGACGCACTCTCGGACGGCGCCGGCAGATCGGGGCGGGTCATAGAAAATCCTTCTGGCTTGTTCTTATAGGGCGGCCCGGGAAAAGGGCCGGCCCTCGACAATAGGTTGGCTGATCGCAGTCTACAGCGTAGGCGCGGGGAAAATCATGGGCAGACAACGTGGCAGTGCCTGCTGAAACGATGCACTGCGTCTGGCACGCTCCAGTGATAGCGTATTGGAAAAAATATTCCACGTAAAAAATTTATAGAATAATTATTGATTGTTGGCTGCCCCTCGTTTTAGTCTGCATCCACCAAGAGCGTTGGCGCCGGTTTCGGTGGCCCGCGCGGGCTGATAAAAATAACAGGAGCCAGCATGGGCCAGACTCGTTTTGCCAGTGGGCGTCAATTGGATGTGATCTGCCTGGGACGCCTGGGCGTCGATCTTTACGCGCAGCAAATCGGAGCGCGTCTGGAAGATGTCGCAAGCTTCGCCAAATACCTGGGTGGTTCGTCGGCCAACATCGCCTTCGGCACCGCGCGGTTGGGGCTCAAGTCGGCGATGCTGAGCCGGGTAGGGGACGACCATATGGGCCGTTTCCTGGTGGAGTCCCTGGCCCGCGAAGGCTGCGATGTCAGTGGCATCAAGGTCGACCCTGAACGTCTGACAGCCATGGTCCTGCTGGGTATCAAGGACCGGGAAACCTTTCCCCTGGTGTTCTACCGGGAAAATTGCGCCGACATGGCGCTGCGCGCCGAAGACATCAATGAGGCGTTCATTGCCTCCAGCAAGGCCCTGCTGGTCACCGGCACGCATTTCTCTACCGAAAGCGTCTACAAGGCCAGTACCCAGGCACTGGATTACGCCGAAAAACACAACGTCAAGCGCGTGTTGGACATCGACTATCGCCCGGTCCTCTGGGGCCTGGCAGGCAAGGCCGATGGGGAAACCCGCTTCGTCGCCGACCAGAAAGTCAGCCAGCACGTGCAAAGTATCCTGCCGCGTTTCGACCTGATCGTCGGCACCGAAGAAGAATTCCTGATCGCTGGTGGCAGCGAAGACCTGCTGAGCGCGCTGCGTACCGTGCGCTCGCTGACGGCGGCGACCCTGGTGGTCAAGCTCGGCCCGCAAGGTTGCACGGTAATTCATGGCGCCATCCCGACCCGGCTTGAAGACGGCGCGATTTATCCTGGTGTACGGGTCGAGGTCTTGAATGTATTGGGCGCGGGCGATGCGTTCATGTCGGGCTTTCTCGCCGGTTGGCTGGAGGACGCCAGCGATGAACGCTGCTGCCAGTTGGCCAATGCCTGCGGTGGCTTGGTGGTGTCGCGCCATGCCTGTGCCCCGGCGATGCCGACCCGGGCTGAACTCGACTACCTGTTCAACAGCCCGGTGCCGATTACCCGGCCGGATCAGGACGTGGTCTTGCAGCGTTTGCATCAGGTCAGCGTGCCGCGCAAACAGTGGAAGCAACTGTTCATCTTTGCCTTCGATCATCGTTGGCAACTGGTGGAACTGGCCCACAAAGGCGGGCGTGAGCTGAGCGCCATCAGCGAACTCAAACACCTGTTCATTCAGGCCGTGGAGCGGGTCGAGGCCGACCTGAAACGTCAGGGCGTCGAGGCCGATGTCGGTTTGCTGGCCGATCAACGTTTCGGTCAGGATTCGCTGAACGTCGCCACCGGACGTGACTGGTGGGTAGCGCGGCCAGTGGAGGTGCAGGGTTCACGGCCGCTGGCGTTCGAACACGGGCGCTCCATCGGCAGCAACCTGATCGCCTGGCCCCAGGAGCAGATCATCAAGTGCCTGGTGCAATTTCACCCCGACGACGAACCGCTGCTGCGCCTGGAACAGGAGGCGCAACTCCTGGCGCTGTATCAGGCGTCCCAGGTCAGCGGCCATGAACTGCTGTTGGAAATCATCCCGCCCAAGGATCATCCGTCGCCGCACCCGGATGTGCTGTATCGCGCTCTCAAGCGCCTCTACAACCTGGGCATCTTTCCCGCGTGGTGGAAGATTGAAGCTCAGGGCGCGGACGAATGGAAACGGCTCGATGAGCTGATTCAACAGCGTGATCCGTACTGCCGTGGCGTGGTACTGCTGGGCCTTAACGCTCCGGCCGCCGCCCTGGCCGAAGGGTTCCGCCAGGCCAGTCAGAGCACAACCTGTCGTGGGTTTGCCGTCGGACGGACGATCTTCCAGGAGCCAAGCCGCGCCTGGCTGGCCGGAGAAATCGACGATGAAGCGTTGATCCGGCAGGTGCAGGGCAGGTTTGTAGAGTTGATCGAGGCGTGGCGCGCTGCAAGGGCTTAATGGCAATGCCGGGCTTTTCTGTGGCGAGGGGATTTATCCCCGTTGGGCTGCGAAGCAGCCCCTTAACAACGGCTGAATGCAAACTGACTGACACACCGGGTTGCCCGGGTTTGGGGCTGCTTCGCAGCCCAGCGGGGATAAATCCCCTCGCCACAGTATGTATTCACAAATGGTTTTCGATATTTAGTATGAAAACAATAAAAGGTGCAGCCATGCCCGCTATTCGAATTGGCATCAACCCGATTTCCTGGAGCAACGACGACCTGCCATCGCTGGGTGGCGAGACGCCGTTGAGTACGGCGCTGAGCGAAGGCAAGGCAATCGGTTACGAAGGTTTCGAGCTCAACGGCAAGTTTCCCAAAGATGCCAAGGGCGTTGGCGATGTGCTGCGGCCCTACGACCTGGCGCTGGTCTCCGGCTGGTATTCCAGTCGCCTGGCCCGGCGCTCGGCGGCCGAAGAGATCGATGCCATCGCCAGCCATGTCGAGTTGCTGGCGCAAAACGGCGCGACGGTACTGGTGTACGGCGAGGTGGCCGATTCCATTCAAGGCCAGCGCATCCCGCTGATCGAGCGACCGCGTTTTCACACGGACGAAGCCTGGCAAGACTACGCTGAAAAACTCACCGAACTGGCCCGCTTCACCCTGTCCCGGGGTGTGCGCCTGGCGTATCACCATCATATGGGCGCCTATGTCGAATCGCCTTCGGACATCGACAAACTGATGGCCCTGACTGGCAGCGAGGTCGGCCTGCTGTTCGATTCTGGCCACTGCTACATGGGCGGCGGCGAACCGTTGCAGGTGTTGCGCAAGCACATCGAGCGCATTTGCCATGTGCATTTCAAGGACGTGCGCAAGCCCGTGGTGCAACTGGCGCGTAACAACCTCTGGAGTTTCCCCGACTGCATCATCAATGGCACCTTCACCGTACCGGGAGATGGCGACATTGACTTCGCCGCGTTGCTGGACGTGCTGCTGGCTGCCGACTATCACGGCTGGCTGGTGGTGGAAGCCGAGCAGGATCCCGCCGTGGCCCCGAGTTTTGCCTACGCCAAGAAAGGCTACGACACCCTGCGCGCCTTGCTGCAAGAGAGGATTGCGTCATGAGCCTGTTGATCAAAAGCCAACCCAACGGCCAGACCATGGTCCAGCTACCCGCCGGCGAACTGGAGTATGTCGGGTTTGCCGCCTACCGTTTGAGCCTTGGTGAAAAGCTGCCGGTGGCTGCCGCCGACAAGGAACTGTGCCTGGTCTTGCTCAGCGGGCGCATCAGTCTCAAGGGTGAAGCACCGGGGCAGGGTGCCTTCGATTGGGACAACCTGGGTGATCGTCAGTCGGTGTTCGAGGACAAATCGCCCTATGCTGCGTACCTGCCGCCGGGCAGCCAGGCCCAGGTGACCGCCCTCAGCGATGTGCAGATTGCCGTGTGTGCCGCGCCGGGTTCGGCCCAAAACCAATACGGCCCACGATTGATCCGCCCCGACAGCATGAAGCGCAGCGTGCGCGGCAAGGGCGCCAACACCCGCTATGTCTGCGACATCCTGCCCGACAGTGAGCCGGCCCACTCGCTGCTGGTGGTGGAAGTGCGCACGCCGTCGGGGCATTCATCGAGCTACCCGCCCCACAAGCACGACACCGATGACCTGCCGCACCAAAGCTTTCTGGAAGAAACCTATTACCACCAGGTCAACCCGTCCCAAGGCTTCGTGTTCCAGCGGGTCTACACCGACGACCGCAGCATCGACCAGGCCATGGCCGTGGAGAACAGCGACCTGGTGGTGGTGCCCAAGGGTTACCACCCGGTCAGCGTGCCCTACGGGTACGAGTCGTATTACCTGAACGTCATGGCCGGCCCGAAGCGGGTCTGGCAGTTCCATAACGATCCGCAGCACAGTTGGCTGCTTGATCTCTGATTTCCACCCTTTGCCCGGAGAACAAGAACAATGAGCGATGCCCCGGTAGTAGGCCATTACATCAATGGTCGAGTGCAGGACCGCGACACGCTGCGGTTCAGCAACGTCTTCAACCCGGCCACCGGCGCGGTGCAGGCTCGGGTGGCGCTGGCCGAGCCGGACACCGTCGAGGCCGCGGTGGTCTCGGCGCTGGCGGCATTCCCGGGCTGGTCCGAGCAATCGTCGTTGCGCCGTTCGCGGGTGATGTTCAAGTTCAAGGAACTGTTGGATCGGCATCATGACGAACTGGCGCAGATCATCAGCCGCGAGCACGGCAAGGTATTGTCGGATGCCCATGGCGAAGTCACCCGTGGCATCGAGATCGTCGAGTACGCCTGCGGCGCGCCGAACCTGCTCAAGACCGATTTCAGCGACAACATCGGCGGCGGCATCGACAACTGGAACCTGCGCCAGCCCTTGGGCGTGTGTGCCGGAGTCACGCCGTTCAATTTTCCGGTGATGGTGCCGCTGTGGATGATCCCCTTGGCGCTGGTGGCCGGTAACTGTTTCATCCTCAAGCCGTCGGAGCGTGACCCGTCCGCCAGTTTGCTGATGGCCCGGCTGCTGACGGAGGCCGGGTTGCCGGACGGTGTGTTCAACGTGGTGCAGGGCGACAAAGTGGCGGTGGATGCCCTGTTGCAGCACCCGCACATCGAGGCGATTTCTTTCGTCGGCTCCACGCCGATTGCCGAGTACATCCACCAGCAGGGCACGGCGAACGGCAAGCGCGTCCAGGCCCTGGGCGGGGCGAAAAACCACATGATCGTCATGCCCGACGCCGACCTCGACCAGGCGGCGGATGCGCTGATCGGCGCGGCCTACGGCTCGGCCGGCGAGCGCTGCATGGCGATTTCCATCGCCGTGGCGGTGGGGGATGTGGGCGATGAACTGATCGCCAAACTGTTGCCTCGCATTGACCAGTTGAAGATCGGCAACGGTCAGCAACCCGGCACCGACATGGGGCCGCTGGTGACCGCCGAGCATAAGGCCAAGGTGGAAGGCTTCATCGACGCCGGCGTGGCCGAGGGCGCTCGCCTGATCGTCGATGGCCGTGGTTTCAAGGTGCCGGGGGCCGAGCAGGGGTTCTTTGTCGGGGCGACGCTGTTCGACCGGGTCACCGCCGAGATGAGCATCTACCAGCAAGAGATTTTCGGCCCGGTCCTGGGCATCGTTCGCGTGGCGGATTTCGCCAGCGCCGTGGCCCTGATCAATGCCCACGAGTTCGGCAACGGCGTGTCCTGCTTCACCCGTGATGGCGGCATTGCCCGCTCGTTTGCCCGCAGCATCAAGGTCGGCATGGTGGGCATCAACGTGCCGATTCCGGTGCCCATGGCCTGGCATTCCTTTGGCGGCTGGAAGCGCTCGCTGTTTGGCGATCACCATGCCTACGGTGAAGAAGGTTTGCGCTTCTACAGCCGCTACAAAAGCGTGATGCAGCGCTGGCCCGACAGCATCGCCAAGGGCCCTGAGTTCAGCATGCCAACTGCTCAATAACCGTTTATGAATGCCGGAGGGATAACAACAATGAACAAGCCCCTGCGTTTTGCCTTGAACCGAATGGTTGCTCCGCACCTGTCTCTGCCCGAATTCATCGACTTGGCCCTGGCGCTGAAAACCGATGCCATCGAGATTCGCAACGACCTGCACGGGGTCGAGATCGAAAACGGCATGCCGCCCGCACAGGTGCGTGAGTTATGTGAGGCGCGGGGCATCAAGGTGTTGTCGATCAACGCGCTGTATCCCTTCGACGTATGGAACGAGGAGCGCCGTGCCCAAGCCGTGCGGCTGGCCGACTATGCTCGCGAATGCGGCGCCGAGGGGCTGGTGATGTGCCCGCTCAACGAGCGCGCCGACCCGCGCGGCGAGGCCGAACGCGCGGCGGGGCTGCGTACGGCCCTCAGTGAGCTGGCGCCGATTCTGCGGGCTTTCGGCATCTACGGTTTCATCGAACCGTTGGGGTTTGAAGAGTGTTCGCTGCGGCGCAAGCGCACGGCAGTGGAAGCGATCAAGGCCATTGGCGGGCTGGATGTGTTCCGTCTGGTGCATGACACCTTTCATCATCACCTGGCCGGTGAGCAGGCATTTTTCCCCGAGCTGACTGGGCTGGTGCACATCTCCGGTGTCGAGAATGCCCAGGCCCCCCTGACGACCCTCCGCGACGGCCACCGCGTGCTGGTGGGCGAGGCGGATATCCTCGGCAATGCCGCGCAGATCGAGGCGTTGCGGGCCGGTGGTTACGAGGGCTACCTGTCCTTCGAACCGTTTGCCCAGAGCGTCCATGAGCTGGCCGACATCCGTCAGGCGTTGGGGGTGAGCATGAATCATCTGCGCAATCCCCAGGCCTGACACGATAGTGGGGCTGATGAAGATCCCAATGTGGGAGCGGGCTTGCTCGCGAAAGCGGCCGTACATTCAACATTGATGTCGTCTGACACACCGCTTTCGCGAGCAAGCCCGCTCCCACACTCGACCGAGTTGCGTTTGAAAAGGTGCAAGCATGACCACAACACGACTGACCATGGCCCAGGCCCTGGTGAAATTCCTCGATAACCAGTACGTCGAGGTCGATGGCGTCCAGAGCAAATTCGTCGCCGGGGTCTTTACCATTTTCGGCCACGGCAATGTGCTGGGCCTGGGCCAGGCGCTGGAGCAGGACAGCGGCGACCTGGTGGTCCATCAGGGGCGCAACGAGCAGGGCATGGCCCACGCGGCCATCGGTTTCGCCAAGCAGCATCTGCGCCGCAAAATCTACGCCTGTACGTCTTCGGTCGGCCCTGGCGCGGCGAACATGTTGACCGCCGCCGCGACTGCAACGGCCAATCGCATCCCGTTGCTGTTGTTGCCTGGCGATGTCTACGCCAGTCGCCAGCCGGACCCGGTGCTGCAGCAGATCGAGCAGTTCCATGACCTGAGCATCAGCACCAACGATGCGTTCAAGGCCGTGAGTAAATACTGGGATCGCATCAATCGGCCCGAACAACTGATGAGCGCCGCGATCCAGGCCATGCGCGTGCTTACCGACCCGGCCGAAACCGGCGCGGTGACCCTGGCGCTGCCCCAGGACGTACAGGCCGAGGCCTACGATTACCCGAATTACTTTCTGCAAAAACGCGTGCATCGCATCGACCGGCGCCCGGCCACCGAAGCGATGCTCGACGATGCCCTGGTGCTGCTCAAAGGCAAGCGCCAGCCGCTGATCATCTGCGGCGGCGGGGTCAAATACGCCGGGGCCAACGCAGCGCTACAAGCGTTTGCCGAGCGCTTCGACATCCCCTTTGCCGAGACCCAGGCCGGCAAGAGCGCGGTAGTGTCCAGTCACCCACTGAACGTCGGGGGCGTTGGCGAAACCGGTTGCCTGGCGGCAAACCTGCTGGCCAAGAAAGCCGACCTGATCATTGGTATCGGCACCCGCTACAGCGATTTCACCACCTCGTCCAAATGGCTGTTCCAGCATCCGGATGTGCAGTTCCTCAACCTCAATATCAGCCCGTGCGATGCCTTGAAGCTCGATGGCGTGCAACTGCTGGCCGACGCTCGCTCGGGCCTGGAGGCCCTGTCCGCGGCGATGGGCAAGTATCGCGCTGAATGGGGCGGGCAGATTGTCGACGCCAAGGTCCAGCTGGACGCCGAGGTCGACCGGATCTACCAGGCCGATTATCAAGCCGAGGACTTCATCCCGGAAATCAACGACCGCATGGACCCGGCGGTGTTTCGCGAATTCATCGAACTCACCGGTTCCTGCCTGACCCAGAGCCGCGTGCTGGGCACCCTCAACCAAACCCTGGCCGACGAGGCGATCATCGTTGCCGCCGCTGGCAGCCTGCCAGGGGATTTGCAGCGCAGTTGGCGCAGCAAGGGGGTGAACACCTATCACGTCGAATACGGCTATTCGTGCATGGGCTATGAGGTAAACGCGGCGCTGGGGGTGAAGCTGGCCGAGCCCGACAAAGAGGTCTACGCGCTGGTGGGCGACGGCTCCTACATGATGCTGCATTCGGAGCTGGCGACCTCGATCCAGGAGCGCCGCAAGATCAACGTGATTTTGCTCGACAACATGACGTTCGGTTGCATCAACAATTTGCAGATGGGCAACGGCATGGACAGTTTCGGCACCGAGTTCCGCTTCCGCAACCCGGACACCGGCAAGCTCGATGGCGGCTTCGTGCCGGTGGACTTCGCCATGAGCGCGGCGGCCTACGGCTGCAAGACCTACAAGGTCAAAACCCTCGATGAACTCCACGCGGCCCTGGCCGATGCGCGGCTGCAAACGGTCTCGACCCTCATCGACATCAAGGTCTTGCCCAAGACCATGATCCACAGCTACCTGTCGTGGTGGCGGGTCGGCGTGGCGCAAGTCTCCACCAGCGCGCGCACCGATGCGGTGGCCAAAACCCTCAATGAACGACTGGCCGAGGCTCGCCAGTATTAACCGCCCCAACCCTACGAAAGGAGTTATTCATGTCTTTGAAGCTGGGCGTCATCGGCACCGGGGCCATCGGCCAGGACCATATCCGGCGTTGCAGCCAGACCTTGCTCAACAGCCAGGTGGTGGCGGTGACCGACATCAACCTCGCTCAGGCGGCGAAAGTGCTGGCCGACCTGCACCTGACCGCCGAGGTGTATCCCGACGGGCATGCCTTGATCAGTGCGCCGGACGTTGAGGCCATCCTGGTCACCTCCTGGGGGCCGAGCCACGAAGAGTTCGTGCTGGCGGCGATCGCGGCCGGCAAACCGGTGTTCTGTGAAAAGCCGCTGGCGGTCACGGCCCACGGCTGTCGCAAGATCGTCGAAGCCGAAGTCGCCCATGGCAAGCGCCTGGTTCAGGTCGGTTTCATGCGCCCGTACGATGAAGGCTATCGGGCGCTCAAGGCGGTGATCGACAGCGGCCAGATCGGCGAACCGCTGATGCTGCACTGCGCGCATCGCAATCCGCGCGTGGGGGAGAACTACAAGACCGACATGGCGATCACCGACACACTGATTCATGAGCTGGATGTGCTGCGCTGGCTGCTGGCCGATGACTACGTTTCGGTGCAGGTGGTTTTCCCGCGCAAGACCAGCAAAGCGCTGGCGCACCTGCGCGATCCGCAGATCGTTCTGTTGGAAACCGCGAAGGGCACGCGCATCGATGTGGAGGTGTTCGTCAACTGCCAGTACGGCTACGACATCCAGTGTGAAGTAGTGGGGGAAACCGGCATCGCCAAACTCCCGGAACCGTCCCAGGTGCAATTGCGCAGTGGCGCCAAGTTGTCCAATGCGATCCTGATGGACTGGAAGGATCGTTTCATCGCCGCCTATGACGTCGAATTGCAGGCTTTCATCGACGGTGTACGCGCCGGGCAGGTGGGCGGGCCGTCGGCCTGGGACGGCTTTGCCGCGGCAGTGGCGGCGGATGCTTGTGTTGAAGCGCAGCAGAGTGGGCAGATCGTCAAGGTCGAACTGCCCGAACGCCCACGTTTCTATGGCTAACCACAATCTCCCTGTGGGAGCGGGCTTGCTCGCGAAAGCGTAGTGTCAGTCAACATCAAGGTTGAAGCTACCGCCGTCTTCGCGAGCAAGCCCGCTCCCATGTCAGTCAACATCAAGGTTGAAGCTACCGCCGTCTTCGCGAGCAAGCCCGCTCCCACAGTCGACTGCGTTCCTTCAGAGGCACTCGGTCAAGTTGTGGGCGCTGAGCTTGCTCGCGATGGCGGTGGATCAGCTTGCATTGATGCTGAATGTGCTGCCGTCATCGCGAGCAAGCCCGCTCCCACAGTCGACTGCGTTCCTTCAGAGGCACTCGGTCAAGTTGTGGGCGCTGAGCTTGCTCGCGAAAGCGTAGTGTCAGTCAACATCAAGGTTGAAGCTACCGCCGTCTTCGCGAGCAAGCCCGCTCCCACAGTCGACTGCGTTCCTTCAGGGGCACTCGGTCAAGTTGTGGGCGCTGAGCTTGCTCGCGATGGCGGTGGATCAGCTTGCATGGATGCTGAATGTGCTGCCGTCTTCGCGAGCAAGCTCAGCTCCCACAGGGATTGCATTCATTCAGTGATTAACAAGGAGCTTTCATGCGAATCGGACTAGTCGGCTACGGCAAGGGTGGGCGGTTTTTCCATGCGCCGCTGATCAGCAGTCTGCCCGGGGCTACGTTCGTCGGCGTGGTGACGCGGTCTGCTGAGCGGCGCCAGCAACTGGCGAACGAGCACCCGCATGCGCAGGCCTTCGACACCCTCGAACAATTGGTGGCCGCAGGCGTCGATGCGGTGGTGGTGTCCACACCGCTGGACGGTCGTCCGGCCGTGGTCATGCAGGCCATTGAACTGGGTGTTGCAGTGGTCAGCGACAAACCTTTTGCCCTTGATGCCGCCCAGGCCGAGGCGATGGTGCTGGCGGCCGAGCAGCGCAACGTGCCGCTGACGGTGTATCAGAACCGCCGCTGGGATTCGGACTACCTGACCTTGCGAAAACTGCTGGAGTCCGGTGCGCTGGGGCAGGTCGTTCGGTTTGAGTCCAGCGTCGAGCGTTGGTCGTCAACCTCGGTCGGCAAGGGCAGTGGTGGCGGGTTTCTGCGGGACCTGGGCAGCCATCTGGTGGACCAGGCGCTGCAATTGTTCGGGCCAGTGACCAAGGTTTACGCCGAGCTGGATTACCGGCAACCCGGCCAAGCGTTCGACAACGGTTTTTTTATCTCCCTGAGCCATGCCAACGGCGTGCTTTCCCACCTGAGCGGCAGTTGCCTGCAAAACGCACCGCGCCCGCGCTTTCGGGTCAGCGGCACCGAGGGCTGCTATACCGTCGAGGGCCTGGACGGGCAGGAAGCCCAGGCGCTGGCCGGGTTGAGCCCGGCGACCGAGGGTGAGCGCTGGGGGAGCGAAGAGCATCGGCGCTGGGGTTGGTTCGAGCAAGGCACCGAGCGCGAGCGAGTGGCGTCGGAGCGCGGCTGCTGGATGGCGTTCTACCAGAGTCTGCAAACCGCCTTGCAGAACGCCGGCCCGCTGCCGGTGCAAGCCCGTGATGCACTGGCGACCACGCGCATTCTGGACGCGGCCAGGCAGAGCGCCAAACAGGGTGAAGTGGTGAGGTTATCCACGCCTGTCGGCCATGGAATAAAAAACGAATAAAATTCTAAAATGAGTTGATATGGAAAATATTTTCCAATAAAGTCGATTCCAGGTTACCGACAATCCTGTTCGTCTTTTGCCAAGCCTGCCTTGAGCCAATCACGGACAAAACAACAACAAGAAACACAGCCAGGTACCGTCGATGAAAACCTTCAGCCGTTCTGCGTTTCACTTGTCTCACCTGCCACGTCTGTCCGCAGTCCTTCCCCTGTTCCAATCCCTGTGCATCCAGCGCAAGGGCGCCCTGGTGTGTTGCATACCTGGCGCGCCCATCGTGCGTTTGCCGCGCTCCTGATCCGCTACGCCTTATCCATAAAACCAACAACAAAGTGGAGAAAGACCGTTCATGAAGACCAAGACCCGTATCGCCTCGCTGGCCCTGTCGTTGATGCTCACCAGCGGCGCCGCCCTGGCGGACCTGAAGATCGGCGTCAGCATGTCCCAGTTCGATGACACCTGGCTGACGTACCTGCGTGAGTCGATGGACAGCAAAGCCAAGTCCCTGCCGGATGGCGTCACCTTGCAGTTCGAAGATGCACGCAGTGATGTGGTCAAGCAACTGAGCCAGGTGGAAAATTTTATCAGCCAGAAGGTCGACGCAATTATCGTCAACCCGGTGGACACTGCCGCCACCCAACGCATCACCAAGGCCGCCGTCGCCGCCGGTATTCCGTTGGTGTACGTCAATCGGCGTCCCGACGAGCTGAAACTGCCGGCAGGTGTGGTCACCGTTGCCTCCGACGACCTGGAAGCTGGCCACATGCAGATGCAGTACCTGGCCGAAAAGATGGGCGGCAAGGGGGACATCGTGATTCTGTTGGGTGACCTTGCCAACAACTCCACCGCCAACCGTACCAAGGGCGTCAAGGACGTGCTTGCCAAGTACCCCAACATCAAGATCGAACAGGAACAGACCGGCACCTGGTTGCGCGACAAGGGCATGACCCTGGTCAATGACTGGTTGACCCAGGGACGCGAGTTCCAAGCGGTGGTGGCCAACAACGACGAGATGGCCATTGGCGCCGCGATGGCACTCAAGCAAGCGGGCACTAAGCCGGGCACGGTATTGATCGCCGGGGTTGACGGCACGCCGGACGGTTTGAATGCCATCAAGAAAGGCGAAATGGCGGTCTCGGTGTTCCAGGACGCCAAGGGCCAGGCCGATGGCTCGATCGACACAGCGGTGAAAATGGTCAAGAAACAGCCGGTCGAGCAGGCTGTATGGGTGCCGTATCGCCTGATCACGCCGGAAAACGTCGATCAGTTCAAGTGACGTTTAACGTACTGCTACCACAACAATAAACAGGCGAAGTCGCCCACTGACCTCGCCAAGGGAGTACCTGACCATGTTCGCTTCAGCGACTGCTTCGAGCGCCCCGGCGGCTACTGTCCGGCCGGACGTAATACCTGAAGAACCGTACTTGCTGGAAGTCGCCAATGTCAGCAAGGGGTTTCCCGGTGTGGTGGCCCTGTCGGATGTGCAATTGCGGGTGCGCCCCGGTTCCGTGCTGGCTTTGATGGGCGAGAACGGTGCGGGCAAATCGACTTTGATGAAGATCATCGCCGGCATCTACCAGCCCGACGCCGGTGAACTGCGCCTGCGTGGCAAACCGGTGACGTTCGACACGCCGCTCGGGGCGTTGCAGGCCGGCATCGCGATGATCCATCAGGAACTGAACCTGATGCCCCACATGAGCATCGCTGAAAACATCTGGATCGGCCGCGAGCAGCTCAACGGCCTGCACATGGTCGACCATGGCGAGATGCACCGTTGCACCGCCAGGTTGCTGGAGCGCTTGCGCATCAACCTTGATCCTGAAGAGCTGGTGGGCAACCTGAGCATCGCCGAGCGGCAGATGGTCGAGATCGCCAAGGCGGTGTCCTACGACTCGGACATTCTGATCATGGACGAGCCGACCTCGGCCATCACCGAGACGGAGGTCGCGCATCTGTTCTCGATCATTGCCGACCTCAAGTCTCAAGGTAAGGGCATCATCTACATCACCCATAAAATGAACGAAGTGTTCGCCATCGCCGATGAAGTGGCGGTGTTTCGCGACGGCGCCTACATCGGCCTGCAACGGGCCGACAGCATGGACGGCGACAGCCTGATATCAATGATGGTCGGGCGCGAATTGAGCCAGTTGTTCCCGGTTCGGGAGCAACCCATCGGCGATCTGGTGCTGTCGGTGCGCGACCTGAGCCTGGACGGCATTTTCAAAGGCGTGTCCTTCGACCTGCATGCCGGGGAAATTCTCGGCATTGCCGGGTTGATGGGCTCGGGCCGGACCAACGTGGCCGAGGCGATTTTCGGCGTGACCCCGAGCACCGGCGGCGAAATCCGGCTGGACGGCCAACCCGTGCGCATCAGCGACCCGCACATGGCCATCGAGAAGGGTTTCGCGCTGTTGACCGAGGATCGCAAGCTCAGTGGCCTGTTCCCGTGCCTGTCGGTGCTGGAGAACATGGAGATGGCCGTGTTGCCCCAATACGCCGGCAACGGTTTCATCCAGCAGAAAGCCCTGCGCGCCTTGTGCGAAGACATGTGCAAGAAGCTGCGGGTCAAGACGCCGTCGCTGGAACAGTGCATCGACACCTTGTCCGGCGGCAACCAACAGAAGGCTCTGCTGGCCCGATGGCTGATGACCAACCCACGCATCCTGATCCTCGATGAGCCGACTCGCGGTATCGACGTTGGCGCCAAGGCCGAGATCTACCGGCTCATTTCATACCTCGCCAGCGAAGGCATGGCGGTGATCATGATTTCTTCGGAACTGCCGGAAGTGCTGGGCATGAGCGACCGGGTGATGGTGATGCATGAAGGGGACCTGATGGGCACGCTGGACCGTAGCGAGGCGACCCAGGAACGGGTCATGCAACTGGCCTCGGGTCTGTCCTGATAACAGAAGGCCTCAAGCTCGCGCAGGGCTCTGTAGGAGCTGTCGAGTGCAACGAGGCTGCGATCTTTCACCCAGCACCTGAGTTTCAAGCGAAAGATCAAAAGATCGCAGCCTCGCTCCGCGAGTCAGCTCCCACAGAACCCAGCGCGAGCGGTGCCCTCGCCACAGATAAAAAAGGTGAATGGTTATGAACGCGATACTGGAAAACAAACCCGCGGCCGCCCCGGCCAGGACACGGCGGCGGCTACCGACGGAACTGAGTATCTTCCTGGTGCTGATCGGCATCGGCCTGGTGTTCGAAGTGTTCGGCTGGATCATGCGCGACCAGAGTTTCCTGATGAACTCCCAGCGCCTGGTGCTGATGATCCTGCAAGTGTCGATCATCGGGCTGCTGGCCATCGGTGTGACCCAGGTGATCATCACCACCGGTATCGACCTGTCCTCCGGCTCGGTGCTGGCGTTGTCGGCGATGATCGCCGCCAGCCTGGCCCAAACGTCGGATTTCACCCGGGCGGTGTTTCCCTCCCTGACTGATTTGCCCGTATGGATACCGGTGGTGGCGGGGTTGGGCGTAGGGCTGTTGGCCGGAGCGATCAACGGCAGCATCATCGCCATCACGGGTATCCCACCCTTTATTGCCACCCTCGGCATGATGGTCTCGGCCCGTGGTCTGGCGCGTTACTACACCGAAGGCCAACCGGTGAGCATGTTGTCCGATTCCTATACCGCCATCGGCCAGGGTGCCATGCCGGTGATCATTTTCCTGGTGGTGGCGGTGATCTTCCACATCGCCCTGCGCTACACCAAGTACGGCAAGTACACCTACGCCATCGGCGGCAACATGCAGGCGGCACGCACCTCGGGCATCAATGTCAAACGGCACCTGGTGATCGTCTATAGCATCGCCGGGCTGCTGGCGGGGCTGGCCGGGGTGGTGGCTTCGGCGCGGGCCGCCACGGGGCAGGCCGGCATGGGCATGTCCTATGAGCTGGACGCGATTGCGGCGGCCGTGATCGGCGGCACCAGCCTGGCCGGTGGGGTGGGGCGCATCACCGGAACGGTGATCGGCGCGCTGATCCTCGGGGTCATGGCCAGTGGTTTCACCTTCGTCGGCGTGGATGCCTACATCCAGGACATCATCAAAGGCTTGATCATCGTGGTGGCGGTGGTCATCGACCAGTACCGCAATAAGCGCAAACTCAAACGCTGAAGGGCCTTTCGCTGCGACAAAGCGCCACGCCTGACCCGCGTGGCGTTGCCATTTGTCTTCTTGATACAGCTATTGAATCGAATTTCTTGTTATAAACGCACTCCGATGACTGCCAAAAGCTTGTCAGAGAACATTTAGAAGGGTTGTCGGACATTTTCCCTATGTTTTCAGTTGCTGAGGCTTCGACTCGGCCTTAGACTGCCGCCCCTCGTAAATTGAGTGCCGGGTGGCGCTTGGAATAGACGGCGCCTTCCCGATGAGCGTGGCAGCGCGCTGCGGGACGCTTCATAATTCGCCTTAATGCACGTTTTTTTATAGAGAAATCAATGACAAAGGAAAAGTTGCTGGCCATGCCGGCGGATGACTACATGAATGCCGAGCAGCTGGCTTTCTTCACCAAGCTGTTGCAGAACATGAAAGTGGAAACCCACGAGCGCATCGAACAGAACCGAATCGCCATTGAGAGCCTGGATACCCCGGCTGACCCGGCGGACGCTGCTTCCGTGGAAGAAGAGCGGACCTGGCTGGTCAACGCCATCGATCGCGACCAGCGCATGCTGCCTCAGCTGGAGCAGGCCCTGGACCGTATCAACGACGACAGCTTCGGCTGGTGTGATGACAGCGGCGAGCCGATCGGCCTCAAGCGCCTGCTGATCAGCCCGACCACCAAGTACTGCATCGAAGCTCAGGAACGTCACGAACAGATCGACAAGCACCAGCGTCAGGCCTGATTCGCGTTTCAGAAAAGATCGCAGCTTCCTTCCGGACGCTGCGATCTTTTTGCTTTCGGCTGCGCCTGTTCGCCTACTTGCGTTGACCCTCGACAAAAACACGACTAATGGACCATGGATAATGGCTCCGTAGTGGCGTTTAATGCGGGTATAACAACGAGAAATGTGGGTGATTGATATGGCGACAGACGGTTCCCTGGCGAGGGCGGTGCCAGCTTCGGTGCCTGTGACCGGCCACACGGCGCGTTGGCTGACGCCGACTTTGCAGAGTCTTGCGCTGACTTTGCTGCTGGGCGGCATGACCCTGGGTGGTTTGTCGTTGTATCTGGGCCTGCCCCTGGCGATGCTCATCGTCTGGCTGCCGCGCCTGCGCTCGCGTCTGGCCGCCGAGCCTGAACCCGCCGCTGCGGACACGTTGGCCGAGTTGACCCGTGATCTGTCTTACACCACCAGCCATAACGCGTTGTCAGCGGCCGGCGTCGCCTATTCGGTCAAGCAACTGGCTGGCAAGGTTCAGTCGCAGCTCGATGCGGCGGCGCAAATCGTCGGCAATGCCGAATCGATGATCGCCACCGAGCAGGCCACCTCGCAACTCAGCCAGCAGGCCCTGAGCGCCGCCAGTGAGGCCCATCGCAGTAGCGTTGCCGGGCGCAGCGAACTGGTGGAGTCCATCAGCCGGATGCACCAGCTCAGCCAGCGCGCGAACGACAGCCGCGAGTTGATCGAGGCGCTGAGTGTGCGCAGCGATGAAATCCAGCGGGTCAGCCTGGTGATTCAGTCGATCGCCAGCCAGACCAACCTCTTGGCGCTCAACGCGGCCATCGAAGCGGCACGGGCCGGCGAGCATGGTCGTGGCTTCGCGGTGGTGGCGGACGAGGTCCGTGGGCTGGCCGGGCGTACGGCCGCGGCAACCGGCGAGGTCGGGGTGATGGTTGCGGACATCCAGCAGCGCACCGCCCAAGTGGTGGAGCAGATCCGCCAACTGGCCAGCGACCTGGACAGTGGCGTGCAGCAAGTCGAGCACACCGGTCAGCACCTGGAAAACATAGCCCGGCTGGCGGCCGGCGTCGAAACCCAGGTCAGCGCCATCGCCCAAGGCACCGACACCAACCGCGAACAACTCGACAGCCTGTTTCACGCCATCGAACAGATGCGCAGCGACCTGTCCATCAGCGATCAGCAGACCCAGCGCCTGGCTCAAGCGGCTGTGCAAATGGAAGGCCAGGCCGAAACCATCAGCGAGCGCCTGGCCGAGGTCGGCCTGGACGATTATCACCAACGGGTCTACGACCTGGCGCGCGAAGGGGCGAGCCAGATCGCGGCCCAGTTCGAGGCAGACATCGACCAGGGCCGTGTCAGCCTGGAGGACCTGTTCGACCGCAGCTACCAGCCGATCCCCAATACCCAGCCCGCCAAGTTTCAGACCCGTTTCGACCGCTACACCGATCAGGTCCTGCCGGCCATCCAGGAACCTTTGCTTTCCCGGCACGAAGGCCTGGTATTCGCCATTGCCTGTACCCAGGAAGGTTATGTACCGACCCACAACAAGGTCTTCAGCCAACCCCTGACCGGCGATCCGCAAGTGGACACGGTGAACAATCGCACTAAACGCAAATTCTCCGATCGCACAGGGATTCGGTGTGGTAGCCACCAGCAGCCCGTGCTGTTGCAGACCTACACGCGCGATACGGGTGAGCTGATGCATGACCTTTCAGTGCCGATCATGCTCAAGGGGCGTCATTGGGGTGGCCTGCGGCTAGGCTACAAACCCGAGAAGCCGCGCCAGGCCTGATGAGGTAAAAAAACGGTGGCGGTGGCGCTTGATCACGCTGTAGGAGCTGTCGAGCGAAGCGAGGCTGCGATCTTTTGATCTTTTGATCTTTTGATCTTTCACTTGAAACTCAATTGAGCTCGGAAAGATCGCAGCCTCGCTTCGCTCGTCAGCTCCTACGGGAACGAGCGGTAGCAAGCTCCCTCGCCACGGGGTTTGACGGGTTATTTGCCGTCGTGCAAACGGACATTCAACTGATCCACCAGCACCGCTTCCTCGCCGTCGGCGAGCAGCCATTCACGGAGCAGGTCTTTCTGTTGCTCCGACCAGAAGTCGGCCTCCACCAGTTTGATCTCCGGGTCCAGCGGATGGGCCATGATGAAGTCATCGATGGCTTTGCCATCCGATGGCAGGCCTAGTTGATCGAACAGGGTTCTGAGCTCGTGCGAGGGCTGTTCCATGGGGTTCTCCTTTGGGCGGGCGCCGTCATGGCGCCTCGGTTGCTTCCCTTTATCTGAGGCAAACGCCGCTCAGGAGTTCGATCGGCTTCAGGCTTTCAACGCGCCTTCATCCACCGCCAGTTTCAGGGCTTTTGCCGCTGCCCGCGCGGCTTCGGCGGCGAGCTCGGAGGTTTTGAACCAGCGATCCTTTTCCACCTGATGACACGTGATGGTGGTCAAGGGGGGCTTGGCGCGCATCACGATGACAGCCTGGAATTCGCCTTCGACCTCTCTGGCCTCGCCCCGGATGAAATACTCGCCAATATCAAATTCCGTCACGTCGCGCCTTTCCTTCACAAGTCATTAGTATGAGTGCGCGATCGTCAATGGGGGGACGGTCTTCGCTGGGCAGGCAGTATGGCAGCAGTTGCCTGTCGCGGCTGAGTTAAGTGATGGGCGTGTCGTATCTCAGGTCAAACGCTACGTTCCAGACGCCTGGCCAGGTAACAGGCCTCGTTATGATCAGTACGGAAACCTCTTACACGGCCAGTCGAGGTTTCTTCAATATGGAAAAAGCACTTGCCGGCCAGAACCACCCGATAACGCGGTTGAAACAAAGAACCCGGCAGGTAATGGACTTCGTCAAACCCGTCAGGCTTGTCAGCGATGCAAGGGGTGAGGGGTTGGGTCAGGCTCGTGAAAGTGGCCATGTGAATTCCTTTTCTATGGTTTACCGACGAATTGCCGAGTGTTTTGAGTAGTCTCCACGCCTGCGGCTGCTCTAGAATCGGCAGCACCGTGTGGGGGCTGTGCCTATCTAAAGCAATTTTTTTTGGCCTCGATGTCAGAAAAATGCTTTTCTAAGTGAGAAATTTCCCTAAAGTTAGTAGTCCCACCTTTTCCGATGCTCAGAGTGGCGTTTTCCTTCAGCCTCTGACGACCCCGCGGGAAAGACGGCGAGAGTGACAATCCTTTAGTCTTCTCTCGCCCTGGGGCAGGGCACGCCGTTCACTTCGAATTTTCAGTTACAGGTCCACTGCGACACACAGTCGGCACGGGTTCTCGTGGTCCGTCCTTTTCAGAGGGCGGGCCGTTTACAAAGATGGGGATGTTTCCTTGGCAGTAAGTAATCTCGACATGCATGCGTTATTCGTACTTGGTGATCTGCGGGCAAAACTGGTCAAGCAGTTCCAGTCGCGCTTCGTCTACATCACCGAGCAAACCGCCGAAGGTATTTATGTTGCCGAAATCGACACCGAATCGGCCCTGGTGGTCGATGACAAGCCCAGGCTTGAGCTCAAAGTCGGTGATCATTTTCGTGCAGCGGTATTGCCCAGCCGTGAAGGTGGCAAGTTTGAAATCAGGTTTCGCGAAATCAAACTGACGGTCTATGGCCTTGGCGATTACGCGTTCGTCACCACCCCCGGTGGCCACGCGATCCTGTTCAAGGAAGGGCACAGCGTGCTGACGGTTTTCGCCGCCAACGAGCAGTTGCACGAGGGCCTGACCAAGACCCTAAAGGCCGTGACCGCCAAAGCCGCCAAGTGGCGCAAAGGTGAACTCGTCACCTTCAAGGCCAGCGAGTGAGGTGTACCTCGTCAGCTCGAGGCAGGTGAGAAGCGGGTTGCTCCAGCGTTCGGGTTTTGCGCCCTGCTAACAGTTTTCACCAGGTCTGCGTGGAACCTCGGCTACAGTCAGTTGACTGAATTAATCAGAGGCTTGCGTCCGGTTACGCAGGACCGTTGAGCTATGGCTGTGTCTGGTACGAGGTGCAACGCATGAAACGAGTTCGACAGTGGCTGGCTGCCTGGGCCGCCTGTGCGGTGTTGGTTTCGCCTCTCCCGGCATCGGCCGCGCAGGCGCCGATCCATTTTGCCGACCTGAATTGGGAAAGCGGCAGTCTGATCACCGATATCCTGCGTGTGATCGTCGAAAAGGGCTATGGGCTGCAGACTGACACCTTGCCGGGCACCACCATTACCCTGGAAACGGCGCTGGCCAATAACGACATCCAGGTGATCGGGGAAGAGTGGGCCGGTCGCAGCCCGGTATGGGTCAAGGCCGAGGCTGAAGGCAAGGTGGTCGCCTTGGGCGATACGGTCAAGGGCGCGACCGAAGGCTGGTGGGTCCCGGAATATGTGATCAAGGGCGACCCGGCCAAGGGCATCAAACCCCTGGCCCCGGATTTGCGCAGCGTCGAAGACCTGGCGCGCTACAAGCATGTCTTCAAAGACCCGGAAAGCCCCAGCAAGGGCCGTTTCCTCAACAGCCCCATCGGCTGGACCTCCGAAGTGGTCAACAAGCAGAAGCTCAAGGCCTATGGTCTGTCCGACAGCTATGTGAATTTCCGCAGTGGTTCGGGCGCGGCGCTGGATGCGGAAATCAGCTCGTCGATCCGCCGGGGCAAGCCGATCCTGTTTTATTACTGGTCGCCGACGCCGCTGCTGGGACGTTTCAAGCTGGTGCAGTTGCAAGAACCCCCGTTCGATGCCGAGGCCTGGAAAACCCTGACCGATGCCGACAACCCCAACCCCAAGCCAACCCGCTCCCTGGCCTCGAAGCTGTCGATTGGCGTCTCCGTGCCGTTTCAAAAGCAACACCCGGACATTGCCGAGTTCTTCAGTAAAGTCGATTTGCCCATCGAGCCGTTGAACAAGGCCCTGGCCGACATGAGCGAAAAGCACACGCCGCCGCGCGAAGCCGCCGAGGCGTTCCTCAAGGCCCATCCCCAGGTCTGGCAGGCTTGGGTGCCCAAGGAGGTCGCCGACAAAGTCGCTGCGGGTCTGTAGCGTGCCCGATTGAACTCTTGATCTTGAGCAATGCGTCAATCGCCGAAAACCGGCAGTCTGCGCCCGTGCGGCGAAATGCCGAATTCGAGCTAGGATGATTGTTCAACCTTTCAAGGAGGCTGGCGAATGACGCTTTTAGTGGCTCGGTCGCTGGTCGCGATATTTGCGACCATCAGCTTGATTCATTTGTATTGGGCCCTGGGCGGGCGATGGGCGGCCCTGGCGGTCGTGCCTCAGGTTCCGGCGAGGCAAGGAGAGTCGCTGCGCCCGGCGTTCAACCCATCGGGTTGGCTGACACTGCTGGTGGCCCTCGCGCTGCTGCTGATTGCGGCTCTGGTGTGCCTGCGGGTCGGCTTGCTGGCACCGCCCATCACCCATCGGGCCTTGCAATGGCTGATCAGCGCGATCGCCTTGCTGATGTTCGCCCGTGCCATTGGCGAATCGAACCTGGTGGGTTTCTTCAAGGAGGTCAAAGGCTCGACGTTCGCCAAGCTCGACACATGGGTTTATTCACCGTTATGTGTCGTGCTTGGGGCCGGTCTGTTGACGGTGGCCTGGGCCTGAACGCAATACGCTTGTCGTGGCGATCAGGTCCCGGATTGCTGAGCCGTCCAGTGTTTCATTTCTTCGGCGATAAAGTGACTCACCAAGTCGCTGTACATTTTCTCGATCGCATCCGGGCTAAGGCCTTCAGCCTCGGCCCACTGGCGCCGGGTCGCCAGCATCGCCTTGAAACGCTCCGGAGCACGCACCGACGTGGCCGAGGTCTTGAATTTCGACGCCGCCAGCACGTATTGAAAACGCCTGCCCAACAGCTGGATAACGGTCTGGTCGAGGGCGTCGATTTCGCGGCGGATGTCTTCCATATTCGCGCAATCGCAGGGTTGTAGCGGGTTGTGCACTTCCATGCAGTTACTCCTTGTTGAGACAGGATTGGCCCAAGCCGGGCCGATTATCGATGTGTGTTCAGCCTTCGAGCCCGTGCTGTTCGATCACGCCGAACACATCCGCCACGTCCTGCACCAGAATCCGGGCGACGTTGGTGAGGGTGTTGATATCACTCGTCGCAGAATCGCGCAGGCTGGAGCAGGCCACCAGCGTCAGGTAGTCGAGCGTGGCGTGCAGGCGTTCGCTGGCGCAGGCGTGGAGTTCGGGCAATGGCGCGTGGGTGTCGATCAGCAGCACGGGGTGGGTGGTGGCGGTTTGGGTTAATGGGGTGAAACGGTCGGATGCTTGATGTGTGGTCATAAGGTCATTCCGTTAAGAAAAAAAGAATTGCCACCTTCTTGCTGCGAAACAAATGGGTGGCAGCTACGCGCGGGTTCGCAGACCGAGGAATGACCCAACCCGGCAGACCCGAAGGTCTCCCGCGCGCAACCGCCATAAAATGAAAGCCGGCAATTTTGCCTGAGTTTTCATTCGACGGTGCAAGTCATTCATATTCTGTAGGGCTGCGAAACCCAGCCACTGACCAACGCCAGCGGCGAGCCCAACTATAGAAGTCGATCCCGGCACCCACAACCGACCTGTAGGACGCTCACGGCCCCTGTGGCGAGGGGATTTATCCCCGCTCCGCTGCGCAGCAGTCGCAAAACCGCTGCCTGCGGTGTACCTGGCGAAACGAGGTGTTTGGTTTGGGGCCGCTTCGCAGCCCAGCGGGGATAAATCCCCTCACCACAGGGGTAAATTCCTACGAGATTTTAGGACCGACTCTGGCCGCTACCACTTGGAGTTCGCAGGTCCGGTGGGAGCAAAGCTTGCTCGCGAGGCAGAGCTCCCGGCTCGCAGGGAAACCGCGTTATCTCATCGCGGGCAAGCCTTGCTCCCACCGTGGATGAGTTCCTGACCACTAGCGCCGCCCCGTGCGCGTACTCACATCCACCCACACCGCCAGCACCAGAATGCTGCCCTTGACGATCATCTGCCAATAACTGTCGACGTCGAGCATGGACATGCCGTTGTCCAGGCTGGTGATCACCAGCGCGCCGAGGAGGGCGCCGTAGACGGTGCCGGAGCCGCCGCGCATGGAGGTGCCGCCGATGAAGCAGGCGGCGATGGCGTCAAGTTCTCCCATGCTGCCGGCCGAGGGTGAACCTGCGGCCAGGCGCGCGGTGTTGACCACGCCGGCGAGGGCGCACATCACGCCCATGATGCCGAAGATCCACAGTTTCACCGCCTGTACGTTGATCCCGGACAGGCGCGTGGCTTCCATGTTGCTGCCCACCGAGTAGACCCGCCGGCCGAACACGGTCTGGCTGGTGACGTAGCTGAACACACCGAGCAGAATCAGCAGAAGCAACACCGGCACCGGGATGCCGTCGTAGCTGTTGAGGGTATAGACGAACCCCGCCAGTACCGCGCCGATCAGCACCACGCGCAATACATCACGCACCAGAGAGTGGGCCGCCAAGCCATGCAGGGCGCGATTGCGCCGCTGTTTCCAGGTCAGGAACAGGGTCAAGGCAAACAGCAGTACGCCCAGGCCCGTGCCGACGGCGTGCGGCAGATAACCCTGGCCGATGTAGACCAGCTCCGGTGACACCGGGGCGATGGTGGTGCCGTCGGTAATCCCCAGCAGAATGCCGCGAAAGGCGAGCATGCCGCCCAGGCCGACAATGAATGACGGGATGCGCAGATAAGCCGTCATGTAGCCGTTGCCCAGACCGATCATCAAACCACACAAGGCCACCAGGCTCAGGTTCGCCAGCAGCGGGATGTGATAGATCACGTCGAGAATCGCCGCCAGGCCTCCGAGCAATCCAAGCAGTGAACCCACCGACAGATCGATCTCGCCGCTGATGATCACCAGCACCATGCCGCAGGCCAGGATCCCGGTGATGGACATCTGCCGCAGCAGGTTGGAGAGGTTGCGCGGAGTCAGGAACCCGCCCTCGGTCTGCCAACTGAAAAACAGCCAGATCACCGCCACGGCGATCACCAGCGCGAGCATTTTGTAGCGGCTGAAGAGTTGCTTGACCTGATTCATCTACGCAGACTTCCGATCATTATTGTTATGGTCTTCGGGGTGGCTGAGGGCGGCGGCGAGCACCTGTTCCTGGGTGAGTTCGTGGTTGATGAAATCGCCGCGCAATTGGCCTTCGCCGATCACCAGCACGCGGTCGGACACCCCCAGCACTTCGGCCAGCTCCGAGGACACCATGATGATCGACACGCCTTCGGCGGCCAGCGCGCCCATCAGCTTATAGATCTCGTACTTGGCGCCGACGTCCACGCCACGGGTCGGCTCATCGAGAATCAGCACGCGCGGTTGGGTCAGCAACATCTTGGCCAAGACGGCTTTTTGCTGGTTGCCGCCGGAAAGGCTGGTGATCGGCAGGAACGGGCTCGCGGTCTTGAGGTGCATGCGCGAGATTTCCCGGTCGATGCTGCCCAGCTCGGCTTCGGCGTCGATGCGGGTCATCTTCGAGTAGTTGTCCAGCACTGCCAGGGTGATGTTCTGGCCCACCCCCAGGTCGGGAATGATGCCTTGGCGCTTGCGGTCTTCAGGCACCATGCACAGGCCAGCGCGGATTGACTTGAGGGGCGTGCGCGTGTCGATCGGTTGGCCGTTGAGCCAGACCTCACCTTCATGGCGGCCGGGGTAGGCACCGAACAGCGCCGACACCAGTTCCGTGCGACCGGCGCCGACCAGCCCGGCGATGCCGAGGATTTCCCCGCGCTTGAGGACGAACGAAATGTCGTCGACCCGTTTACGTTTTGGGTTGTCGACGTCGTAACAGGTGATGTGGCGTGCCTCGAAAATCACCTCGCCGATGTCATGGGGTTCGGTGGGGTAGAGGTTGCTCATTTCTCGTCCGACCATCTGGGTGATGATCTTCGGGATGTCCATGTCGGTCATGGCGGTGGTGGCGATGTGTTTGCCGTCGCGGATCACCGAAATGGTGTCGCACACGGCGGCCACTTCATCGAGTTTGTGCGAGATGTAGACGCAGGCGACGCCCTTGGCCTTGAGGTCGCGGATGATGTCCAGCAGCACCTCGATTTCCGAACGGGTCAGGGCCGAGGAGGGTTCATCGAGGATCAACAGGCGCGCCTGTTTGTTCAGCGCCTTGGCGATCTCCACCAGTTGCTGGTAACCCCCGCCGTAGTGTGAAACCGGCAGCGAGACGTTCATGTCCGGCACTTTGAGTTCACGCATCAGGGCCTCGGCACGGTGGATCATTGCCGGGTAGTTCATGCGTCCGCCGGGCAGCGTCAACTCGTGGCCCATGAAGATGTTTTCCGCCACCGACAGGTCGGGGACCAGGGTCAATTCCTGATGAATGATGACGATCCCGGCGGCTTCGGTTTCGCTGATGGACTGCGCCTTGAGCGGCTGGCCGTCCCAGACAATTTCACCGTCCCAGGTGCCGTACGGGTAGACCGCCGACAGGACTTTCATCAGCGTGGATTTACCGGCGCCGTTCTCACCGCACAGGCCGACGCATTCACCCGGCCGGACCTTGATGTCGATGCCATTGAGGGCTTTGACACCGCCAAAGGTTTTGACGATGCCGTTCATTTGCAGCAGGTAGTCGGACATGGCGAGGGCTCATATAAAAAAGGCTCACACACAAACAGTGGGGCAGGCAGTCAAGGAACTGTGGGAGCGAGCCTGCTCGCGATAGCGGTGGTTCAGCTTGCATCTATAGTGGATGTGCTTGCGCCATCGCGAGCAGGCTCGCTCCCACAGGGGGCTTGATTGACTGGTATTAGGTCACTGCCCGGCGATCTGCGCCTTGGTGTAGAACCCGTCCTTCTCCAGCAGGTCGATGTTGTCCTTGGTCAACGGGGTCGGGGTGAGCAGGATGGTGTCGACTTTCTTGCTGCCATTGTCGTATTGCGAGGTGTAGGTGGGTTTCTCGTTGCGCGCCAGTTGCACCGAGAGCTTGGCCGCTTCGGTGGCGATCAATTTCAGTGGCTTGTAGACGGTCATGGTCTGGGTGCCATCGATCACCCGCTTGACCGCCGCCAGGTCCGCGTCCTGCCCCGAGATCGGCACCTTGCCGGCCATTTTCTGCGCGGCCAGGGCCTGGATGGCGCCGCCTGCGGTGGCGTCGTTGGAGGCGACGATGCCATCGATTTTGTTGTCGTTGCGGGTCAGGGCGTTCTCAACGATGCTCAAGGCTTCGGTGGGGTTCCATTCCTTGACCCACTGTTGCCCGACAATCTTGATATCGCCCTTGTCGATGGCCGGTTGCAGCACTTTCATCTGGCCTTCGCGCAGGACCTTGGCGTTGTTGTCCGTGGGCGCGCCGCCGAGCAAAAAGTAGTTGCCCTTGGGCGCCGCTTTCAACACGCCGCTGGCCTGCATCTCGCCGACTTTTTCGTTATCGAAGGAAATGTAGGCGTCGATGTCGGCATTGAGGATCAGTCGGTCATAGGACACCACCTTGATCCCGGCCTTCTTGGCTTCGGCGACGGCGTTGGTCAGCACCGTGGCGTTGAACGGCACGATGACGATCACATCGACGCCACGGGAGATGAGGTTTTCGATCTGGGAAATCTGTTTCTGCTCGTTGGCATCGGCCGACTGGACGAAGACTTTGGCGTCCATTTTTTCCGCCGCCGCGACGAAATAGTCACGGTCCCGCGACCAGCGTTCCAGGCGCAGATCATCGATGGAGAAACCGATTTTCGGGTGGGTAGCGTCGGCCATGACCGGAAGCGAGAGCAGGGCCAAGGCGCCGGCGAGCAGCGTGAGTTTCAGTTTTTTCATGGTGGTGCGTCCTTTTATTGTTGTTCGAAAGACACTGCCTGACGATGAACGTGGTGCGGGTAGAACTGTAGAGACTCCCGCAGTGCTGCGAGCAGAGATTTGTCGTGAGAATGTAACAACCTCTGCGCAGCGAACGGGGCCTGGTGTCAGGGGTAGATGAACCGGTTGACCACGTTTTCGAGCATCTCTTGCCGACCACTCACAGCCTGCGGATTGAGCTCGTTGTCGAAGGCGTGTTCGGCCAGTGAAGCAAGGCTGAATTCTCCCGCCAACACTGCCTGACCGAACGGCTGCTGCCAGCCGGCATAGCGTTGATCCTTGAACTGTTGGAGTTGATCGTTCTGCACCATGGCCGCCGCGCGCTCCAGGGCCAGGGCGAGGACGTCCATGGCCGCGACGTGGCCGTGGAACAGGTCGATCTCGTCCAGGCTCTGACGACGGACCTTGGAGTCGAAGTTGAAGCCGCCATGGGTGAAGCCACCGGCCTTGAGGATTTCATAGGTGGCCAGGGTCATCTCTTCGACGCTGTTGGGAAACTGGTCGGTGTCCCAACCGTTCTGCGGATCGCCACGGTTGGCGTCGATGCTGCCGAAGATCCCCAGGGAGACGGCGGTGGCGATCTCATGATGGAAACTGTGCCCGGCCAGGGTCGCGTGGTTGGCCTCGATGTTGACCTTGATCTCCTTCTCCAGGCCGAACTGCTGCAGGAAGCCGAACACCGTGGCGCTGTCGTAATCGTATTGGTGCTTGGTCGGTTCCTGCGGCTTGGGTTCGATCAGCAGATCGCCCTTGAAACCGATCTTGTGCTTGTGCTCGACCACCATGGCCATGAAGCGGCCCAGTTGTTCGCGCTCGCGTTTGAGATCGGTATTGAGCAGGGTCTCGTAACCTTCACGACCGCCCCACAACACGTAGTTGGCCCCCTTGAGACGCTGAGTGGCGTTCATCGCGCTGAACACTTGGGCGGCGGCGCAGGCGAACACTTGCGGGTCGGGGTTGCTGGCCGCGCCTGCGGCAAAGCGCCGGTTGCTGAAGCAGTTGGCAGTGCCCCACAGGAGCTTGATCCCGGTTTGTTCCTGGTGACGCTCCAAGTGGTCGATCATCTGCGCGAAGTGGTTGCGGTACTCCCTCAGCGACTGGCCTTCCGGGGCGACATCGGTGTCGTGAAAGCAGTAGTAGTCGATGCCCAGTTTGGAGAAGAATTCGAAGGCCGCTTCGGCCTTGCCGATGGCCAGTTCCATCGGGTCGCCGGCGTGCTGCCAGGGGCGTTGAAAGGTGCCGGCGCCGAACACATCGGATCCCGGCCAGACAAAGGTATGCCAGTAGCACACAGCCATACGCAGGTGCTCACGCATGGGTTTGCCGAGCACGAGCTTGTCGGCGTCGTAATGGCGGAAGGCAAGAGGCGAGTCGCTGGCGGGGCCTTCATAGCGAACCTTGTCGATGGCGGGGAAGTACGACATGGGCGTTTTCCTTATTGTTCTTGGCGGTGTGTCCCGATACTAACGCCGGCGTCATGACCGCTGATTATGAAAATCACCAAGGCGCAGTGCGATTTTGCGTATTGAGATCCGGCGTTGGCGGGCCTAGTCTGTGTCGGTCGGCTCAGGATCAAAAACAATGAAAACCGTCCCGCCCGTTCACCGCATCGCGTTGTTGTTTAACGGCAGCAAGATCTACGACCGCGGCATCATCAGCGGCATCGGCAATTACCTGAGCAGCACCCGGGCGTCCTGGGACCTGTTTCTGGAAGAGGATTTTCTCTGTCGATTGAAAGGCATCGAACGCTGGCAGGGCGACGGGATCATTGCCGACTTCGATGACCCGCTGATCGGCGAGGCGCTGACCGGGATCGGTTTGCCGGTGGTGGCGGTGGGCGGCTCTTACCAGGATGAGCGCGCTTATCCGAAGGGCATTCCCTATGTCGCCACCGACAATGATGCATTGATGAAGTTGGCGTATGAGCACCTGATCGAGGCGGGGTTGACGCGCTTTGCCTGCTTCAGCCTGCCGCAAGCACAAGCCAATCGCTGGGCCCAGGAACGGGAAAACGCCTTTCGCCGGTTGCTGCTGCGCGATGGTCTGCACGCCGAGGTCTATCGCGGCATGGGCACCAGCGCGCCGCTCTGGGACAGCGCCGTCGAACAGCAGATCGCCTGGCTGCAAAGCCTGCCCAAACCCATCGGCATCATCGCCGTCAGTGATGCCCGCGCCCGGCAACTGCTGCAGGCCTGCCTGACCGCCGGAATCGCCGTGCCGGAGCAGGTAGCACTGATCGGCATCGACAACGATCCCCTGACCCGCACCCTGACGCGGGTGCCGCTGAGTTCGGTGATCCAGGGCACCGAAACCATGGGCCGAACCGCCGCGCGCTTGCTCCATCAGATGCTGCACGGCATGCCGTCCACCGGCACACAGGTGCTGATTCCACCGGATGCAATCAACGTCCAGGCCTCGAGTCTGCATCAGCCGTTGGGCAATCCCTACGTCATGCAAGCGCTGCTGTTCATCCGCCAATATGCCTGCCAGGGCATCAAGACCGCGCAGGTGGCGGCCTATGTGGGCGTGTCGCGTTCCTCCCTGGAGGCGCACTTTCGCAAGGCGCGCGGCTGCAGCGTGCACGACGAAATCCTGCGCTTCAAACTGGCGGCGGCCGCCCAGGGCTTGGAAAACACCGACTCGGCGATTGCCGACATCGCCCAGAACTGCGGCTTCAAATCGGCGCAGTACCTGCACACGGTGTTTCGTCGAGAGTTTGGCTGTACGCCCCGCGAATACCAGCAGGGGCGCGGCACAGGCCGCTGATCCGGCCATCGCCGCGCCCAACTATTGCTGGAAGCAATAGTGACCATTACCAAACATAAGTTCTGTTTTGTCGGCAATGCCTGGAAAATCCTCCCATCGAACAGGCGGCCCACGCAGATCCGTTGCCTGATGAAGCGAACCTTTTATTTTCAGGTCCAGACCGATGCGCCTTTTATTTGCGTCTTTCATGGCGTTTGCCTCGTTGTTGCTCGCCGGCTGTGCCAGCGCGCCGAATGACCCGACCCTGACTTTGCAGACCAGCAAGACGCCGGCCCAGTACGCCGACTGTGTCGTGCCGAAATTGCAGGACCACGCGATGAGCCCGACCGTCTCCCAGACCCAGCGCAGCTACCGGATCGTGGTGCCGAGCAAAGTGTCGGCGGACAACGTGCTGGAAGCCTACAAGGCCGGGAGCGGCGGCAAGGTATTCATCTACGAGCGGCATCTATTGGCTTCCAGCTTCCTGCCTTCGAGTTTCGAGCGCGCCGCACAGGACTGCATCTGAGGTCGGCCCGTACAGGTTTTTCACCGTGCTCCTTTGGTTGGCCGCAACCAACCATTTTTTTACCCCGCACCGCATTCGGTAGCGGGGTTTTTTTTGCCTGTGGGGAAGAGGGGGTCAGATTCACTGGAGTCCGCTGCCACAAAGCGATGGCTGGCCCGGCGTTGTCGTTTGACGAGGGGCCCTGCAATCGGCATATTTGCTCGTTGATGATAATTAGTGCTCGTTTATGAAGGTTGTAAGCCCATGACTTCCACCCACGAAGTGTTTCCTGATGAACGCCAGCAACTGATCCGCGAGCGTCTGGCCCTGTATGGGCGGGTCATTGCGACTGATCTGGCCAGCGAGTTCAAGGTCTCCGAACACTCGATACGGCGCGATCTCGGCGTATTGGCAGCGGCGGGGTTATGCAAGCGCGTCTATGGCGGCGCCATCCTGGTGCCCGCCGATGAAGGGCCGATAGCCGTTCGAGTACGGCAAAACGTCGAGCGCAAGGACAGTCTCGGTCTGGCGGCGGCCTCGTTGCTGAGGGCGGGACAGCACGTGCTCATCGATGCCGGCTCGACCAACCTGGCGATTGCCAGCGCCATCGATCCGGGCCTTAAGTTGACGCTGACCACCAATTCGCCGTTGATCGCCGTGCAACTGATGAAGCTGCCTTGCGCCGAGGTGATTCTGTTGGGCGGGCGCCTGAATACGGTGTCGGGCGGGGTGATCGGGCTGACGGCTGTGCAGCAACTGCGCCAGTTCAACTTTGACCTGTGTTTTCTCGGCGCTTGCGCCATCGACCCGGATAATGGGGTCACGGCGTTCGGCCTCGATGATGCCGAGTTCAAACGCGCGGCTGTCGCGGCGAGCGGTCAGGTGGTGGTGGCGGTGACCAATGAAAAACTCTCCAGCATTGCTCACTATCAGGTGGCGTCGTGTGAAGAGGTGGCAGCCCTGGTGGTGGAGCACGACGCGCCGGGCGAACGCCTGGAGCCGTTCTTCGGCAGGATTGCCACCGTCATGACCGCGTCCTGCGAACCGCAGCAGGCGTGAAGTGTTGCTGTAGCGCTCACGACATTCAAGCGCATGTGCGGCGAGCCATTGTCCCCCGCACGATTTACCGCTAGTTTGCTGGCCCATCAAAAGTACAAAAATAATCAGGAGTCATCGATGCAACCGATTCGTCTCGGTCTGGTGGGCTACGGCAAGATTGCCCAGGATCAACACGTTCCCGCTATCCTCGCCAACCCGGCGTTCCAACTGGTCTCTGTCGCCACCCAAGGGCAGCCCTGCGCCGGGGTGGAGAACTTCCGCTCCCTGGGCGAGTTGCTTGAAAACGGCCCGCAGGTCGATGCGATTGCCTTTTGCACTCCGCCGCAAGGTCGATTCGCATTGGTGCAACAGGCGCTGGCCGCAGGCAAACATGTCCTGGTAGAAAAGCCGCCATGTGCCACGCTCGGTGAAGCCATGGCCTTGGTGGATCAGGTCCGCGAACAAGGCGTAAGCGGCCTGTTCGCCTGGCATTCGCGTTACGCGCCGGGCATCGAGGCGGCCCGTGACTGGCTCGCCAGCCGCACCCTGCAAAGCGTCAAGATCGACTGGAAGGAAGACGTGCGCAAGTGGCACCCCGGCCAGGCCTGGATCTGGCAACCTGGAGGCCTGGGCGTCTTCGATCCCGGCATCAACGCGTTTTCAATCGTGACCCATCTGCTGACGCTGCCGCTGTTCGTTGAGTCCGCAGAACTGCGTGTGCCGAGTAACTGCCAATCGCCAATCGCCGCCAGCCTCAAGATGTCCGATGCGCAACACCTTGATGTGCGCGCGGAGTTCGATTTCGACCACGGTCATGACGAACTCTGGAGCATCGAGATTCGCTGCGCCGAAGGCCTCCTGCGCCTGGACAACGGTGGGGCGGTGCTGAGTATCGATGGCGTGCGCCAGACCGTTTCCCCGGAGGGTGAATACGCAGTGGTGTACCGGCATTTCCAGCGACTGATTGATGGCAAAGCCAGCGACCTGGACCTGCAGCCGTTGCGCTTGGTCGCGGACAGCTTCTTTGTCGGCAGTCGGACGGCGGTCGAGCCGTTCTACGATTAACCCAGGGAACTGCAGTTGAACGAACAGACATTGTCCATGCGCCTGGAGCGCGTGGCGGCGCATATGCCGGCGGGTGCGCACCTGGCCGATATCGGCTCGGATCACGCTTACCTGCCGGTGGCCTTGTTGCGCCGTGGCGTCATTGCGACGGCGGTGGCCGGCGAGGTGGCGTTGACGCCGTTGCGCGCCGCCGAACGCACCGTGGGCGAGAATGGCCTGGAACAGCGGATCAGCGTGCGCCTGGCCAATGGCCTGGCGGCAATCGAGCCGGAAGACAGGATCACGGCGATCAGCCTCTGCGGCATGGGCGGCGAGACGATCCGCGACATCCTGGACAGGGGCAAAGCACGGCTGAGCGGGCACGAGCGGCTGATTCTGCAACCCAACGGCGGCGAACAACCGCTGCGCCAATGGCTGATGGAAAACGACTACCGCATCCTTTGCGAGGAAGTGTTGCGGGAAAACCGCTTCTACTACGAGATCATCGTCGCCGAGCGCGCCGGGCCAGTGACGTACACCGCCGAGGAGCTGTACTTCGGCCCGCTGCAGATGCAAGCACGAACCCCGACCTTCCTGGCCAAATGGCAACGCCTGCTGCGCCAGAAACAAAAGACCCTCACCAGCTTCGCCAAGGCACGGCAGGCTGTGCCGGAAGAGAAGCGGCAAGACATTGCCCGGCAGGTCCGGTGGATCAGCGCGCTGTTGGCTTGAGTTGCATCAAGGTTGGATGGGCCGACGTCATCGCGAGCAAGCTCGCTCCCACAAAAGGGAATTGCGCAACGCCCCGTGGGAGCGAGCTTGCTCGCGATGAAGTCAGTCAGTTCAACTTCCATGTAGCTGAACCACCGCTATCGCAAGCACATTCGATATCGTTATCAACGGTGGCGCATGCAACGACCTAGTTGGCGGTGTGCTCGGCCTGCTCCCACGGGCATGGCGGTCACGGAGTCAAAGCCGACAATCAATGTCGGTAAAAAGTTTTATTGACTAAAAAATTACATCGGGTAATTATTCTCCTGCATCTGCTTTAACGCAGAGTCATTTCGCAGGGGCAACCCAATGAATCAGAACACCGTGCCTTCACTGGCCAGTCTTTACGTCGAGACTCACGAATCGCCCTCTGACGCACGCCTGGCGCCTTCGCTCATGCAAGGCTTTCCCGCCGAACCTCTCCATCGCGTCACCTGGCACAACTGGATGAGCCCGCCGTATAACCAATGGGGCTTCCGCAACCTGGCGCGCTTACGTCCTTCCATCGATGTGCGGGCCGGCACCGGGCCGGTCAGCGCGTTCAAGCAGGCGTTCCAGCCGCTGGATGAGTTGCACTTCGACAGCGAGTGTGGCTTGAGCATCAGCGTGATCGACCACCTGATCGCCAGCCAGACCGATGCGTTTCTGGTCCTTAAGGGCGACACCGTACTGTTCGAGCGCTACTTCAATGGCCAGTGTCCCCAGGACCGGCACATCATGTTTTCGGTGACCAAGTCGCTGATCGGTGCCCTGGGCGAGCAACTGGTTTGCGAAGGCCTGTTGGACCCGACGCTGACGGCCGCCCATTACGTACCGGAACTGACGGGCAGCGCGTTCGGCGATGCGACCGTGCGTCAGCTGTTCGACATGGCCGTGGCCGTCGATTACAGCGAGGTCTATGAGGACCCGGATTCCGAGAGTTCCCAATACGGCTACGCCTGCGGTTTCCAGCCGGCGCCGGCGCAGTACACGACGTTCGAATCCCTGTACCAGTACTTGCCGTCATTGAGAAAGCGCGGCAATCACGGCGGTTTTTTCCATTACGTGACGGCCACCACCGAGGCGCTGGCCTGGGTCATGGAGCGGGCGTCTGGCAAGGCCTGTCATCAGTTGCTGCAAGAGGTCTGGAGCCAGTTGGGCTGTGAACGTGACGGCTACTTCCTGGCGGACCCCTGGGGCCGCAGCGTGGCCGGTGCCGGGTTCAGCGCGACCTTGCGTGACATGGCGCGCTTCGGCCGCCTGCTGGCCAACGATGGCCGCCAAGAGGGGCGACAACTGCTCTCGGCCGAGGCGCTCGCCGGTATCGCCGCTGGAGCCGACCCCGCGATCTATGCCGCTTGCGCCGACTTCTCGAGCTGGACCCCTGGCGCGTCCTACCGCAGCCAGTGGTATGTCTTCAACGACCACAGCCAGGCGCTCATGGCCGGTGGCATCCATGGCCAATACCTGTTCATCGACAAACCGTCCGGCGTGGTGATCGTCAAGCAGTCGTCCCTGGGCGAAGCCGTCAGCCTCTTCGACGGCGACAGCGTGCGCATGCTGCGTGCCATCGCGGCGCAACTGACGCCCTGACTTCATCCGATAAACACAAGAGTTTCGTTCCGCTCACCCGGCCTAGCCAGGTGTTGGCGCGGGTTTGCGCCGCCATTCACTGCCCTGTAACAACAATAATCAACAGGAGCTCCATATGGTTTCCATGATGCGTTTGTCCCGAACGTTTCTCGTGCTCGGGTTTCCCTTGACCGCCCAGGTTGCCTGGGCGGGCTACACCTTCGAGGAGGGCAACCTCAAGGGCGAGGTCAACTTAACGGCCGGTGGCGCGGTCCTGTCCACCCGCAACGTCAACTTTGGCGGCGGCGTGGTGGACATGCGCAGCGGCAAGAATGGCGGCACGAAAATCGACTGGCAGGAGTTCTACGTCAAGCCGGGCGTCAAGTTGGAGTATGCCGTGCAGCCGGATTTCAGCCTGCTGGCGGGCGGCTCCCTGGTGGGGGCGACCACCGTCGGTGATGGTGATGCGGGTGGCTTCACCCGCAGTTCCGACGGCAAGGTGTCGACCGAAGAGTTATATGGCGGTTTCCGGGCCGGGGAGTGGACGGTCACGGGCGGTCGCCAGAATTACATGATCGGCAACGGTTTCATCGTGATGGATGGCAACCTCGACCAGTTGAACGACGGCGCCTATTGGCTCGCCCCACGCACCGCCTTCAAGGATTCGGCGGTGGTCGCCTGGGATCATGGCGCATTGAAAGTCCAGGGCTTCAGTCTGGGGACCGACAGCGACCTGGGGGACTTTCGCATGAGCGGCGTGAACCTGGACTATAACCTGGACGACCAGGTGACGCTGGGCGCCACCGCGTTGAAGGTCAAGGCCATGGGGCCCAAGGGCAGTACCTTGCCGCGTCGCCGCGATGGCATGCTGGTGTACAACGTCAGGGCCTTGAACGCCAAGGTCCCGGGTATCCCGGACCTGACCCTCAATGCTGAATATGCCCTGGAGCGGGGCAGCGGCGAAGGCGTGGACTACGACGCCAAGGCCTGGTACGGCCAGGCGGATTACACCTTCAGTACGCTGCCGTTGACCCCGGTGATCGGCTACCGCTACGCGAGTTTTTCCGGCGATGACAACCTCACGGACAACCGACAGGAAGCCTGGGATCCGTTGAGCAAGGGTTTTGTCGACTGGAGCACCTGGCTGATCGGCGATGTCGTCGGCAACTACCTGATGTTCAACAGCAACGAAAACGTCCAGCAGTTCTCTCTCAAGACCCACCTCAACGAAACCCTCACCCTCGGTGCGATCCACTACCAGTTCTGGCTCGACGAAAAAAACTACATGGGCACCGCCGTCAGCGACCGGCGTTTTGCCGACGAGAGTGTTGTCTTCCTAGATTGGGCGCCGTCGAAGTCATTGTCCACCTCGCTGTCGTATAACTGGGTCAAGCCCATGGCGGCGGCCAAACAGGTCTTCGGCGACGACCGGAAATTCAGCGCGCTGGAACTCTACTTCACCTACCGCTATTAAGTGCCGCGAGCCTTCGCGGCCGCGCTGGAGTGTTTGATCATGAACATGCTTTTGCGCAACACCTTGCTGGGCGCTGTCGTTTCGATGCTGGTCAGTGGCGCGAGCCTGGCCGAAGACCGGACGGTGCGGATCTACAACTGGATCGAGTACCTGCCGCCTGAAATCCTTAAGAGTTTCGAGGAGGAAACCGGCATCCGTCCCATCTACGACGTCTTTGACAGTGTCGAGACATTGGAGTCCAAGCTCCTGACCGGCAACTCCGGGTATGACGTGGTCTACCCGAGCAGCTCCAACGTCAGTCACCTGATTGCCGCCGGTGCCGTCCAGCCCCTGGACCGCAGCCAGTTGCCGAACTGGCAGCATCTGGACCCTGAGTTCATGAAGACGCTGGAGGCGGTGGGCGATCCGGGTAACCGCTATGCAGCACCGTACCTGTGGGGCACGACCCTGATCGGCTACAACGTCGACATGGTGCGGCAAGTGCTGGGTGCCGATGTGCAAATGGATACCTGGGACATTCTTTTCAAGGAAGAGAACATGGCCAAGCTCGCCAGTTGTGGCGTCGGTCTGCTGGACGCCGCCAACGAGATCGTGCCCATTGCCTTGCACTACGAAGGGTTGGACCCCAACAGCCAGAAACGTGAGGACTACGCAAAGGCGCAGGCGGCCATGCTCAAGGTTCGGCCTTACATCACCTACTTCAATTCGTCGCGCTATGGCATGGACCTGGCCAACGGTGAGATCTGCGTAGGGGTGGGTTGGTCCGGTGGGGTGGCCCTGGCCAAGCGACTGGCCGAAGACGCAGGGAAGGGGGTCAAGGTGGAATTGGCGTTGCCCAAGGAAGGTGCACCCATGTGGTCGGACGTCATGATGGTCCCCACCAACGCCCCTCATGCCAAGGAGGCCTATGCGTTTATCAACTACATCTTGCGTCCTGATGTCATCGCGCGGATCAGCAACAAGATCGGTTACCCCAACCCGAACAAGGAAGCCACGGTGTTGGTCAATGCCGAAATTCGCAACAACCCCGCCATGTATGTGCCGGACGAGGCGCGCAAGACCTTGTTCGCCTTGGAGCCGGTGCCGGCCGCCGTGGAGCGGATCCGCACTCGCACCTGGACCGGCATCAAGACCCATCGCTGATCAGCGTGACCCGGCGTTGCGGCGCCGGGTTCGTATCGGTGGGTGACTCCCTCAGGCGCGCATGCCCAGGAAGAGCAACTCGGTGATCCGCCGGACCTGGGTGGAATGTGCTTCGATATCCGGTTGTTCCTGGTTCACCAGCCTGAACAGCTGTAAGTGCGAATAGTCGTTCAACAGGAACGCGGCGAGGTCGACGTCCAGGTCGGCGCGTAGTTTGCCGGCCTGTTGCAATTCCCTGATCAGCCCACTGATTTCGGCCCTGAGCGCATCGTTCATGGCGCGATACCCCTCGGGCAGCCCGTTATCGCCACCAAACAGGATCAACGGCAGCAACTCGCGCCATAGGCTCGGGTGCATGACCTCCAGTGCGTAACCGGTCAACAGTCGCTCCAGATAACACAGCGCTTGGACCGGGTCCTCTATTTCAGGCATCTGGCTGCGGGTGTCCGTGAGCGCGCGCTGGTCGGCGTCGTGCAGGATTTCCAGGATGATCTCCTGCTTGTTGCCGAAGTACTTGAACACCGTGGGAGCCGATACGCCGGCCTGGCTGGCGATCTGTTCGATGGTGGTGTTCTGGAAACCCTGGCGCTCGAACAGTTCGACCGCCGCCTTGCTGATGGCTTGCCGGCGTTCGGCTTTTTGACGTTCACGCAGTCCGCTCACGGGAGGGTCCTTGTCGAAAAGAAGAGGTTAAAGGCCTTGGCGCACCAATCCTGTGGGAGCGGTTAGCAACAGGCCGGGCATAGGCATGCAAAATACTTAACCCAGTAAAGTTGTTAAAGGGTTTATTTCGTTGCCGCCCTCAGCGATGTGGCTGAAACAGGGCTGCAACCTCGTCACGTCACCCTGCTGTCCATTGCCGAAATCAAACGTACGCCCCCGACAGGGTCCTGTCGGGGGCGTATTGGCTCCCATAAACCGAAATGTTCCATTCCCCGTGCCTGTTCAGGATTGAACCACTTCAGTTTTGACGTGGGGTATTTCCGTCGGTCACCCACCTCAAAGCCCAGCCCGTCGAACCGGCACTAACTGCTGGATGCGTTGTCAGTAGTTGGCGTCCGTAGCGCCGACGATCGGCTCAGATAGCTGCACGTCAGCAACATGACGCACTTTTTTTTGACGCCTTAGGGCAAATAACTCGCGATGGATTGCGCCGGGACCGACTATTCTTTTGCGGGTTGATTCTCTATGCGCTTTCTACTCGATCCGCGTCATGACATTGATGCTGCCTTATTAAGTTATCGCCGGGTGTTCTGGTCGCTGGCACTGTTCAGTGGCGTGATCAATCTGTTGGTGCTGGTGCCATCGCTGTACATGATGCAGGTGTACGATCGGGTCCTGACCAGCCGCAACGAAACCACCTTGTTCATGCTGACCCTGATCGCTCTGGGCCTGTTTATGTTCAGTGCCCTGATCGAGTGGGTTCGCGGCGAGGTGATGATTCGCATGAGTGCGGGGCTGGACGACGCCCTGGGCGAGCGTATTTTCGACGCCGCCTTCGCCCGCAGCCTGCGCGAGCACAACGCCAACCCGGCCCAGGTGCTCACTGACTTGGCGACGTTGCGCCAGTTGATCACCGGCCAGGGCCTGATTGCGTTGCTCGACGCGCCGTGGTTGCCGATCTTCCTGCTGGTGGCGTTTATCTTTCACCCTTGGTTCGGGGTGCTGACTGTGGTGCTCGCCCTGGTGCTGATCGGCCTGGCGCTGTGGGGTGAGCTGGCGACTCGCGCTCGGCTGGGTGAAGCCAATCGCCTGGGGGTGCAGTCGTCTGTCTATGTCAACAGCACGCTGCACAATGCCGAGGTCATTCAGGCGCTGGGCATGCTCGGCCCGTTGCGCCAGCGCTGGAGCCTGCTGCAACAACGCATCATCGCCGCCCAGGCTCATGCCAGTGACCGTGGCGCCCGTATCACCTCTGCAACCCGCTTCGTGCGCATATCGGGACAGTCGCTGGCCCTGGGCCTGGGCGCGCTGCTGGTGCTCGAAGGGCAGATGTCGGCAGGCATGATGATTGCCATGTCGCTGTTGCTGGGCCGTGCCCTGGCACCGGTGGAAATTGCCATCGGCTCCTGGAAACAGTTCAACGCCGGGCGCCAGAGTTACCAGCGTCTGAGCCAGTTGCTCACCCAACACCCCCGCGAGCGTCTGCGCATGCCCTTGCCGCCGCCCACCGGCGCGGTGCGCCTGGAGCAACTGTATGTCGGCCCGCCCGGTGCCTCGCAACCGATTGTGCGCGGGATCCACTTCACTCTGGCCAAGGGCGAAGTGCTTGCCGTGGTCGGCCCCAGCGCCAGTGGCAAGTCGACGCTGGCCAGGGCGCTGGTCGGGGTGTGGCCGGCCATGGCCGGCTCGGTACGGCTGGATGACGCCGAGATCAGCCAGTGGTCCCATGACGCCCTGGGTCCGTACCTGGGTTACTTGCCCCAGGACATCGAGCTGTTCGATGGCAGCGTGGCCGACAACATCGCCCGCTTCGGCGAGCAGGATGCCGACAAAATCATTGCCGCCGCGCGTCACGCCGGTATTCACGAGATGATCCTCAGGTTTCCCAAAGGCTATGACACGCCACTGGGCCCCGGCGGGCTGGGGTTGTCTGGCGGGCAGAAGCAACGCCTGGGCCTGGCCCGCGCACTGTACGGGCGCCCGTCGCTGATCGTGCTCGACGAGCCCAACTCCAATCTTGACGAAGCGGGTGAGCTGGCGCTGGTACACGCGATCAATGCGCTCAAGGCCGCCGGCAGTACCGTGGTGCTGATCACCCATCGACCCAATGTGCTGGCGGTGGTGGACCATATCCTGGTTCTCAAGGACGGCGCCCAACAAGCTTTCGGCCCACGGGACCGGGTGCTCAAGGCATTGATGCCGGGGCCCAGGCCCGCTGCGGTGAGGGAGGCTGGCGAAGATGCGTGATCTGACCCCGGCTGCATCGGCGCACAGCGAGCAGCAGATGAGTGTGCTCGACGCCAATACCCTGCCCAGCGCCAGTACCGATGCCAGCGGTGCTGCGCGTTATGGGGTGGGCTTCCTGGTCCTGACGCTGGGCGGCTTTTTACTCTGGGCCTTCCTGGCGCCCCTCGACCAGGGTGTCGTGGGCAGTGGCACCGTGGTGGTGGCGGGCGAGCGCAAGGCAGTGCAGTCGTTGGTCGGCGGGGTAGTGGACCAACTGCTGGTCAGCGACGGTGATCGAGTCAGCCAGGGGCAGTTGCTGGTGCAGCTCAATACCGTGCAAGCGCAGTCGCAACTGGACGTGACCCTGGGCAAGTTGCTCAACGACCGCAGCATCGAAGCGCGGTTGATTGCCGAGCGCCTGGGCAGCGCCGAGATCCAATGGCCGGCTGAACTGCTGGAGCGCGCCGAGGAGCCGCGGGTCAAGGCCGCCATGGCCTTGCAAAACCAGTTGTTTCTGACCCGCCGCGCGGAGCTGGGCAGCCGTTTGCAGATCATCGAACACGAGGTCGCGGCGTTGCAGCAGCAATTGCAGGGTTATGAAGGCGTCAAGCGTAACTACGACGCGCAGATGCGCTTTCAGCAACAGGAACTCGAAGGCCTGCGCGAGCTGGCCCGTGAAGGTTATGTTCCGCGCAACAAACTCTTCGAGGCCGAGCGCAACGCCGCCCAACTGGCCGGCCAGATTGCCTCCGGCGTGGGAGATGTCGGGCGGACCCGCCAGGCCATTAACGAAAGCAAGCTCAAGGCGTTGCAGGTGCAACAGGAATTTCGTCGCGATGCTGAAACCCAGCTCAGCGAGGTCTCCGCCGAGGCGGCCGGTTATGCCGATCAGATTCGCGCCCTGCAGTTTGAAGTCGACAACGGTGCTATCCGTGCGCCAGTGGCCGGGCAGGTCATGGACGTGAGCATTCACACCGTCGGCGGCGTGGCCCAGGCCGGGCAAACCCTGATGCAGGTGGTACCGCTGGATGCGCCCATGGCGATTACCGCGCGTTTCGAGCCGTTGATGGCCAACAAGTTGCGCCCGGGGTTGCCGGTGCATGTGCATTTCACCGCGCTGCAACGGGTGGATACGCCGACGGTCACCGGCACCGTGAGTACGGTCTCGGCCGACCAGTTGATCGATGAGCAGACGCACTTGCCGTACTTCTCCGCCAAGGTCGAGATTCCCGCCGACACGGTCGCCTCGTTGCAGGCCGCCGGGCTGTTAGTGCGACCGGGCATGCTGGCCGATGTCACGGTGGTCACGGGGGAGCGCACCTTTATGAACTACCTGATGAAACCTTTGCGCGAACGCTTGCTGGCAGCCTTCAAAGAGGAATAAGCATGACCGACCGTTGCCGTTACAGTGCTCGCGTGCTGCTGAGCCTGTGTTCCAGTTGGGCGGTGATCAATTTCGCCTGGGCCGCCGACGGTGGCCTGAGCCTGACCGCGGCGTACGACGCCTCCCGCCTCAACGACCCGACCTTGCAGTCAGCCACCCATGCTTATGATGCTTCTCGCCAGGAAGAAGCGATTGGCCGTGGCGGTCTCTATCCACAAGTGTCGCTGACGTCGCGTTACGGTCGCGGCGGACGGACCGATGGCGGGGACGACAGCGGCTACGTCAACAGCAACGATTACCAGGCCAACAACGTCACCCTGGCGGCGCAGCAAGCGCTCTACGACAAGGCACGGTGGGCGGCGTACCAGGAGGGCAAGGCGCGAGGACAACTGGGCAGCCAGCTGTTCGACGTTGCCAGCCAGACGCTGTTCGACCGGGTTGCCAAGGGCTACTTCGACGTCGCGCGGGCGGAAAACGAGATCAAGTTGATCGTCCAGCAGAAAGCTGCCATCAGCGGCTTGGTCACCCAAAGCAAAAAGCTCTTCGAGGGTGGCCAGGGGGCGATCACTGATATTGACGAGGCCCAGGCGCGGCTTGACCTGGTCGAGGCCCAGGAGGCCGAAGCCCAGGCTCGTCGCGTGGCGGCACTGCGGGCGTTGTCCGGTCGCGCCAATGTGCCCATCGATGACATTTGGCCGATGCGCGAGGAGCTTGCCGCCGGCAGCCCGATCCCACCCGAGCAGGACCTGCCGTACTGGACGGCGATTGCCCGTGAGGCCAGCCCCGAGCTGGCGGCCCGGCTGGCGGCGGTGAAAGTGGCCGAGGCCCAGGCCGACAGCCAGCGCGCCGGGCATTACCCGACCTTGGCACTGACCACTCAGTTGACCCGCCGGGAAACCCGCCAGTATCAGGAACTCGACCCGCGCCAGGACACCTATTACGTGGGGGTGCAACTGGATATCCCGTTGTATCGCGGCGGAGCGGTGCGCGCATCGGTGGCCAAGGCCCAGGCGCAACTGGCCGGTGCACAGTCGGACTACGACGTGCAGCGTCAGCAGTTGGCCGAGACGATCGAAACCGATTACCTGGGCGTGGTGGCCGGCTTCGCCAAAAGCAAGGCGATGCAACGCGCGGTGGCGTCCAATCAACGGGCACTGGCCTCGACGGAAAAAGGCTTCCAGGGCGGTGTGCGCTCCACGGTGGACATCCTGGATGCGCAGCAACGGTTATTCCAGGCCCGTCGGGACCTGCTCAACACCAAGCTGGACATGCTGCAAAGTTATGTGAGCCTGCACACCCACACCGGCCAGATGAACCGGGCCGTTCTGGAGCAGGTGCAAAGCCTGTTTTAACGCGTGCATGACATGCACTGGCGGGATTTTTAGAGCCACCGCGGGGTGGTAAAGAACGAGGCCATTTCCGAGCGGGCCAGGGCCGAGCCGAAGTAGGGGCCTTGTACGTGGTCGCAGGCCACGCTGCGCAATTGGCTGAATTGCCGGGCGTTTTCGATGCCTTCGGCGGTGACCATGAGCCCTACGCTGCGGCTGAGGCGGATCATCGCCAGGACGCCTTCACGGTCATGCTCCAGGCCCAGCTGCGACAGGATGTTGCGATCGAAGCGAATGCCATCGAACGGCTGGTTCAGTACCTCGCGAAGGGAGGCAATGCTGGTGCCGAACTTGTCGATATTGATGCGCACGCCCAGGTCCTTGAGCGCATGAAGGGTGCTGGCGACCGCTTTGTGGTCGATCAAAAGCACCCCTTCGGCCACTTCCAGGGTCAGGCGCTGGGGGGCCAGGCCGCTCGTTTCGAGGGCCGTTCGCACTTGATTGAGTAAGAAGCTGCTGCTGAACCATTTGGGCGAAACCGCCACGGAAACGCTGACAGCGGTCGGCCAGCTCACCGCTTCTTCACAAACGTTGATCAACATCCAGGTCCCCAGTTCTTCCAGTTGACCAGACGCTTCGGCGATCGGGATGAAGTCCGCGCCACCCAGTTCACCTTTCTCGGGATGGTGCCAGAACGTCTGGGCCTCGAAGCCGTGCAGTTGTTCGGCGCACACATCGAAGCGAGGCAAGTAGCGCAGTTCCAGTTGTTCGCCTTGCATGGCGTCGCGCAGTTGCTGCTCATAGCGCCGACGGTCGCGGGCCAGGTTGCCCATGGCTTCCTCATACACCCGCCAGGTGTTGCGCCCCGCTGCCTTGGCCGCATACAACGCGATGTCCGCGTGGCGCAACAATTCGGTGGCGCGCTCGTCACCGGGTTGCGACCAGGCCACGCCGATGCTCACGCCCAGGTACAAGGTATTGCCGTCCAGGTGCATGGGGCGCTGCATGCAATCGATCAGGCGCTCACAGAGTTGTTCAAGGTCTTGGGGACTGCCGGGATCGGGCATGACGATGACAAACTCATCACCCCCCAGACGGGCCACCAGATCGGAGCTGCGCACGTTCTGCTGAAGGATATGGGCCACTTCCCGCAGCACTTTGTCGCCTACGGCATGCCCCAGAGAATCGTTGACCGGCTTGAAGCGGTCCATGTCCAGGTTGAGCAGCGCCAGCGGTGCCCCATCGACCGGGTCCAGGTGTTCGCTGAGGCAGTCGAACAACCGGTTTCGATTGGCCAGCCCGGTCAGCGGGTCGTGCAGCGAGAGGTGCTTGATCTGGGCCAGTGCCCGCAGTTCCTCGGTGATGTCAGTGGCGGTGCCCCGAAAGCCCAAGGTGCCGGCTTCGATGGCTCGGACCGAAAGTTTACAAGTGCGGATACGCTGATTGCGGGCGGTGTACTCACATAACAACGGGGCCGACGAGTCGCTGTTGGCTCCGCCGAGCAGCCATTGGGCAATCGAAATCGAGCCGCCGTGGGGATGGAGCAGCCTGTGCAGGGGCTTGCCCAGCCATTGTGCGGGGTTGAAGCCGGTCACTTGTTCAAAACGTTCCGACAGGTAGGTCAGTGTCCCGGTTGAATCCACTTCCCATAGCCAGTCGGAGGACACTTCGGCAATGTCCCGAAAGCGTTCTTCGCTACGTTCCAGTGCCTTGCGGTGGGCCAACAGGCTGGCGTACTGACGTTCCTGGGCGCGAAGCATGATCAGGGCATGGCGCAACACTGCCAGCGCGAGGATGGCCAACACCAGCAGCGCCAGGACCAGCAAGGGCAGCATTGCCTTGCGCAGGTCGTTGCCCGGGGTCTCCGGACGCCACGCCAGAGCCTCTTGGGTCTGGCCGTCAAGGGATAGCCGGGCTGTGCCGATCTGCTCTGGCGCCTGGGTGATGTGGGCATCCGGCAGGGCAAAGTCCCGCGCCAGGTTTTGCAAGGCGGCAGCATCAAGGACTTTCACGAACAGCAGCAAACTGGGTGGGCCTGGGATTTCGGGCACACTGTCGTCGGTGCCGACGGTGATGGCCGAGGCGGCGACAAACGCGGGCGCGCCGTCGTGATGCAGTCGCTCGACGATGACTTCATCGCGGTTCGACGGGGCGCTGGCTTTCTTCGCCAGCGCTTGCAGGTCACCGGTCAGCCACGTGCCGGCGTCGACCTCACTCATATTGCCGTTGATGACCGAATACACGGTTTTGCCTGTCGGGGACATGACAAACACCGCCTGGTAGCCGTAGAGCCCGAAAACGCTGCTGCCGACGTTCTCCTGGTCATAGGCCCAGTCCTTATCCATTTCGACATGTAAATGCCGGTAGGCGTCGCTCCACTTGGAATAGTCACTCAGGTCCCGTCCGATACCGGTGCGGATACCGTCGATGGCGCGCTGGGCAAAAAACAGGCTCTGTTCACGGGCGCGCTCATCCTGGGCCCTGGTAACGTTGAGCAGCACTGCGATCGCCAGTGCAGACATAACAAACAGCAGAAACATGATGGTCGGGAAGGTGCGACGGGTGAAGCTTTGGCTGGGCAGGCCTGGGGGTGAAACGGTGGAGTCGTTGCCAGCATCTTCAGTCATAAACAAGCCATCAGCTAAACGCGAAATATCCCGCACGTCTCTGTATCGGCGCTCGGCTCACTTAACTTAACCGTTCCGACAGCTGGCACGGCGCAAAGGCGCCTGGTTATTGGCCTTGCAGCGAAACGAGCGTCGCAGAGACCCGCCTCGTGCCTTGTCCTGGCGGTGGGCTTGTATCGAAGTGTGTAGCAGGACAGCCTGGATACATGTGCTTGTTTACGCCTCGGCTTGCGACACAGTCCGGATACACATCGACGGTTAACTACGCCTGCCAGCCGACACCGATCCCCGGTGCTGGTGACTGGCGTATTTGATCTTTCGAGGAACACCCCCATGCTCAACTTCTCCAGCAGCTCGTCGCTTGCACTGGGTCTGGCCCTGGTCGGCGGCCTTGGCCTTTCCACTGCAGCCTCGGCCCTGACCATGAACGACCTGGCCCAGGGCTATACCCTGGCGGCGGCCGATACCGTGAAAAAAACCGCTGAGGGCAAGTGCGGCGAAGATAAATTCGCCAAGACCGACACCAACCACGACGGCAAGGTTTCACGCGACGAGTTCATCGCGGCGGCGCCAGAGCGCGCGGCTGAGTACGACAAGATCGATGCCAACCATGACGGCGGCATCTCGTTGCCCGAGGCCGAGAAGTACCTGGCGGGCCAGGCGAAGAGCGCCGAAGGCAAATGCGGCGAGGGCAAGTGCGGGGCGGCTATCGAGTCCTGATGCTTACGGGTGGGGAGCCGGGTAGCGATGTGATCGGGTACGGCTCCGCCAAGGCTCCCCATCTCTTATTCCAAGGAGATGTGCCATGCCTCACCACTCTGGCCGCAAAGGGCCCGCCATCCAGGCCCTAGCCTCGCCCGCCAAACCCTCAGTAGGCCTGGGCCTGCGCCGCGCGCTGCTCGATGAACTGCGCGCGGCGCCCGCCGGGGATTTCGACTTTCTCGAAGTGGCCCCGGAAAACTGGATCAATATAGGCGGCGCCCATGGCGCCGCTTTGCATGGGTTGGCCGAACGTTATCCATTGTCGTGCCATGGCCTGTCGTTGTCCCTGGGCGGGCCGGCGCCGCTGGACCTGGCGTTTCTGAGGCAGGTGCGCGATTTTCTGGATCGCTTCAACGTGCCGATGTACAGCGAACACCTGAGTTACTGCGGCGATGACGGGCATTTGTATGACTTGCTGCCGTTACCCTTTACCGAGGAAGCGGTGCATCACGTCGCGGCACGGATCCGGCAGGCCCAGGACGTATTGGGGCGGCGCCTGGCCGTGGAGAACGTCTCCTATTACGCCGCACCGCCACAAGACATGACGGAGCTGGAATTCACCCGCGCGGTCTTGCACGAAGCCGATTGCGACCTGTTGCTGGACGTCAACAACGTCTACGTCAACTCGGCCAATCACGGCTTCGATCCCCAGGCATTCCTGGCCGGCCTTGAACCTGGGCGGGTGGTGGGCATGCACGTGGCCGGGCATTACGATGAGTCCGACACCTTGAAAATCGACAGCCATGGCGCGCCGGTCAAACCGCTGGTCTGGGCGTTGCTGGCCCAGGCCTACGCGCGTTTCGGTGTCCAGCCGACCTTGCTCGAACGAGACTTCAATTTCCCGCCTTACCCCGAGCTGGTCGCCGAACTGCAGATCATCCGCCACATGCAGCATCAGGCCGAGCCAGGGCAGGTGGTGGCCCATGGCTGAAATCGTGCCGACACTGCATCAACAGCAACAGGCGTTGACCCGCTACCTGCGCGATCCTGATCACTGCCCGGTTCCGCCGGGCATGGACGCGGCTCGGGCGCAGGTGTATCGCGACCTGATTTTCGAGAACATGCGTGGGTTGCTCAGCGGTACATTCCCGGTGTTGGTGAGTGTGCTGGGGCAGGAAGCGTGGCGGGCCTGCGTACGGCGTTTCTTGCGTGAGCATCGTTGCGTCAGCCCCCGGTTCGCAGACATTGCCGCAGAGTTCGTGGGGTATCTCGCGGCTCGGCAGGCGCCTGACGAACCGGCGTTCATGGCCGAGCTGGCTCACTACGAGTGGGTTGAAATGGCGCTGCTGCAAGCGCAAGCCGAATCGCTGCCGGCCAGTGACGAGGCAGCCTTGCTTGATCAACCTTTGCGTGTCTCTCCGTTGGCCTGGCCGCTGGCGTACCTCTGGCCGGTCCATCGCCTGGCGCCGGGCTACCAACCCTCGACACCACCGCCGCAACCGACGCTGCTGCTGGTGCGGCGAACGCCAGGGTTTGCGGTGCGCTTTTCCGAGCTCAGTCCGTTGGCCTGGCGGCTGTTGCAGCGTATTGAGCAGGTTCCTGGGTTGGCTGGGCGCGACCAGGCGTTGGCGCTGGCCCGGGAGGCGGGGGTGGATTCAAACGAATTCATGGACAGCGCGGTGATGTTGTTGCGCCAGATGCACAGGGAAGGGGTGGTCGGGGTGCAAGCGCAATCCGGTGGTTAAACGCAGAGCTTCCCTGTGGGAGCGGGCTTGCTCGCGAAGGCGGTATATCAGTCAAGACTAAGTTGACTGACACAGCGCCTTCGCGAGCAAGCCCGCTCCCACAGGGGGTTGTGTCAGGACCTGCCAGGGCGGTGTAACCCGGTCTTGAGCAGCGCATCCACACTCAACTTCCCGGCCCCCTGCAACACCAGCGGCAACAACGCCACCAGATAGATCAACGGCAGTTTGAAGTTGCCGTGGCCTTTGTTGGTGATGGCGTACCCCTGGGCCAGTTCACTCAAGGTTGACCAATCCGCCGGCCAGTGCACGGCGGCGGTGGCGACGACGGTGACAACCATCAACACCAGGGCCGAGAAACGGGTGCCCAAGCCGATGAGCAGGGCGACGGCGCAGAGCAGTTCGGCCCACATCGACAGTTCCCAGTTCCAACTGGCCGGAAAGTGGTTGAAGGGAAAGGGGAACGCGGCCTGGATGTCGGCAAACCAGTTTTCGCCTTGCCATTTCTCCTGGCCGGACTCGAAAAACTCCCAGGCCAGGAACAGGCGCAGGCCCAATGGCGCAAGCCATGCTGCGGCGCGATCCAGACTTATGCGCAGTCCTTTCAAAGCTTTTGAGTACATGATCGGCCTCCCGCAACTAGGCAGTATGCTGCAGTGGCTGACGTCGTTTGTTGACCTGGGCGAGCTTGCCCACCAGCCGGATGGCGATGGCGGCGCAGGTCAGGCCGAAGGGCAGCACGTACCAGGCACTCATGGGAATGCGCTTGAAGTTGGAGTAGGCAAAGATCGCCACCAGCACCCACATGCCGCTGACGTGCAGGCGTTTCCAGGCTTTGGCGCCAATCAGGCGCGTGGTGCTTTTGAAGGAGGTCAGGGCCAGCAGCAGGATGAACACGTAGCCGACGGAGCCGGGGATATTGCCAACGGTGGTGCGACCCGGCCAGAACTCAGGGTTGAGCTGGCCGTAGCTGTAGATCAGCACGGCGTGCACCAGATGGGAAAACGCGAAAGCCAAGCCGATGAAGCGTCGCTCGCGGACCAGTGACCGGCTCAGGGGGGACGGCACCAGCACGGCGAACGCCGAGGCGGTGAAGGCCAGCAGAAACAGGGCGAAGGATGAGCGGGCGGTGGCGCGGATCGCGCTGCGCACACCCTCGGTCAGGTCCGGGCTGAGCGCGAGGGTCAGCGCGGTCATCAACAGCACCAGGGCGGCGAGCAGGCTGAACAGTGACCAGCCCTGGAAACGAAACGTGGAAACAGGCATGAGAAGGCTCCTAGGGTGTGGGGCCCGGTCGCGGACAGCGACCGGGAACACGAGGGAGTTTTTCAAACGGCTGTAAGTGGGGTGTGTCCGCAATGCGGCCGTTTGCAAGCCTGTGTACCGCTGCCTATGGCAGACACATTGGCATACAAAGTGTGGCGCTTAACCCTGTGGGAGCGGGCTTGCTCGCGATAGCGGATGGTCAGGTGACCTCATTGTTGAATGTGCCGACGCCTTCGCGAGCAAGCCCGCTCCCACAGTTTGGCTCCACGTTAACTGTCGACCCTCAGCCGCAACTCGGCACACAACCCGCCGCCGTCACGATTGCTCAAGGTCAGCGAGCCGCCCATGGCGATTGCCAGTTGTTGGGCGATGGCCAGCCCTAGCCCAGTACCACCGGTTTCCCGGTTGCGCGAGCTTTCCACCCGGTAGAACGGTTTGAGCACCTCGGCCAGTTCCAGCTCATTGATGCCGGGGCCACGGTCCAGCACTTGAATCGCCAGCTGTCCGGTGTCTGTGAGCTGCACCTGAATCTGCGCCGCGCCGCCGAATTTCAAGGCATTGTCCACCAGATTCACCAGCACCCGGCGCAGGGCATGGGGCCGGGTGTCGAGGACCGCAGCTGTTTTCCCTGATAGCTGCACGTCCTGGCCGATGTCCTGGTAGTCGAACGCCAGGCTGTCGAGAAACGCATCCAGGTTGATGCGACAACTGGCTTCGGTGGCGCCATGGATGCTGCGGGCATAGGCCACGCCTTCGCGCACCAGATGCTCCATTTCACTCAGATCACTCCACAGCTTGTCCTTTTCGATGCCGTCGTCCATGAATTCGGCGCGCAGCTTCATCCGCGTGATGGGGGTCTGCAAGTCATGGGAAATCGCCGCCAGCAGTTGCATGCGTTCCTTGAGGTAGACGGCGATACGGTCCTGCATGGCATTGAACGCCTTGGCGGCATGGACCACTTCGGTCGGGCCTTTTTCGTCCAGGCGCACGCTGTGGGCATTCGGGTCCAGGGTTTCCACCGCCTGGGCGAGCCGGGTCAAAGGGCCGACGGCGATGCGCACGGCCAGCCAGGTGCAGCCGATCAACAGCGCCAGTTGCCCCAACAACACCACCGGGAGCCAGGGGGAGAGGGGCATCATCGCCGGACGCACGTCGATGGTCAGCGGGCTGCCGTCGGTCAGGCGCAGGTGCGCCTGGTAGTGCTGCCGCGGTCCGGGAATGTTGGTGAACGTCAGGGCATAGGCCTGGCCGAGCGCCTCCTGGATCGAACTCACCGACACTGGGGCGTTGTCGGGAAGCATTCGCTGGCCTGGCTGACCTTCATCGAGCAGGTAGCCATAGTTGCGTCGGGCGAGTTTCGGCAGCCAGGCCTGACGTTCGGCAGCGGGCAGGCGGTCGAGAATGGCGACCGAGGTCGAAACGTCGGTTTCCAGGTTGCCAAGCATGGTGGTCTTGGCACTCTGGTAGCGTTCGTAGTACTGGGCGCCGAACGACAGGCCCTGGGCCAGGATCAGCCCGATCAGGAAGATCAGCGACAGGCGCGAGGCGAGGGTGCGCGGCCAGCGTAGCGGCAGGGTCATACCGACGCCTCAAGGATCTCCACCGGCAACGAGAACACATAACCTTCGCTGCGCACGGTCTTGATGTAGGCCGGCTCCCGGGCATCATCCAGCAGCCGTTGACGCAGACGGCTGACCAGCAGATCGATGGAGCGATCGAACAGATCGGCGTCCCGCCCCTGGGTCAGGTTCAGCAACTGATCGCGATTGAGCACCCGCTGCGGGTGGTCGAGGAAGACCCGCAACAGGCGATATTCGGCGCCGCTCAGGGCGACCATGGTGCCATCGGTGTCCAGCAGGTGCCGGGCGGTCGTGTCCAGGCGCCAGCGGCCGAATGCCAGCAGGCGACCGCTTTCGGTGACCACCAGGTTGGGCGGCAACATGCGGGTACGCCGTAGCACAGCGTTGATCCGCGCCAGCAACTCCCGGGCGGCGAAGGGTTTGACCAGGTAATCGTCGGCGCCCATTTCCAGGCCGATGATGCGGTCGGTTTCATCGTTGCGGGCGGTCAGCATCAGCACCGGCGTGGCTTTGTGCTTGCCGGCGCGCAGTTCCCGGCACAGCACCAGACCGTCATCACCGGGCATCATGATGTCCAGCACGATCAGGTCCACCGGGGTGGTCTCCAGAAAGGCACGCATCTGCCGGCCATCGGCAACCACGGTGGTACGCAGGCCGTTCTTTTTCAGGTAGTTGCCTACCAGTTCTCTGATTTCGCGATCGTCATCCACGATCAACACATGATCGACGTGATCCATGGTGTTCTGCCCCTTGGCGTTTCGTTGTGATCAGTCTACAGGCGCCGGCCAGCCCGGCTCGCGACGGTTTGTATTGCAGTGTATCTGGCGCGCGGCGGATACACAGGGATTCAAAAAGCCGCGTTCGCCGATACAGACGCGATACCTCAAGGGCATTCAATGGCATCCATCGAGGCGACAGAACAGGCGCCGACCGAAAAACATACCCATTGACTGCATCGAGGATACCGCCATGAACACCAAAGCCGTCTACGCCACCTGCCTCTTCGCCGCGCTGAACATCTGCACGTTGTCGGCCCGGGCCGAGAGTCACGTCCAGGCCCAGACCTACGCCTACGGCACTCACTTGGATATCCAGAAGGTTCTGTCCTTCAGCGAAGACCCGAACCCGGCCTGCGGCGTGGTGAATGCCCGCATGACCTACCTGGACTCGGCGGGCCACAAGCAGGCGCTGGACTATCGCAAGCTGGCTGACAACTGCAGCAACCAGAACTGATTCGCCGTGAAAGCCAACCTGTGACAGTAAATCTGTGGGAGCAAAGCTTGCTCGCGATAAACGATGACGCGGTTATTGCCAGGAATCGAGGCGCCCGCATCGCGAGCAAGCTTTGCTCCCACAGAGGCGCCGCCTGATTGGGTGTGTTCAGTCTATCTACCTACCGTTGAGGTGTTGCCATGCTTTTGATCGCTTTTCTGGGCGGGATCCTGACGATCCTCAGTCCCTGCATTCTTCCGGTGGTGCCGTTTCTGTTTGCCCGGGCCAATCGCTCGCGGGGCTCGGTACTGCTGACGCTGGCCGGCATGGTGCTGACGTTTGCCCTGGTTTCGAGCCTGGCGGTGGTCAGCAGCGAGTGGGTGGTGCGAGCCAGCAGCGTTGGTAGGCAAGTCGCGCTGTGGGTGATGGTGCTGTTCGCCTTGTCGCTGATGTTCAGCCGCGTCGGTATATGGTTGGCGCGACCGCTGGTGAGCCTGGGCAACCGTATCGATGCCGGCGCCGGACGGATGGCCGGGCCTGTGGCTTCGGTGCTGATCGGGGTCGCCACCGGGCTGCTCTGGGCGCCCTGTGCCGGGCCGATACTCGGGGTGATTCTGACCGGGGCCATGTTGCAAGGCGCGAGCGCTGAAACCAGTCTGCTATTGCTCGCTTACGGGCTGGGCAGTGCCTTGTCGCTGGGCGTGCTGATCCTGGCCGGGCGCAGATTGGCCGACCGCCTCAAGCTGTCATTGCCGATCACCACCTGGCTGCGCCGAGGCACCGGTGTGGTGGTATTGCTGGCGGCCGTGGCGATTGGCACGGGTGCCGATGACCGCCTGTTGGCCAGTACCTCCTCCCAAGGGGCGGCGACCCTGGAGCAGGGGATATTGAAGAGTGTGCCCAAAGCCATCGATTACCTGGTTGAAAAGACGAGCGCGGGCCCCCTGGAATCGCTTCAGCCTCAGGGCGAAATGCCGTCTCTGGAGGGTGCGGTGCAGTGGCTGAACTCGCCCCCCTTGAGCAGCGAGTCGCTGCGGGGCAAGGTGGTGCTGGTGGATTTCTGGACCTATGACTGCATCAACTGCCAACACACGCTGCCCTATGTGAACGAATGGGCGCGCAAGTATGCGAAGGATGGGCTGGTGGTGATCGGCGTGCACACCCCTGAGTACGGCTACGAGAAAATCATCGACAACGTGCGCAAGCAGGTGCGCAAACTGGGGATCGACTACCCGGTGGCCATCGATAACCAATATGCAATCTGGCGCGCTTTCAACAACCAGTATTGGCCGGCCCACTACTTTGTCGACGCCAAGGGACAGGTGCGCTACAGCCACTTTGGCGAAGGGCGGTATGCCGAGCAGGAGGGGGTGATCAAGCAGTTGTTGGAGGAGGCCAAGGCAAGTCAGTAACCCGTGGCGAGGGCGCTTGCTTGTGGCAAGGGGATCTGTGGGAGCAAGGCTTGCCCGCGATGAACGATAACGCGGTTCAGTTGTTCGACCGCGGTGTGTCTATCGCGGGCAAGCCTTGCTCCCACAGATGAATTCCTTCCTACTAGGAATTGCGTAGCCGTGCTGGCCCCTTGCTCTTTATAAGGTTGTCAAACTTCTTTTATTTCAGAAAGTTGGGCGACAAACCTATGCGGATTTCTATGTGGGTCGTGGTGACGTTTCTTTTGGTCGCCGTTTCGTTTGAGGCTCAGGCAAAGGCGCTGACGAAAAACCAGCAGTCGGTATGCCGCTGGGGTTCGGACATTGCCGCCGGCGCCCAGGCGTCGAAGCTTTCCGGGATCACCCTGTATGGCGCGCGCAAAAGGTTGCAGGTGCGCAAGTTTCCCCGGCCATGGATGCGCATGACCGCCCTGGGCATCACCGAGCAGACCTATAACAGCGCTTCACGGCTCAAGCCCGCGGCCATCAAGCAGACCTACTACGAACAGTGCGTGCGGCATGCGCTGGCGCGAAGATGAAACAACGGGGAGCCGCCTTCAGGTATAGGCCAGCAAGCGCCCACACAACACCACCGTGAACCATATCGCCACAGACAGCACCGCCTGCGCTTTTGCCAGCCCGGGTGCCGCGCTGGCGGTGTTCCAGTGGCTGACTGTGCGATAAATGCCGAGGTGAAACACCAGGGCGTTGAGGCCCGCTGCGGCAATCAGGCACAGCTTGAGGATAAACACGCTGTTGCCGGCGAAGTCATGAGGATGGGCGCTGAACATCAGCAAACCGGCAGGCACGATCAACAGCAGGGCCGCAAGGGCCCAGGGCAGTAGATGGCGGGCCAACGCCGTCACGGCAATGCCCTTGGATACCCCCAGCACCCGCAAATCGAACATCACCACCGCGCCCACCAGCAGCGAAAACCCAATGATGTGTACCACCTCTACCGACGGGTAGAGCCACAGTTCGCCGCGCATGGCCTGCGCCAGGGCTGAACCCTCCAGTTGGTCCAGCCAGCCTTGCGGGTCGTTGCCTGCTGCGATGGCCTGCATCAGCGCAACTCGACGGTCTTGTTGTCGACGGTGATGCGTTCTGCGCGCAACTCATCGGGTTTGTTGCGGTTGGGATAGCCGGCCACACCCACCTGGTTGCCAGGCTTGAGCATGTCCTTGCTCAGGCCCCGGTTCTCCATGCGTGATGGCGGGGCGAGGACCACGGTCCAGGTTTTGTCCGCCGTTTTCAGGCGCACGAAGCCATGGGGGTGCGAATAGCCGGACTCCTCTATCGTTCCGTTGAGTTGCAGGGGGGTGTCAGTGTTGTACTCGCTCCAGCCGTGATGGGCCAGGACGGTCGTGGCCACAAGCATCAACGAGAAGCCGATGCAACCGAGTATGTGTTTCATGGCAGCTCTCCTGTTGGATCATCGGTTCAGCCCGGCCGGTAGTTGCGCCAGACGCGGTCTTCGCCGAGCTGCAGTGATTGCTCCTCTGCTGCGCGAAACCTGCGGTCGCAGTCGAGGAAGAATTCGTCGAGTTGCGGCGGTTTGACGTGGGTGGCACTGAGCATGGTGTGGACCTGTCCGCGATGATGGATCTGATGCTCGAACAGGTGCAACAGCAGCCGGTCGATTCGTTCGCGCACCACACCGTCGACACGCACCAGGTCGACGAAGCGGGCGAGGTCGTTTTCCCGCAGGGCTTCGCAAAATGCCACCAGCCGCTGGTCGGTTTGAGTTTGATTGTGCCTTAGTGCGGCAAAGGCCAGCGTCTGGGAGAAGTCCTTTATCTGGCCGTCACGGTCGCCTTCCAGAGCAGTGAGGTAATAGCGGTCCACCTCCAGGATGTGGCAAAGCGTGGCCTGGATGGACGGGAAGAACCCCGTGCGCGGCGCCTCGTATTCGGCCTCGCTCAGCTGCGCGCAGGCGCCGAGCAGCCTGTGGTTGGCCCATTGGTTGTTCAGGGCCTGGACCAGGAAATAGTTCATGGGAAGCCTCCCTGTCATGGCCGCCACAAATCCTGTGGGAGCGGGCTTGCTCGCGAAGACGGCGACACATGCAGCATAGTCCTATCAGACAGACCGCTTTCGCGAGCAAGCCCGCTCCCACATGGATTTCTTTATCTACCTGGAGTGCCGGGTCGGTTCTTAAAGCCCCACATCCGGCAACACCGGCCGATTGGCCAGGGCCTTGGCCATGATTTGCTCGACATACACGCGATCCTCCTCCGGCAGCGCCAGGCGCGGTGGGCGGGTGAGGGCGCTGCCACGACCGGCGATGGCTTCGCACAGTTTGATGCACTGCACCAGGTCGGCGCGGGCGTCCAGGTGCAGGATCGGCATCAGCCATTCGTAGATCGGCATTGCTTCGGCAAAACGTCCGGCGCGGGCCAGGCGGAAAATGGTTTCGCCTTCCTGGGGAAACACGTTGGACATGCCCGAGACCCAACCTTCGGCACCCACCGCCAGGCTTTCCAGCACCACGTCGTCCAGGCCTGCAAACAACACAAAGCGGTCGCCGACCTCATTGCGCACGTCGATGAAACGCCGGGTGTCGCCGGACGAATCCTTGAAACACACCACGTTGTCGCAATCGGCCAGGGAAATCAGGATGTCCGGGGTCACGTCATTCTTGTAGATCGGCGGGTTGTTGTAGACCATCAACGGCACGTCGGCATGCCGGGCCACGTAGCGGAAATGCTCGGCGGTCTCGAACGGCTTGGAGCCATAGACCAGCGCCGGCATCAGCATCACCCCGTCGACACCGACTTTGCGCACGGCGTTGGCGACCTTGGCCGCCTGCACGCTGGTGAACTCGGCCACGCCGCAGATCACCGGCACCCGACCCCGGGAAGCGTCCACCGCCACTTCGGTCACGGCGATTTTTTCCTCGGCGCTCAGGGAGGTGTTTTCCCCCACCGAACCGCAGACCACCAGGCCTGACACGCCGTCGCGAATGACGTTGGAAATCACTTGATGGGTTTTTTCCAGGTTGATGGAAAAGTCATCGTTGAACTGCGTGGTGACGGCGGGGAATACGCCGCTCCAGTTGATGCGTTTGCTCATGGTTGTCTCCGGTGGTTAAGGGTATTTCTCATATACGTAGGTAAAGTTGAGTCGAATACAGAGCTTTTGTGGCGAGGGAGCTTGCTCCCGCTGGGCTGCGAAGCGGCCCCAATAACTACCTGGCAACTCGGGGTGTCAGGCAAATCCAGAGGGCCGCTTCGCGACCCAGCGGGAGCAAGCTCCCTCGCCACAGGGATGTGCAAAGTTCGAAAGTCATGCGCCAGGCCAGGTGTCTGAAAGCCGATACCCTTGCGGCCACGGGTCCTCTGGATCCAGCAACAGTTGATGCGTGCCGGTGATCCACGCGCGCCCGGCGATACACGGATAAATCGCCGGGCGCCCGGCCACTTCGGTCAGTGAATCGATACGGCAGTGGAATTCGGAACCGATGATCGAGCGGCCGATGAAGCGCTCCCCCACTTGCATCAACCCCTTGGCATGCAACACCGCCATGCGCGCCGAGCAACCGGTGCCGGTGGGGGAGCGATCGATCTTGCCGGGCTGGATCACCACGGCGTTGGCACCGCTGGCGATGCCGTTCTCCAGGGCGATGGGCGCGGCGATCTGGCAAAACGAGATATGCGACCAGTCAGGGTTCAACGGATGGACAAAACCCAGTTGTTCGTTGGCGGCCCGGGTGATTTTCAGCCCCACGGCCACCAGCTCGGCCGCTTCATCGGGGCGGATGGCAAAACCCAGGCGCTGGGCGTCGACGATGACGAAACTGTCGCCGCCGTAGGCGGTGTCCACCTGCAGCGACCCCAGTCCCTCGACTTCGATCCAGGCATCGAGGCGGTCGGCGAAGGAGGGCACGTTCCTGATCTCCACCCGCTGGACTTTGCCGTCACGACAGTCGGCCACCGCTTCGATCAGCCCGCCGGGAGCTTCGAGGACCAAGCGCGTCTGGGGTTCGGTCATGGGCAGGATGCCGCTGTCCAGCAATACGGTGGCGACGCACAACGAGTTGGAACCGGACATCGGTGGTGTGTCGGCCGGTTCCATGATGATCCAGGCCATCTGCGCTCGTGGGTCTTTGGCGGGCACCAGCAGGTTGACGTGACGGAACACGCCACCACGGGGTTCGTTAAGCACGAAGTTACGCAGGGTCTGGTCCTGGGCGATCCAGCGTGACTGTTCCCATACGGTGGCGCCAGGCGGTGGTGCGACGCCGCCGACGATCACATCGCCGACTTCGCCTTCGGCATGGCAGCTGACGACATGGATGATTTTCGATGAGCGCATGAGTCAAATCCTCGTGTTGTCCTGTAGGGCCCCATCGCGGGCAAGCCTTGCTCCCACAGCGTTCTGTGGCGTCCACAAATCAATGTGGGGGAGAGCCTTGCTCCCACAGCGTTCTGTGGCGTCCACAAATCAATGTGGGGGAGAGCCTTGCTTCCACAGCGTTCTGTAGCGTCCACAAATCAATGTGGGGGAGAGCCTTGCTCCCACAGCGTTCTGTGGCGTTCACAAATCAATGTGGGGGAAAGCCTTGCTTCCACAGAGGTCTGTGGTGTTCACAAAACAATGTGGGAGCAAGGCTTGCCCGCGATGGGGTCATTGGCTATTTCACCGACTTGAGAAACGCCGCCGTCTCCGGCTGCACAGGGTTGCCAATCACCTGATCCGGCGGCCCGATCTCATGGACCCGCCCGTCGCAGAAAAACGCCACGCGGTCGGACACGTCCCGGGCGAAGCGGATCTCGTGGGTCACCAGCACCATGGTCATGCCGTCTTCGGCGAGCATGCGCATGGTGTCCAGCACTTCGCCCACCAATTGCGGGTCCAGGGCCGAGGTGGCTTCGTCGAAGAGCATGTAGTCCGGCGACATCGCCAGGGCCCGGGCGATCGCCATGCGCTGTTGTTGACCACCGGAAAGCTTGCCGGGGAAGGCCTTGAGCTTGTCTCCCAGGCCCACATGCTCCAGCTGTTGCAGCGCCAGCGCTTCGGCCTCCTGCTTGCTTTTGCCCAGCACTTTGCGAGGCGCCAGCATCACGTTTTCCAGCACCGTCAGATGGGGGAAAGCGTTCCATTGCTGGAACACGATGCCGATCTTTTGCCGCAAGCGGTTCAGGTCGGTGGCGCGGTCGTGGACCTGGATGCCGTCCACGCGGATGCTGCCTTTGTGGATCGGCTCCAGGCCGTTGATGCACATCAGCAGGGTCGATTTGCCGGAGCCAGAGCCGCCGATGATCGACACCACTTCCCCTTTGTCCACCGTCAGGCTCACGCCCTTGACCACTTCCAGGTCGCCGAAGGATTTGTGTACGTTCTCGATCTCAATCATTTTCCTGCCACCTTCTTTCCAGACGTGCGCCAAGGCGGGCGACCACCAGGCTCATGACGTAGTAAATGAGGCCCGCAATGCACAGCACCAGCAACGGTTCCTGGATGCGGGTGACGATGGTTTGCGAGGCGCGCAGCAGTTCGACAATGCCGATCCACATCACCAGCGCGGTGTCTTTCATCACGCCTAACACCAGGTTCAGCCAGCCAGGGAATGCGATTCGCGTGGCAATCGGCAGGACGATGTAGCGCAGATCCTGCAGGTAACTCAGGCCCAGGGAACGACTGGCCCGCCGGGTACTCAACGGCACCGCCAGCACGCCACCGCGCACGATCTCGGTGAAGTAGGCGGCAGCGTAGACGCCGAGCACGATGCAACCGACCGCGAAGGCGCTCAGGTTCAGGCCGACGATGCTCTTGAGGGCGTTGAACAGCACGAACTGGATCAGCAGCGGCACGCTGCGAAACACGTCCAGTACCCAGGCCAATGGCAGGCTGGCCCGAGGCAACAATGCCCGTAGCAGGCCGAACAGCAAGCCGGCCAGGGTGCCCAGCAGGATCGACCACGCGGTCAGTTGCAGCGTGACCCAGGCCCCGTCGAGCAAGAACAGCAGGTCGTTAAGGGTGAGGCTGGTTTCAAACATGACGAGACCTCAATAACGAAACAGGCGCCAGGACAACAGCCGGGCCAGCCCGACGATCAGCTTGGCGATCAGGTAGTACAGCAGCGCCGCGAGGGCGAAGTATTCGAAGGTGCGGAAGGTCTTGACGTTGTATTCCTGAGTGACGCCGGTGAGGTCGTTGTTCAGGCCCACGACCACACCCAGGGAGGTCATCAGCACCGCCCAGACCATCTGGTTGGTCAGCGGGTAGAACACAATGCGCAGCAGTTGCGGGACGATGATCATTCGGTAGGCCTGCCAGGCACTCATGCCCAGGGAGCGGGCGGCGCGCATCTGCGTACTCGGCACGGCCTTGAGGCCGCCGCGAAAGTTTTCCGCCAGGTAACCGGCGTTGTTGAAGGTGATCCCGGCCAGCAACGCCAGCCAGGAACTGACGTGCAGCCCGAGAGAGCCGAGGCCGAAGTAGAGGATGTAGATCTGGAACAGCGAAGGCGTGTTGCGGGCGATCGACACCCAGCCGTTGCCCACGCCACGCAGCAGCGGATGGCGGGCCTGGCGCATCACCGTCAGCGCCAGGGCGATCAGCACGCCGAAGATCATCGACAGCGCCGCAGTCTCGAAAGTGACCCAGGCCCCGGCGAGCATGTCGGGCAGGGCACGCAAGGCCGGGCGCCACTGGAAACTGTAGTCAAACATCGGTCAGCCCCCCCGTATGGACAGTCGGTTGCAGCCACGTCGGCGGTTGGCCGCTGGCCGTTGCGCTGCACGCGGCTTCAACGCATTGCGCGAGGCAGGCAAAGTGCACGCCGCGACCGACCAGACCCGGCGCGTAATGGGCATATTTACCGGAGTTGGTCATCAGGGTGGTGGCGTGGGGCGGGATGACCGGCTCGCCCAACATGCACCAGCAGGTGTCGGTGACCAGGAGCGCGCCGAAGGCTTCGATGGCCTGCAGGTGGCCCGCCTCGCGAGCCTGTTCCAGTACCGCTCGGCCACAGGTGATCGCCAGCACCACATCCGGATGTTTGTGGCGGCCTGCGCACAGGGCCGACAGGTCGGCAAATTCGCTGAGGGAAAAATGCGGGTTACCCAGGGAGACGACGTCCACATGGCGGTGCCGGGCGCTGTTGAGTTCGCGCCAACTGGCGAGCAGGCCGGCAGCGCTGACAGTGTCCTGCGCCAAGCTGATACCTGGCGCCAGGACGTCGGCAGGGTCGAGGGCCTCGGGCGTCACCCCAGCGATGTGGAACAGCGGCGCGGCGCTGGTGGTGGCGAACGCGGCGCCGAAGGCTTTCAAGTCATCCCGCGTGGGGGCGGCGTGCTGCAGGCCGCGGATCAGTGGAATGCGACGGCCCGTCAGGCTGCCGATGTGATAACCCAGCAGCGGATAGAAGCTGTCGTCCACGGACTCCAACGGCGGCACATCGATAATCAGCGCGGCTTTGCGCTGCGCGTCAAGATGGCAGCCGGTCAATGGCGCACGGCCGCAGAGGGCGATGCAGATGTCCAGGAAGTCCGGGTACTTCTGCGTGCGGGCACCGAGCACGCTGTTGGCGTAGACCACGGCGTTGGATTCGGCCCAGACGATTTGTTCGCCAGCCTTGGGCGCACTGTCGAGCAGGTAGGGGGCACAGGTGAAACTCAACTGCGCACCCATTGCCATGTAGGCATCACCCAAAGCACTGGCCGGCTCACCCAGGGCCGGGTCGACGCCCAGCTCCCGCCAGCGCCGCTGGTCCACGGAAATTGAATTGAGCGTAGTGGGCACGCGCACCTTCGCGCCCCACTGCACCAGTTGTTCGGCAAAACGCAGGCTGGCCGGGCCGGTATAGATGCAGCCATCGATGTGGGCCTGGGTCACATCCAACAGGTGTGTGGCGCCCTGGATCTCGGCCATGCGCAATACAATGTGCATCGCGACCTGGGCCGCCTTGCCGTGGCTGCCGTCGAGCAGCGCCTGGTCCTCTTCGCTGAGGCGGATGGCTGAACAGTTGAGCGCGGGGGGTGGAAAGTCCAGCCCGTGCCAGCCGTCGTTGGGGCGCTGACCCGACAAGGTCAGGCAAGCGCCTTCAATGCGCACAAAACCCTGACCGCGCAACCGGTTGAAGGCCTCGCGCCCGACACACACCACCGGCAGGGAGCGCTGGAAAATCACCTGCGCCACCAACACGCCCAGGGTCAGGATTTCATCTGCCTCGGCCAGCACCAGGGCCGCAGGGGCGTGACCGTTGCTGATCAGCTCCATCAGCACGCTGCTGCCGGTGCAGGAGCCACGCCCGCTGGGAATCGCCAGCACGCGCCCGGCCAGGCGTTCGCCGCTCAACGGATGATGGCGGTCAATGACCTCGCCGCTGGCCGGATCGACCCCGCCCCAGAAACTCAGGCCCACATCGGCGTACAGCAGGGTGCCCTGGGCGGCACCCTCCACCAGACTTCGGCCCATCACACGGGTAGGCGTGCTTGGCATGCTCCAATCCTCAGTAATAAACCTGCGGCACCACCAGGTCGGCCGGCGGGATGTCGGTGCCCACCCATTTGACGAACAGCTCCTTGTAACGGCCAGTGCGCACCTGCTGATTGACGAAGAGGTTGAGGTAGTTGATCAGGCCGTACTCGTTGCGCTTGGCGCCCAGGGACACGTAGTCGATGACATAGGGCGCGTTGCCGGCGATTTTCAGGTTCTTGTACTTGCCCGACTTGAGGGTCGCGGCCGCCACGGTGTTGGTCACCACGGTCGCATCGATGTGTCCTTGGGCGACGGCCAGCAGCGTGTCGTTCTGCGACTGGTAGGCGCGGAAACTGCCGCTGCCCCAACTCTTCTGGTCTTTTTCCAGGGCGATGGCTTCGTAGGTGCCGCTGGTGTTACCCAGAGGTTTGCCTTTGAGGTCGTCGTAGCTGTTGATGCCGGTATCGTCGCGGGTCAGCACCACCATCTGAAACGCGAAGTAGGGCACGGTCAGGCCCACGGTCTTGGCCCGTTCCAGAGTGTCGGAGGTTGAGGCGACGATCACGTCCGCCCGGCCGGATACAAGTGCCGGGATCCGGTCCGGGAACGGTGTTTCCACCACTTCGGGTTCCACGCCGAGGACTTTCGCCAGGTCGTGGCAATAGTCCACGTCAAAACCAGCGGGTTTATTGCCAGCGTCACGAAAACCCATGGGCGGGAAGTCCAGGGTCACGGCGCAGCGCAGTGTGCCGGAGCCGATGATGTCGTCGAGTTTGTCGGCGTGAGCGGGGGCGATGAAAAGGGGCGTGAGGGCAACGCTCAGGGCTACAGCCAATGCAGGGTTTTTCATAAATGCCTCGCTGTCGAATAAATGCGGATGAAATATCGTATTGAGGATTTCGTATACGATATTAAATAAAGCAAGCAACGTGCCGATTTGAGGTTGAGTCAGCAGGTCTCGGTAAGGTGTTGATGTGCATGCGTTAAAAGATTTTCGGCTGCGACAGGGCCCGTGCAGCGCTTCAACGCGATGTTACAGATGGGAGCAATCGGACAGCGCCATGCCCCGCCAGGGAACACCGGTCAGCGCTGATTTTCGCGATACTGGCTGGGCGAAAGGCTGGTCAAGGCACGGAACTGCCGGCTGAACGCGCTGTGATCGGTGTACCCGCAGCGCAAGGCGATTTCGGTGATGGGCAGGTCGTGGTCCAGTAACAACCGCGAGGCTTCTTCCAACCGCGCCTTGTGAATCATCTGCCGAGGGGTGAGCTGGAAGATGCGTTTGCAGTGGCGCTCCAGCTGCGCCACCGACAATCCGGCGATGGCGGTCAGGTCGGCAAGGCTGATGGGGTGGGCGAAGTGCTGCTTGATATGAGCATCCACCGCCGCCAGCTTGTGGAACGCGGGGTGACTCGACTGGGGCAGTTGCAGGTCGCGGGAAATCCCGGCCAGGCCGACGATCTGGCCGTTGGGCTGGTGCAGGGCGAGTTTATGAGTCAGGCACCACACCGGCTGGTTGCCGTAGTACAGGTGCAGTTCGAGCTGGTCGGCCAGTTCCCGGCCGCTGGCCAGCACCCGTCGGTCCTGCTCGGTGTACAACGGGCCGAAACGCTCGGGAAAGACCTGTTCGGCGGTGAGGCCCAGCAGGTCGCTGCTTTGTTTGAAGCCGCAACGCCGGGCCAGGGTCTGGTTGACGAAGGCGTAGCGGGCTTGCCTGTCCTTGATGAAAAACACCACGTCCGACAGGGTGTCGAGCAACGGCGCGATGGGTTGCAGGCTGTTGAGCAGGGTGGGCAAATCGCAGGGGGCGAAGGACGTGAGCGTGGGGTACATGGTCCAGCATCGCCTCTTGGTGGAACGAGTTTGCTTGCGGTAGCGCAGTGTCGATCGAAAATAATGGGCTTGTCACGCCGTAATCGCACGGTGGTTCGCACAGTTCTTTATGAACGACCCGAAGCAATTGTGGGAGCGAGCCTGCTCGCGATAGCGGAGTGTCAGTCAACATCAATGCTGCTGAGCCGGCGCTATCGCGAGCAGGCTCGCTCCCACAGGGGGATCTTGTGCCGGGCTCAAGTGGGCGGGGGTTGTTCCAGGTGCAACAAAGTCTCGATCCGCGCCGGGCTGAAGGGCGGGCGCGGCGTGGGTGAGGGCCAGCCGAACAGATGGTCCAGCGCAGCACCGCAAACCCGCCCCTGGCAGGCGCCCATGCCGCACCGGCTCGCCAGTTTCGCTGCGCGCCAGTCCTGGTGGCCGACCAGCTCGCCATACGGCACGTCTTCGCAGCGGCACACCAGCGTGTCGTCCCGAGCGAGGGTCTTGAGTCGCTGGTCCAAGGCGAAGGCCTTGTTCAAAGCCCGGGCGAAACCTTGCCAGCGTGCCCGGCGAGGCCACAAGTGTTGGGCGGCGACGCTATTGCCGACGGCGCTGTGGCCGGCGATGGCGCCTTCCACCAGCGCCAGCTCGCTGCCACCGAACCCGGTGCATTCGCCGGCGGCGTAATGATCGCGGCGGGTGGTCGCTTGCCAGGCGTCAACAGCCAGCGCCTGGCCTTCAAGACCGCAGCCCAGGGCCTGGCCGAGCTGAGTATTGGGAATGAGCCCGAAACCACAGGCAAGACGGTCACAGGCCAGTTCAAGTGTCTCGCCCCGGTGTAGCAAGCGCACGCCCTCAAGCCGCTCACGACCCAGGGCCTCCAGCACATGAGTGCCGGTGCAGTAGTTCGGATCGAAAAGGCTCAATGACTGCAAAAATTTGCCCGGCCAGCGTGGCAGCTGCGCGGCGAAACCAGCGACGGCGCCACGACTGGCTTGCTCGGCGATCCGCAGTACCTGGGCTCCTTGATGTTTGGCGGTGGCGGCGCTGGCCAGCAGCAACGGTCCGCTGCCGGCGATCACCAACCGTTCGCCGCGCACTGGCAGGCCACTCTTGATCAATGCTTGTAAGCCACCGACAGCGGTCACCCCCGGCAACGTCCAGCCGGGGAAGGGCAGCAGCAGTTCGCGCGCGCCGGTGCACAGGATCAAGCGCTGGTAGGTGATCTGCCAGCCGCGCTCGGCATCTTCCACCAGCAGGGTTTTATCGGCGGCACAGGCGATGACCCGGGTGCCGGCATGGCAGTGCACATTGGCGCAGGCATGCAATGAGTCGCGCAGATGTCGGGCCTCGGCGGGGAGGTGGGCGTGGGGGCCGTCGCGCCAGATCTGCCCGCCCGGTAATGGATTGTCATCCAGCAGCACAATGCGCGTGCCGCTGCTTGCCGCAGCCAGGGCGGCGGCCATGCCGGCGGGGCCGGCGCCAATGATCAACAGGTCGGTGGTTTCGTTCATGGCCGTGTTTGCACCTGCATGCCATCGCGGCACAGCGTCTGGCAGGCCAAGCGGCGATGGCCATCGATCATCACCCGGCATTCCTGGCAAATGCCCATGCCGCACAAGGGCGCGCGGCGCTGGCCGCTGACCGAAGTGCGGCTGCAACCGTCCGAGCCCAAGGCCAACGCCGCCGCAACGCTGGTGCCGTTGGCGACCGACAAGGGGCGGCCGTCGAGGAATAATTCAGGCATGGGCCGCTTCTCCGAGGAAACGCTGTGGCAGGTAAGCTTGAGGGGCAAGCGGTGAGGCTTCGTTGAATAGTTGCGCGGCCAGTAAGTCAGCCGTTGCGGGTGCCGTTGTGACACCGAGGCCTTCGTGACCCACCGCCAGCCACAGGCCAGGGCGCTGCGGATGTTGCCCCACCAGCGGCAAGCCGTCGGGGCTGGCGGCGCGAAAGCCGGTCCAGGCGCGGATGCCGTTGAGGTGTGCCAGGCCTGGCATGTAGTCGACCGCACGCTTGAGCATCTTTGCCAGCATCCAGCCTTCCACCTGCGGGTCGACGGTGCCGAACTGACGTGAGGCGCCAATGAACAGTTGCCCGGTCGGGCGCGGCTGGATGTTACAGGCCACCGATGGCCCGCTGGCGTTGTGGGCACTGGTGACATAGCCCAGTTCCACCAGGGTGTGGGTGACCGTCGCGGGGTAACGATCGGTGATCAGCAAATGGCCCTTCTTGGCTTCGATCGGCAACTCCGGGCACAGCTCGGTGGCCTGGATGCCATTGGCGAGAATCACCGCTTCGGCGTTCAACCAGCGACCGTCCTCAAGACGCACCCGATGGCCGTCCACTTCAACGACCTGGGCGCGTTGCTGATCAATATTGGCCTCGTCCAGCATCCAGCGCGCGGCGGCCGGCGCATACAGGATCCCGTCACCCTTGATCAGCAGGCCGCCCTCCAGACCTTCGCGCAGTTGCGGCTCGCGCTGCTGCAGGGCCGTACGACCGATCAGCTCGCAGTCTTCGCCATGGGCCAGCAGATTCAGGTACTTGCTATGGGCAATGGCCATTTCCTCGGCATTGGCCGCCAGCCACAGGGTGCCGTTGTTGCGCCACGCGCAGGCGTCGGGCAAGGCCGGGGCCAACTGGCGCCAGCGCTGCAGGGAATATTGACTGAGGGCCAATTCCGCCGGGTTGTCGTCCAGCACCAGCAAGTGGCCCATGCCAGCGGCTGTGGCGCCGTGCCAACCGGCATCGAGTACCAGGACCTTCAAGCCTCGCCGGGCCAACGTTCGGGCGCAGGCGGCGCCGATGATGCCGGCACCGATGATGATCACATCGGCGACGTGGCCGGGGTTCACGGGACGATGCCCCAGGCGAAAGGATCATCCGGCTCAATGACCAACGTGGTTTCGGCGCTGATATAGGCGCGGCCGCGAATGGTCGGCACGATGCGCTCGCCGTCGAACTCATAGGAGCCTTCGAATTCGCTGCCAATGACACTGGCCTGGCGCCAGATCTGCCCGGGTTGCAGTTTGCCGTCCGCAGCCAGGCACGCCAGTTTGGCGCTGGTGCCGGTGCCGCATGGGGAGCGGTCATACGCCTTGCCGGGGCAGAGCACGAAGTTGCGACTGTCGGCTTGCGGGTCATCGGCGAACAGTTCGATGTGATCGATCAGGCCACCGTCCTCACCCCGCAAGCCTTGCTGCTCCAAGGCCTGCTGCACGGCGTAGGTGTAGGTGGTCAACGCGTCGAGGTTGTCGCCCGCCACGCGCTGGCCATGGTCAGCGATCAGGAAAAACCAGTTGCCGCCCCAGGCCACATCGCCCACCACCGGGCCGATACCGGGCACCTTCAGGCTCAGGGCCTTGCGGTAACGGTAGGCCGGCACATTGCGTACGCTGACCGAACGGTCCTCATGCAAGGTCGCTTGCACCGTGCCCACCGGGGTTTCAACGGAGTGCACGCCAGGGCCGATCTTGCCCAGGTGGGCCAGTGACGTCACCAGGCCGATGGTGCCGTGGCCGCACATGCCCAGGTAGCCGCTGTTGTTGAAGAAGATCACCCCGGCACAGGCGCTCGGATCCTGCGGCTCACAGAGCAGCGCCCCCACCAGCACATCGTTGCCGCGCGGTTCCAGCACGCAGGCGGTGCGCCAGGCGTCGTGTTGGGTCGCCAGACGCTGGCGGCGCTCGGCCATACTGCCTTTGCCCAGATCCGGAAAACCGTCGGTGACCAGGCGGGTCGGTTCGCCGCCGGTATGGGAGTCGATCACGGTGATGCGTTTCATGGGAGGCCACGTCCGTTCAGGTGAGTGAACGCAAGCGTGGCCCGTGCAGGCGGCTGGCGGCTTGATGGATTTAGCCTGTGCTCATGACGAAATCGGCACAGTCCGGATCCATCAGTGACTGGCAGGCAAAAACTCGAACAGCGTCCGGCACACGCCGGCGATATGTTCATCGAGTAACTTCACTGCCCGCTCAACATCACCCGCGCGGCAGGCTTTGATGATTTCCCGGTGCTCGTGATCGGCGCGGTCCTTGCCGGCGGACAGGCTCATTTGCATGCGCAAATAGCGTTCCAGCTTGTCGTGGACCGAACGGATCAGACCCACCAGAAAGGGCCGTTGCGCCGGCTCGTAGAGGCAGGCATGCAGTTGCCAGTTGAGCTCGGCCCAACGGCCCACGTCGTCCTCACCGATGAACTCCTGGCAAATGCCTTCGGCGCGAGCAAACGTTTCTTCGGTCATGTGGGGAATTGCCAGGCGCAGCACTTTGTCTTCCAGCAGCATCCGCACCTCGAACATCTGCGCCAGCTCCGCCTCGGAAATGCGTGTGACCATCGCCCCGCGATTGCGCTGGAACATCACCAGCCCCTCGGCTTCCAGGCGCTTGAGCGCTTCGCGCACGGGAATCTTGCTGACGTTGAACTGCCGCGCGATGTCGTCCTGGCGAATCGGCTCGTCCTCGGCAAAATGCCCGGCCACGATGGCTTCGCGCAGATGACGGGTGATGATTTCCGAAGTGGAAGGGGTGTTGCCCAGATCAGGCAGATTGAACTTGGATAAGGTCACGGCGGCAATCGTTTGGCTTGGTTGGGGATATGGTATACGACTTTGCCCGCTGCCGTGTCGAGCTGTCCCCGGCATGACCTGCGGTGCCCTTGGCACGTTGTTCTGCAAAGGTATTTTATAGAGGGTGTGAATAGGAATTCATATCAAACAAGAATGAGTTGCTGTATCTTTCACGACACATTTTGGTCGGCCTCAGGGGGCTGACGTACTTTCATTAGGATTGTGCATCGATGCGTCGGATTCTCGTTTCACTGTGTGTGCTCCAGGCTTATTCCGTATCCACGTGGGCAGACGAGCCCATGGCCGCAACCTCCGCGCCATTGGAACTGCAAGCCACGGACATCGTGGGGCTTTCGGATATCGAGTCCGCACAGGGGCCCGTCAAGGGATATCACGCGACCCGTTCAGCCAGCGCGACACGTACCGACACCGCGATCCATGAAACCCCACAGTCCATTTCCGTGGTGTCGCGCGACGTGGTGGAAGACCTCAGCGCCACCCGACTGCAAGACGCACTCGATTACGCCGGCGGGGTCGGCAGGGCGAACAACTTCGGCGGCCAGGGCCTGACCACGTTCACGGTTCGTGGCTTTACCACGGGCGAGTTCTACCGCAACGGTTTCCCGATCAACCGCGGTTACCCGAACATGCCAGATGCCAACACCATCGAGCGCCTGGAAGTGCTGCGCGGCCCGGCGACGATGCTGTACGGTCGCGGCGATCCAGGCGGCACTTTCAACGTGGTGTCCAAGCAGCCATTGGCCGAACGCACCGTAACCCTGGGCAGCCAGGTCAGCGACCAGGGCATGCGGCGCGGCACCCTGGATGCTTCAGGCCCGCTGGACGAAGAAGGGCGCCTGGCTTATCGCCTGAACGTGATCGGCGAGGGCGGCGATACGTTCCGCGACCACGTCGAGACCGAACGCTACGGCATTGCGCCGGTGGTGACCTGGCAGGTCAACGACACCACGCGCCTGACCTTCGAAGGCGACTTCATGCGCAACAATGCGCCGCTGGACCGTGGCCTGACCCATTACGCCGGCCAGCGCGGCACCGCCTCGCGCGATACGTTCTTCGGCGAAAAAGACGCCGGCAAGTTGCACAACGACAACAACATGCTGCAGGTGCGCTTCGAGCACATGCTCAACGACGACTGGACCCTGGCCGGTGGGACCCAGTGGCTGGACGGCACCCTGCAGGGCAACGCCGTGGAAGGCAACAGCATCGGCGCCGATGGGCGTACGCTGAGTCGCAACTTCAACTATCGCAAACTGGAATGGACTGACCGGGACACGCAACTCAATCTCACCGGGCATTTTTCCACGGGCGGGTTCGAGCACACGCTGTTGACCGGCATCGAGTACGAAGACTACGACTACCAGTCGATCATCAAGCGATCCTCCGGCGCCGTCGGTGCCTACCCGATCGATATCTTCGATCCGGTGTATGGCCAGCCACGCCCGGCGTTGACGCGCACCCCCACCGATGATCAGGAAAACCTCAAGACGTTCGGCGTGTTCATTCAGGACCAAGTGGCGCTCACCGAACGTTTGAAGGTGCTGGCGGGGGCGCGTTTCGAGCGCTTTGAGCATGAATACGAGACCTTCGTCCCTGTACCCCCACCCCAGCAGCCGGGCAGCAGAAACTGGGACATCAGCCACAACGCCGTCACCCCACGCCTGGGAGTGATCTACGACCTGACCGACACGGTGGCTGTCTACGCCAACACCGCCCGCTCGTTCAAACCCAACAACGGTGCCAGTCGCGGAGGCGGCGGGTTCAAGCCGGAAGAGGGCAAGTCTTATGAGATGGGGGTCAAGTGGGAAGCCTTGGATCGTCAGTTGAGTGTCGATGCGGCGGTGTACCAGATCGAAAAGCGTAATGTGCTCACCACGGATCCAGTGGATTCCGCCTTCAGCGTGGCCGCTGGCGAAGTGCGCAGCCGTGGTTTTGACCTGAATGTGGCAGGTAATTTGACGCCGGAGTGGCGCGTGATCGGTGGTTACGCGTATGTGGATGCCGAAGTGACCAAGGACATCAATATCCCGTCCGGCACCCGCTTGCTCAACGTGCCCAAAAACACCTTCAGCCTGTTGAACGTCTATGAGTTCCAGGATGGCGGCCTCAAAGGGCTGGGCCTGGGACTCGGCGCCAAATATGTGGATGAACGGGCCGGCCAGACGGCGGCCAATGCATTCTCCATGGACAGCTACACCGTGGTGGACTTGCTCGGCTACTACAAGGTCAACGAGCGGATCCGCCTCAATCTGGACCTGAAGAACCTGTTCGACGCCGACTACGAAGAAGGCGCTTTCGGCAACGTCTATGCCTACCCAGGCGCACCGCGGACGGTACAGGCCGGGATTTCCTACACCCTTTGAAGTCACGCGCAGTCCAGGTGGGAGCGAGCTTGCTCGCGATAGCGTCGGGTCAGTCAATCAGAGGCTGACTGGCTGGACCTCATCGCGAGCAAGCTCGCTCCCACAGTTTTTCCTACCACTTACCGGTGCTCATCCCACCGTCCACCGGCAAAATCGCGCCGGTCGTGAAATCAGCGCCTGCCAGGTACAGCACCGCTTCGGCGATTTCCTTGATGGTGCCCACACGACCGGCCGGGGCCAGGTTGTTGAGAAACTCACGATGGGCCGGGTCATGCATGGGCGTGTCAATGATGCCCGGTGCAACCGCGTTGACCTTGATGTTATGAGGCGAAAGCTCCAGCGCGAGGGCACGGGTCATCTGGTTGACCCCGCCCTTGATCAACACCGGCAGCGCCGCCGGCACCTGGATGTTCGGTTGCAGGGCCACGGCGGCCGAAATGTTGATGATGAAGCCTTGCTGGCGCCCGATCATGTGCGCGGCCGCCGCCTGACTGGCGTAGACCAGCCCCTTGAGGTTGGTGTCCAGCAGCGCGTCCAGGTCTTGGGGGGTGTATTCGATGAAGGGTTTTGGCAGGAAGAAACCGGCGTTGTTTACCAGTCCGTCAACGGCTGTGAAAGCCTCGATGGCCTTGGCGATAAGCCGGGTGGAGGTGGCCGGGTCAGCGATATCACCGGCCACGCCAAGGAAATTCGCCGGATGGCCGAGCTGTTGCGCGGCGCTGTCCAGGCCGGACTGGGAGCGGGCATTGCCCACCACGTTATAGCCGCGATCCAGGAACGCCTGGACCAGACCCAGGCCGATGCCGCTGGAAGCGCCGGTGATGATGACGGTTTTGTTGAGGTTCATGATGGGACTCCTGATCAATGGAATTGAAACCGTTGCGCCGATGTTGGCGGTGGTTGAGATCAGGGTATTGATGCGCTTGGGTTTGATAAACCAGGGTTCTGGTATTTGAGTTGATACCTGATGTAATCAATTGTTTGATCACCACACAGCTAGTGTGGGAGCGGGCTTGCTCGCGAATGCGGTGGGTCAGCCACCGAAGTTTTGACTGATACACCGCCTTCGCGAGCAAGCCCGCTCCCACAGGGTTAATCACCAGGCACAAAAAAGCCCGGTCAATCAGACCGGGCTTGGAAGGGCAGAACGTCACTCTTTGGGAAGACTTCGGTATTGCGTTGTCGTCATACCCGCATACCCCCAGTTATCCGTATCGACCTCCTCTATCACGATGTGGGTCAAGTGCGGGTCCTTGCCCAGCACCCGCTGGAGGGTTTCGGTGATCTCGGAAATGACCTGGGCTTTCTGCTCGCGAGTGACGCCGTCGCGGGTAATACGCACATTGACGAAAGGCATGAGGCACTCCTGCTGATGAGAAATAAGCGCAGGAGGGTTCCCGCGCCACGAGGGCCACTATATTTATACGCCGGCGGCTGATAAACAGGTGTCTGGAATCTTCAGTTGATACGCGGTGTAACGAATCATGAAGCGGCATTTCGAAGACCTGCAATTGGGCAGCATAGAACTGTTCTGTCTGGCGGCCGAGGCAGGGAGTTTCACCGCCGCGGCCCAGCTTGCCGGTGTGACTCCAGCGGCGGTGAGTCGCTCGATTTTTCGCCTGGAGGAGCGCCTGGGCTCACGGCTTTTCGTGCGTACCACCCGCAGCATCCGCCTGACGGAAGCCGGCAAGACCTATTTCGAGCAATGCCGGCACGCGCTGACGCAACTGGTGGAGGCGCAACAGCAAATGATGGGTGCGCAAGCGGTGCCGTCCGGACAACTGCGCATCAGCCTTCCCACCACTTACGCTCATCACCGGATCCTGCCGCTGCTGCCGGCATTTCGGGCGCTGTACCCACAAGTGACCGTGGACATGCACCTGAGCAATCGAAACATCGATTTCGTTGCCGAAGGTTATGACCTGGCGATTCGGGTGCGAGCGCAACCCGACTCATCGATGATCGCTCGGCTGCTGGAAGACGCAAAACTGGTGGTGGTCGCGTCCCCAGATTACTTGCGCAAGGCCGGCACGCCGCAGGTCCTTGAAGACCTGGACGATCACGAGTGCATCCAGTTCGAGTTGCCCAGCAGCGGGCGGCGGATTTCCTGGTTGTTCAATGTCGAAGGCAAGGAAAAGGAGGTGTTCGGCGAAGGGGGTTATTGCTGTTCGGACGATGTGCTCGGGGGCGTGACGCTGGCCAAACATGGCGCCGGCTTGTTCCAGACCTACAAATTCATCGTGGAGCAGGAACTGGCCAACGGGCAGTTGGTGGAGGTACTTGCGCCTTTCGCGGGGCGCTCACGTCCGTTCACCTTGCTGTATCCCCACGGTCGGTACGTGCCGCAGCGCGTGCGCGCCTTTGTCGATTTCCTGCTGCAGTACCGCCAGCAATGGACCGAAGCCTGAAGCAAGGCGTCAGGGCAGAACAGACATCCTTGTGGCGAGGGAGCTTGCTCCCGCTGGGCTGCGTAGCGGCCCCTTTTTTGCGGTCGCTTCACAACCGAGCGGGAGCAAGCTCCCTCGCCACAATGGATCACCTGAGGCTCACATAATGCGCTTGTCGCAGAGGTACCCGGCCTAGCCCGGTATCAGAACCGAAACGCCTGCCGCCCAATCAACAACCACTTGCCGTTTTTCTGCTTCTGCCAGATCTGAAAGTTCTCGATTTCCGTCGGAACCACTTCAGTACCTTTGAGCGCCTGGGCGGAGAAGTGGTGGCGCACCAGGGCCACATCGCCTGACAGGGTGATCTTCTGATCTTTCATTTCCAGGGTCTTGAACGCGCTCTTGCCGGTTTCGATGTCGGCAATGAAGGCTTTCTTGTCCTGGATTTTCCCGCTGGAATGTCCGTAGGTCAGGTTTTCGGCGGCCAGTGCCTGGAGTTGCGGAGTGTCTTTGTGCAGCATGGCTTGGGTCAGATGGTCGACGGCCTGGGCCACTTCCTGCTCGGCCGGTGAAGAGGCAGCCGCGACGTAGCCGCTGAACAGGCACAGAAAGCTGATGACCAATGTGGCTTTTTTCATGGGTATTTCCTTATTTTTGTAGGTATCGGAGCGGATGAGCGCTTTCGGTTGATCTCGTCTGTCATCGTACAACTTGTTTGGGTGGGCGGGAATAGGCCGTCAAGTTTGGTTAGTGTGGCGAGAGGCGACATCGGTAGGCTTCAGATTCAGAGACCCTCGCGAACCGCCCCCCGAATCCCCTCCAGCAACATGGCAAACGCCGGGTTGTCATTGTCCTGGCGCCACACAAGGTGCAGCTCGCTTTGCACCCCTTCGCCCAGGTCGATCTCACGAAACACCACCTGCCTGAACACCACGCTGGTGGCACAGCGGGGCACGAGCGCCAGACCCATGCCGGCGTTGACCAGCGCAAGGATCGTCAGCGAGGACCCCAGCCATTGCACGAACTGCGGCGCGACGCGGGCCGAGCGCAGCATGCCGGTGAGCAGTTCGTTGAAGGGTGGGTAGGCGGAGTGGGAGTACATCAGGAAGGGTTCACCGTCGAGGTCTTCGACGCTCACCGAGTCGGCACTGGCCAGCGGGTGACCCGCCGGCACGGCCAGGACGAAGGGTTCGCGCACCAGGCACTCGGTGGCGTAGCCGGTTTCCAGCAGGGGTGAGCGGACGATCCCCAGGTCGATGCGGCGGGCACGCAGGGCCTCGTGCTGCTGGTAAGTGTTCATCTCCGACAGGACGATTTTGACCTGGGGCTGTTTCAGCCGGGCCTCGGCAATCACCTTGGGCAGAAACTCATACACCGCGCTGCCGACGAAGCTGATGGTCACCGAGCCGATGTCGCCCTGGGCGAAACGCTTGGCCGCCACGGCGGCTTGTTGCGCCTGCTCCAGCAGGTTCTGCGCTTCGATGAAAAACGCCCGCCCGGTGGCCGTGAGCGCCACGCTCCGGGTGCTGCGGGTGAACAGTTCGACGCCCAGGTGATGTTCCAGCAACTGGATCTGTCGGCTCAGCGGAGGCTGGGTCATGTTCAGGCGTTCGGCGGCGCGACGGAAGTTGAGTTCGGTCGCCACCGTGGTGAAGCAGCGTAGCTGGGCCAATTCAAACATTGATTCAATCCAGGTATCAATCAAGTGCCAAGTTAGATTAGACGGGAACAATACCCTCCGTCCATCATCGCCCCGTCCTCTACAAAAACAATGATCGGAGCCGCTGCATGAAGATCACCCGCGTCACCGTCACACCCATCGCCTTTCGCGATCCGCCGTTGCTTAACGCCAGCGGCATCCATGAGCCCTACGCACTGCGTTCGATCATTGAGATCGAGAGCGACAACGGCTACATCGGCCTGGGAGAGAGTTACGGCGATGCGCCGGCCCTGGCGATCCAGCAGCAATTGCAAAGCCAGTTGATCGGGCTGGACCCGTTCAACCTCAACCAGTTGCGGGCCATCGTCCAGGCCACCGTCGCCGCTCACCGACCCGCCAGTGTTGCCGGTGCGGAGCTGGCACCGGGTTCCCATGCGAGCAAGGCGGTGAGTAATGCTTACTCGGCGTTTGAGGTGGCCTGCCTGGACCTGCAAGCCCATTACCTGAACGTGCCGCTGGTGGATCTGCTGGGTGGGGCGATTCGGGATGAGATTCCGTTCAGCGCCTATCTGTTTTTCAAATACGCCGAGCACGTCGATTCGCCCTATCCGCCGGACAGTTGGGGCGAGGCGCTCAACGAACAGCAGATCGTCGCCCAGGCCCGGCGCATGATTCAGGACTACGGCTTCAAGAGCATCAAGCTCAAGGCCGGCACCCTGGAGCCGGAGCACGAAGTGGCCTGCATCAAGGCGTTGAAACAGGCCTTCCCCGGTTACCCGTTGCGCATTGACCCCAATGGCAACTGGTCGCTGGAAACCTCCATTCGCATGGCCGAGCTGCTGGGTGACGACCTGCAATATTACGAAGACCCGACGCCGGGACTCGAGGGGATGGCCGAACTGCACAGGCGCACGGGCCTGCCGCTGGCGACCAATATGGTGGTCACCGATTTCGACGAATTCCGTCGTAGCGTGGCGCTGAACAGCGTGCAGATCGTCTTGGCCGACCACCATTACTGGGGTGGGCTGCGAGACACCCAAGCGCTGGCAAAAATGTGCGACACCTTTGGCCTGGGGGTGTCGATGCATTCGAACTCCCACCTGGGCATCAGCCTGATGGCCATGGCCCACGTGGCGGCGGCGGTGCCGAACCTGGACTACGCCTGTGACACCCATTACCCGTGGCAGGAGCCGGATGAAGAAGTGATCAAGGGTGGCAAGCTGCCGATTGTCGATGGCTGCGTGAAAATCACCCGCGCACCGGGGCTTGGGCTGGAGCTGGACCGCGATCAACTGGGCAAGCTGCATGAGCAGTTCCTCAGTTGCGGCATCCGCCAGCGCGACGATGTGCGGCAGATGCAGCGCTACAAGCCGGACTGGAAAACCGTCAAACCCAGATTCTGAGGTGAAGGCGGGGGCTGCTGCGCAGCCCAGCGGGAGCAAGGTCTGTGGGAGCAAGGCTTGCCCGCGATAGCCGCGCCGCGGTCGAACAGCTGAACCGCGTTATCGTTCATCGCGGGCAAGCCTTGCTCCCACAGACTTCCTACAGGTCTTGCTCTTACAGATACCCCTTGCTACAAGTCGGTGCTACTCCAGCACCAACCCTACATTCTTCAGCCCCCCCTGCGGCCCGCACCCAAAGTACCGCGCCCGTCGGCATCAGCGTCTTACACCCAAACTGCCGCGCCGGGCCGGCGCTGCCAAAGCATCCGCCAATTGCCTCCAAGGCAGCGTATGACCGGGCCTGGCACCTTTCGATAATCGCCTCCGACATCTCGTCTCATGTTGCGGAGCGCGCCATGCACAACAATAAAAATACCCGCCAACGTTTTTTGCCTGCGGTCATCGCCGGTCTTTCGACCCTGGGCCTGACGACCTCGGCCCAGGCCGAAATCATGCTGTACGACAAGGACCAGACCACCTTTTCCACCGACGGTTACATCAACGCCTTTTACGTCAACAGCGATGTTGACCGGGCAGGGGAGCAGTTCGATCGCCGGCAGTCGCGGGTCAAGATGGGTTTCTTGCCCAACTACCTGGGTTTCAACATGGGCAAGCAGGTCGATGACCTCAAGCTCGGCGCCCGCGCCTCGTTCTGGGTGACCATCAACGACAGCGAAACCAACGGCACCGACACCGCCATTGACGTGCGACAGTTCTACGGCACCGTGGCCAACCCCGAATGGGGCGAAGTGTTGATCGGCAAGGACTTCGGTCTGTTTGCCCGCTCCAACATTCTGCTGGACGAGTTGCTGGCCGGTTACGGGCAGGTCAGCGACACCCTCGGGTTGGTGGACGGCGGCGGTGTGTCGTTCGGCAACATCGGCAGCGGCTATCCGTATCCATTCCCCACTTCGCAGATCACTTACCGCACGCCGGTGATGGACGGGCTGCGGGTGGCGGTGGGCATCATGGACCCGGTGGACACCAATGACAGCAGCGCCACCGGTAAGGCCTACCAGGAAAACCCGCGCACTGAGAGCGAGGTGACCTACCAGTTCGACCTGGGCGGGGCGAAGATCTACAGCTGGCTCAACGGCAGCTACCAGACCTCGGACAACACCGACACCACGGTCGATTCAGTGACCTCCAAGGGCCTGGGCTATGGCGTACAGGCGAAGATGGGCGGGCTGTCGCTCACCGGGTCCGGGTTCCAGGCCAAGGGCATCAACCCGTTCTTCACCAACAACGCCGGCGAAGCGACGTTGCGCAATGTCGACAGCACCGGCTACCTGATGCAGGGCTCTTACAAACTGGGCAAGAACCGCCTGGCGCTGTCCTACGGCAAGACCGAGGACGACGGCAATGGCGTGGTGGGCAGCGGTGCCGACTATGAAACCCGCGGCGTTGCGCTGTTCCATGACGTCAACGACAACCTCAAACTCGTGGCCGAATACAACCAGTTCGAAATCGACGGCCACGACACCAGCGCCCAGAACGAAGACACCGACACCTTTGCGGTGGGGGCGGTGTTGACCTGGTAAAGATGATCCATCGGGGCAGTGCACAACCCTGTGGTGAGGGGATTTATCCCCGCTGGGCCGCGAAGCGGCCCTAACCCAGCCAGTGCGTTGTACCTGGCACACCGAGGTGCCAGGTATTGGGGGGTTGCTACGCAACCCAGCGGGGATAAATCCCCTCGCCACAAGAGCATTCCAGGCCAAGCCCTAGGGTTTTGTGGTGGCCCCTGCCGTGCGCATCGCGGCAGGGGCCGCCACTGTTCTCCTCCCATGGAAGCGTCTACCCGCTACCCAAGTAGCATTCGTGGGCCGGGCGCGACTTCGTACACTCAAGGCTCCTGTCACGCACCCGTCGGAGGCGAAGATGCTAAAGGCCCAGAGCGAAGGTGTGATAAGCGCCATGTCCCAGGCAACGGACGTCCAGCAGGTTGCCCAGGAACTGGCGCGACAGTTGCTGCACCCGCATTTGGGTTTCGTGCTGTTTTTCTGCTCCGCTGAATACGACTTACCGGCGCTTGGCCAGGCGCTCTCACAGAGCTTCGGCGGGATTCGCCTGGTGGGCTGCACCAGCGCCGGAGAAATCACCAGCCAAGGCTATGGCCGCAACTGCGTCACAGCGGTGGGTTTCGATCATCGGCATTTTTCCATTGCCGCCGAGCTGATCGGTGAAATGGAGCACTTCAGCCTGATCGACGCCCAGCAAATGGTCGAACGCCTGGCCGGCGGTTGCCGCAGCAATGCGCTGGCACCGATCAAGGGCCACAGCTTTGCCCTGACATTGCTCGATGGTCTGTCCAGTCGTGAGGAGATGGTGCTGGCGGCGCTGAGCGCGGCGCTGGGGGACATTCCGCACTTCGGCGGTTCGGCCGGCGACGACAACTACCTGACCCACACCCATGTGTACTACGAAGGTCAGTTCCACAGCGGCGCGGCGGTGGTGGTGCTGGTCAACACCTGGCTGGATTTCGAGGTGTTCACCACCCATCACATCCTGCCTCGGGAGGAGAAATTGGTCGTGACCGGAGCCGACAGCACCTCACGGCGGGTTTATGAGCTCAACGCCGAGCCCGCCGCCGAGGAATATGCCCGGCACATCGGCGTGCCGGTGAACGCCCTGGACTATCGGGTCTTCGCCGCCCATCCGCTGGCGGTGCGCATCAACGACCAGTATTACGTGCGGGCCATCCAGCAGGTGCACCCGGACCTGAGCCTGAGTTTTTACTGCGCGGTGGAGAACGGCATCGTGCTCACGGCCATGACCCCGGGTCCTTTGCTGCACAACCTGCAAGAACTGTTCAGCGGCTTGCAGGCGCGTCTGGGTGACTTGCTGCTGACCATCGGCTGTGACTGCTTCCTCAGGCGCCTGGAGCTGGAAGATCGCGGCGGCCTGGAGCAGATCGGCCAGTTCCTGCGCGACCATCGCGTGATGGGCTTCAACACCTACGGAGAACAGTTCAATGGCATGCATATCAACCAGACCTTCACCGGAGTTGCCATTGCCCGCCATCGCGTCCCCGGCCATCGCTGAGTTGCAAGCGCAGATCGAGAGCCTGCAGCACGAAAACCGCAAGCTGCGGCGCATCAACGACGCGCTGATCGAACGGGTGGAGTCCGGCGTGACCCGGGGCAACGACCCGTATGCGGCGTTCCAGCATTCAGTGGTGTTGGCCGAACAGGTTCGCGAGCGCACCGACGCCCTGAACCAGGCCATGGCCGAACTCAAGGCCGGCAATCACCTGCTGGGCGAAGCGCGGCTGCGCGCGGAAACCGCCCACCGGCACCTGATCGATGCCATTGAGAGCATTTCCGACGCGTTTGTGCTGTTCGACGAACAACAACGCATCGTCCTGTTCAACAGCCGCTTCAAGGCGTTTTGGGCCCACAGCCGAGTGCGCATTATCGCCGGGATGCGCATTTCCGAGGTCAAGCGACTGATGACCGCCAACGGATTGTTCAGTGAAGAACCTCGCGGCCAGGCCGATGAGCATGTGCTGTACCGCTTGCAGAATGGGCGCTGGCTGCAGGTCAGCGAGCGGCCCACCCAGGAAGGTGGACGGGTGATCCTGTTTACCGACATCACCGACGTCAAACTCAGCGAAACCGTGCGTCGCGAACAGGCTATCGCGCAGAAATCCCATCTGTTGCAGCGGGCGGTGGACAACCTGTCCCAGGGCGTGGCCATGGTCAACGCCCAAGGGGTGCTGGAGCTGTGGAACCGGCGCTTCCTGGAACTCAGCGGCTTGGCGCCAGTGGCGGCCCATCGGCCATTCAGCGAGGTGATCGCCGACAGCGAACTGCAATTGTTGACCCCGGCCAGTCGCGACAGCAACGGCCGGCTCATTCATGAAAGCGAGCAGCGTCTGTCGGATGGTCGGGTCCTGGAGATTCGCACTCATCCGCTACCCACCGGCGGCTACGTCAACACGTTCACCGACATCACCGAGCGCTACCAGCACGCCGAGGCCCTGAGCGAAAGCGAGCGCTGGATCCGCCTGATCACCGACCACGTGCCGGCGCTGATTGCCTACCTCAATGCCGACCTGGTCTACGAATTTACCAACAAGGTTTACGAGCAATGGTATTGCTGGCCCCGGGGCGTGATGCTCGGTCAGAGCCTGCGCGAGGCCCACAGCGAACAGCATTACCAGCGCCTGGAGGCCTACGTGGCGCGCGCCCTGGCCGGGGAAAGTGTGACGTTCGAGTTTGCCGAAACCAATATCAACAACCAGGAACGCTACATGCTGCGCTCCTACGTGCCCAACCGGCTGGCCAACGGTGAAGTGGTGGGGATCTTCGTACTGATCCGCGACATCACCGAACGGCGTCGCACCGCCGAGGCGCTGCACCAGGCCTACCAGAACCTGGAACAGCGCGTTCAGGAGCGCACCGCCGAACTGACCACCCTCAATGATCAGCTATTGCGCGAAATTGACGAACGCAGCCGGGTGGAGTTGCGCTTGCGCGAGGCCAAGCGCGAGGCCGAGCAGGCCAACCTGTCGAAAACCAAATTCCTCGCGGCGGTCAGCCATGACCTGCTGCAACCGCTCAACGCCGCGCGGCTGTTCACCAGCGCCTTGCTCGAGCGCCGTGAGCCGGTGGCGAACGCACAACTGGTGCGCAACGTCAGCCACTCGTTGCAGGACGTGGAAAACCTCTTGGGCACGCTGGTGGACATTTCCAAGCTCGATGCCGGGGTGATCAAAGCCGATATCGCGCCGTTCGCCCTCAGCGAGTTGCTCGACAACCTGGCCGCCGAATACGTCCAGGTGGCGCGCAGCGAGGGCCTGGAACTGCACTTCGTGCCGTGTTCGGCCCTGGTGCGCAGCGACATGCAGTTGCTGGCGCGGATCCTGCGCAATCTGCTGAGCAATGCCATTCGCTATACCCCCAGCGGACGGGTGGTGTTGGGCTGTCGCCGGCACCGTCAACGCCTGTCCATCCAGGTCTGGGACAGCGGCATCGGCATTGCCGAAAACCGTCTGGAGGAGATCTTCCAGGAGTTCAAGCGCGGCGATGTGCAGCGCCCGGATCAGGATCGAGGGTTGGGTCTGGGGCTGGCGATTGTCGAGAAAATCGCCGGGATCCTTGGGCACCGGATCCAGGTGCGTTCATGGCCAGGCAAGGGCTCGGTGTTCTCCATCGATGTGCCCCTGAGCGCCACTGCGCCCAAGCCGTTACCGATCCTTACGATGAGCGAGCCGATGCTCGAGCGCTTGCGCGGGGCCCGAGTCTGGGTGCTGGATAACGACGCGGCCATCTGCGCCGGCATGCGTACGCTGCTGGAAGGGTGGGGGTGTAGCGTGGTGACTGCGCTGTCGGAGCAGGACCTGGCGCGCCAGGTGGACAACTACCATGCCGAGGCCGACCTGCTGATTGCCGACTATCACCTGGACAACGAGCAGAACGGTGTCGACGCCGTGGCCCGGATCAACGCCCGTCGCGCCTCGGCGATCCCGGCCATGATGATCACCGCCAACTACAGCAACGAACTCAAGCAGCAGATTCGCGAACGCGGCCACACCCTGATGCACAAGCCGGTGCGGCCGATGAAGCTGAAGATAGCGATGAGTCATTTGTTGGGCCAGCCCCCGAACCATTGATTCGGACACCGTTTGTGGCGAGGGGATTTATCCCCGCTGGGGCGCGAAGCGACCCTAAAACCTGACAACTCGGGCCGCCTGACAGATCCTGGGGGCTGCTTCGCAGCCCAACGGGGATAAATCCCCTCGCCACAGGAAAGTGTTAACCATGTCCCCCGGTCCAAACAGTGGGGGGGACCGGTTCAACGCCGCAGATAAGCCCCGAAATCAATGTCCCCGGCGCTGAGAATCGCCTGCACCCGATTGTGCACATTGAGCTTGCGCAGGATGGCCGAGACGTGAGCCTTGACCGTGGTTTCGGCGATCTCCAGCGTGTAGGCGATCTGTTTGTTCGACTCGCCCTTGGTCATGCGTTCCAGCACCAGCAGTTGTTTGCGGGTCAGGGCCTGGAGCAGCTCGGGCGCAAAGGCCGGGGTTTCGTTCAGGCGCCGGCCCATCGGGCTTTTTTGCGTGCGGATGATGTCCGGTGGCAGGTACACGTTGCCGTTGAGGATCTGCTCGATGGCGTCGGTCATTTGCGAGCGCGGCGAGGACTTGGTGATGAACCCCACCGCGCCATAGGTGATGGCTTGCAGCACCACCTGCTTGTCCTGCTCGGCGGAGACGATCACCACCGGGATGGTCGGCGCCTCGTTGCGCAGGTTGATCAGGCCATTGAGGCCGTGCATGCCGGGCATGTTCAGGTCCAGCAGGATCAGGTCGAGGTCGTCGTGCTCGCGGGTCAGCACCAGGGCGCTGTCCAGGTCGGCGGTTTCCATCACCTCGCTGCCAGGAAAACCGTCGCTGATGACGTTGTGGATGGCTTCGCGAAACAGTGGGTGATCGTCGGCTATCAGGATTTTATACATGGCCATTCACCTCGTTATTGTCGTATGGGTGGGGCAGTCGCACGCACTCGTCTGGGTCAGGGAAAGGGTTCGGGCCGGGCCGCTTGCACAGGCAGGTTGGCCGCCTCCCAGGCATCGAGGCCGTCGCGGTACCAATACAAGTGTTTATAGCCGATCGCGGCGGCGCGTTTTACCGCGTTCCAGCTCAACCAGCAATCAGAGCGGCAATAAAAGACCAGCGGTCGATCGGCGCGCCCGGCGGTGGCGTTGCGCAGGCTGCGGGTGAAGTAATCCTGCCAGATCGGGTCAAGGTCACCGTCGCCGGTATTGGCCAGCCACAGGCTGCCGGGAAGATTGGCGTGGGGCTCATTGTCGATGAAACGTCCCTGGAGCCAGGGGCGGCGGTAGACGTCGATCAGAATAGGGGCCGGTGTTTGCGTCATCAGTTGTTGCAAGGCCGGGGTATCGAGAATCTTTGCGCCGTCCACGGCGGTGGGCGTCGGGCTGCGGTACTGGGCAATGCGATAACCCTGCGCGGAGAACAGCGCAGTGTCCGCCTGGGCGATATTCAGCGACAGGCCCAGCAAGACGATCACCAGCAAACGGGGCATAGGCATTTATCCTTTTTGTTATGCGCCCATTACATGCCAGGGTCGAGGTCTTGTGAATGCGACCATAGACAGGAAAACCGGTACTAAAGTAGTAATTTGAGGCTATGGACCCTGCACCGACCCCTGTGGGAGCGAGCCTGCTCGCGATGGCGGCGGATCATTGAGTAATGATGTTGACTGACACACCGCTATCGCGAGCAGGCTCGCTCCCACAGAGGGATTCCCACAGAAAGATATGCATGGCTGCGGGATCAACCGGTCTTGCGCAACGCCGCGTGCTGCGGATTGAACGTCCACACCGCCAGCAGGGCGAAGAGCAGGGTCAAACCCAGGCACACCACCATCGCCACCAGGTTGAATTGCTCATACAGCGCAAAACGCACCAGTTCCACTCCATGGGTGAACGGACTGAGCGCGCAGAGCCAGTACAGCCAGACGCTGGCCTCCTGCATTTTCCACAGCGGATACAGCGCCGAGGACAGGAAGAACATTGGGAAGATCACGAAATTCATCACCCCGGCAAAGTTCTCCAGTTGCCGGATGGCATTGGACAGCAGCAAGCCCAGGGCGCTGAGCATCAGGGCCACCAGCAGCAGCGCCGGGAACGCCAGCACCAGGCCCATGGCCGGTGGCTGGATGCCGTACAGCCAGGCAATGGCGAGAAAGGCGTAGACCTGCAACAACGAGATCAGCGAGGTGGCCAGCAACTTGCTCGCCAGCAGGAAGGCCCGCGGCAGGGGGCTGGTGAGCAGCACGCGCATGCTGCCCATTTCCCGGTCATAGACCATCGACAGCGAACCCTGCATGCCATTGAACAATAGAATCATGCAGGCAAGGCCAGGCACGATGTACACCTCATAGGGGATGTAGGTGTCATAGGGGGCAATGATGGCGATGCCCAGTGCCGCACGAAAGCCAGCGGCGAACACCAGCAGCCACAGCAGCGGCCGCACCAGGGCGCTGAGAAAACGCGTGCGTTGCAGCACGAAACGCAGCCATTCGCGCACCACAATGCCGCTGAAACATTGCCAATACGCGTTCATGGGTGAGCTCCCGCGGCGGTCAGGTGGGTGAAGGCCGAACCGAGGGTGCCGCCGTGTGCCTGGCTCACGGCGTCGGCGCGTGCGCTGGCGACGAGGCGGCCTTGATGCAGGATCAGCAGATCGTCGCTGGGTTGTACTTCGTCCAACAGGTGCGTGGTCCACAGCACGCTGATGCCCTCGCGGCACAACTGGCGCACGTGTTGATTCAGCGCCAGCCGGCTGGCCGGGTCCAGGCCGACGCTGGGTTCATCGAGCAATAACAGGCGCGGTTCATGCAGCAGCGCCCGGGCGATTTCCACCCGGCGACGATGGCCGCCATTGAGGGCGCGCACGCGTTCGTGGCGCCGCTCGGTCAACGCCTGGCGGGCCAGTTCGGCGTCGATACGCACACGGCCCTGGCGCCGCGACAGGCCATGCAGCGCGACGTGGTAACGCAAGTTCTGTTCGACACTCAGGTCCAGGTCCAGGGTGCTCTGTTGGAACACCACGCCCAACTGGCGCAGGGCCGGCCGCGGCGAGGCCTGCAACGAATGACCACCGACGCGCACTTCACCGCGCTGCACGTCGTACAGGCGCGTGAGCAAGGCAATCAGTGTCGACTTACCAGCACCGTTGGGCCCCAGCAACGCGGCGAAGCGCCCCGCTGCGAGGCTGAAACTCACCTGCCTGAGGGCTTCGCGCGCGCCGTAGGCGAAGCTCAGGTCGCTGACCTCCAGGGCGTTCATGGCGTCACCACTACGCCCCAGGGAAAACGCCCGACCTTCACCGACTTGAGCACTTTGCGGCTCTGCACGTCGATCACCGAAACATCGCCGCTGACGCCATTGGTGGCCAGCAGTTGGCGTTGATCGGGGGTGAATGCCAGTTGCCAGACACGCCGCCCCACCAGCAGGTAATCCAGCACTTCGAAGGTCTTGGCATCGATGACGGCGACATGATTGGCCGGGCCCAGGGCGACGAAGGCGAATTTGCCGTCGGCGCTGAGCTTGATGCCCACCGGCTGCACCTTGTCGGGGTGAACGCCCTTGATCTGGAACGTCAGCGTCTTGAGCACCTGGCGACTGGCGACATCGAGAATTGTCAGCGTGCCGCCGATTTCCGCCGAGGCCCAGAGCTGCGAACCGTCGCGATTGAACTCGACGAAACGCGGCCGCTGGTCCACCAGCGTGTTGTCGGCCAAGGTCTGGGTGCTGGTGTCGATCCAGTGCAGCATGTTGGTGGTTTCACTGGTGTTGACCGCCCATTTGCCATCGGGGCTGACGGCCATGCCTTCGGGCTCGACGCCGACGCCGATCTGGGCCAGCACTTCGGAAGTCTGGGTGTCGATCACCGTCACCAGGGCATCGTCCTCGTTGGAGACATAGAGCCAACGGTCATTGGGGTGCAAGGCGAACTGCTCCGGGTCCTTGCCGGAGGGCAATTCCTTGATGATTTTGCGGGTGGCGACGTCCATCACCTGAACCCGGTCCGAATCGCTGGCGCAGATGTACAGCAAGCGGTTGTCGTGGGACAGCAACAGGCCGCGGGGGCGTTGACCCACCGCCAGGGTCTCGATGACCTCCAGGCTCTGCATGTCGATCAGGCTCAGGCTGTTGTCTTTTTCATTGGAGACCCAGGCGATGCTGGCGGCGGCGGGGCCGGCGACGAGCAATGTCGCCGCCAGGGTGAGGGCCTGGCAAAGCAGGGCAGGTTGCAACAGCGAGCGGCACATGGCGGTTTCCTTATTGTTGTTCTGAAAGGGATCAGGGGTAGCGGCAGCTCACTTCGGGTCGGTCATAGCCCAGGCTGTCCATTTCGTTGGTAGGGTGCAGGAAACCGTCCTGGGGCGAGGTGCTCACCAGCGCTCGTGGCTGAACCAGAGGAATCGGCTGACGCAGTTGCCCGTTCCATGGCCGGTAACTGAGCTTGCGGCCCTTGAAGCCGTCCAGCGGCAATTGCTCGCTCAGCGCCAGTTGGCGGATCGCAAATGGATCGTTCTGGCGCAGTTTGCTCACGGCGCTGGCGATGCTGCGCACGGCGATCCAGGCGGCGAAGTCGCGATCATTCATCCAGCGCCCGGCCAAGGCTTCGAAGCGTTTTTGCAGCTGTGCCGCGCCGTAGGTTTCCACGGTCTTGTGCCAGGCGGTGGGGGTCAGGCCTTGCGTGCCGGCCACCGGACGCGGATACCAAGTCTGGTAGGGCACGTATTCGCCGAAGTCACCGCGCTCGTCGGCCACCAGCACCACGTCGTATTCGGCGGTCTGGGTGAACAACGGCATCTCGGCCTGGGCGCTGCGGCGTTGGTCGTTGTCGAACTGCCAGGCTTTTTCGGCGACGAGCTTCATGCCAAAGCGTTTCATGGCCCGGCGCAATGCCGCGGCGTAAGCCTGGTCTTGGGTTGTCTGGCCGACAATCAGCAAGGCCCGCTGCCATTTGCGTACGACGCTGAATTGCACCAGGGCATCGGCGAGCATCGCCCGGTCGGGCAGGCTATGCAGCACGTTGCCCAGGCAATCGGTGCTGCGCAGGCTGTCGTCGGCGCTGCCGGCGTTGAACAGCAGGCTGTCGGGCAGGGCGGCACTGAGCTGGCGCAGGCTGGCGGACGGCGCGTTGACCACAAACAACCGCAGGCCCTGCTCATGCTGCGCTCGGGCGGCCTGGAGCAAGGCTTCGGGGCTGTCGACGCTGGCGCTTTGCAGCTGGTAATCGTGCTTGAGAAAACGCCCGGTGCTGTTGCTATCGACAATCGCCAGTTCAGCCCCGCGCAGCCCGGCATCGGCAGGCTCTTCAATCACGTTGGACAGCAGCGGCCCCGGGTCGGGGCGATACCCCAAGTAGCCGATGCGCACCTGCAGCGGCGCGCCGTCGCCAGCCTGGACGGCGACCGGCAACCCGGCGCCGACTGCTGCGAGCAAAGGGATCAAGGCGTAACTGACGAGCCGGCGCATAACACCTCCATTTGCGGGTAGCGCCAGCATAGGAAGCCTGCGTCCTGGGGGAAATATGCAGAAAGTACCGCCGGGCCAGTACCAAGGTAGTAACCCGTTGTCGACGCCGGGGTTTTAGGATGCCATTCATCGTCATTCATCAGGAGCGGACAGACCGTGCGGATTCTCAAAGCCCTGCTGCTGCCGTTGTTGCTGATCTTGAGTCTGATTGGCGTGGATCGGTTGTCTGGCAAACCAAAGAGCTGCCGCGAACACAAAACCTGCGAGCACACAGGTCCCCCTGTGGGAGCGAGCCTGCTCGCGATAGCGGTGGTTCAGTCGACAGCGCTGTTGAATGTGCCGATCTCATCGCGAGCAGGCTCGCTCCCACAAGGGTTATGTGCCGGCCAGGGAGCGGGGCGCTAACCATGTCAGCCCTCTGGCGAATCAACCTCGGGGTGACGGCGTTTTTCGCCTTGGTCACCCTGGCTTGTGCGGTCCTGTTGCTGCATCAAGCCACGGCCGATGTGAAACGCGAGCTGCAATCGGCCGAGTCCGTGGTGCATTACCTGAGCGAAACCGCCGAACGCAACCCGGCCAGCCTCCAGTCGCGGCTGACCGGCAGTCTGCGTCATGTGCGGGTTCACTGGCTGGCGGCGGGGCAGATGCGCCCGGTGAATATCGAGGACGGGGTGACCGCCTGGTTTGGCCGCTGGTTACTGGCCGACGATCCCGCTGCCGAAGTGGTGGATTTGCCCGACGGTCGTCGGGCCTGGATCGCGGTGGATCCTCGGGACGAAATCGAAGAAATCCTCGATTCCCTGGTGCAACTGCTGGGTGTCTGTGCGCTGGCGCTGTTGGTCAGTCTGCTGGTGATCCGTTGGGCGGTGCGCCGGGGCATGGGATTGCTCGATGAATTGCTGCAGGCCCTGCGTCAGGTCTCTGCCGGCGATCTGCAGGTGCGGCTGGCCGCTGACGCTATCCCGGAGGCCCGGCAACTGGCGGGGCATTTCAATCGCATGACCGCTGCCCTGGCCCAGGCACAGGCCGATAACACCCGGCTCACCCAAGCGTTGCTGGCCGTGCAGGAGCAGGAGCGCTCGCAGCTGGCCCGGACCCTGCACGACGACCTGGGCCAATACGTGGCGGGGATCCGCGCCCGGGCGTGCTTGTTGCGACTGGTGATCGATCAACCACCGGTGCTGGAACAGACCGTCAGCCAGCTCGAGGATCATTGCGAGCACCTGCAACAGGGGTTCCGGGCATTGGTGCAAGACCTCTATCCGGTGGTGTTGCAGCACCTGCCGTTATCCGAGACCCTCGAGTCGCTGGTGACTCAGTGGCAACAAAGCCAGGGCATCGCTTGTCAGTTGCGGATCGACAGGCCGTTGCCGCCCTTGTCCGGGGCGAACAAGACCCATCTGTACCGTCTGTTGCAAGAAGCCCTGACCAATGTCGTGCGGCATGCCGGCGCCACGCAGGTGCGGATTCGTCTGCAACATCGAGCCGGGCGCTTGCGGTTGCTGGTGCGTGACAATGGCCGGGGAGCGAACGGGCCTCATCGAGCGGGCGTTGGCCTGCACTCGATGGCCGAGCGTGCCCGCAGCCTGGGTGGCGAACTGCGCATCATCAGCCAGCCCGGTGCCGGTTGGGCGCTGGTCTTGAGTATTGCTCTGGAGGCGTGATGAACATTTTGTTGGTGGACGATCATGCGGTGGTTCGGCAGGGCTATGCCAGTCTTTTGCGGGCGCTGATGCCGGACCTGCACGTGCGGGAAGCCGCCACCGGTGAGGAGGCGTTGAGTCAGGTGCTGGAGCAGGTGCCTCATCTGGTGATCATGGACTTCGGCTTGCCCGGCATCAGTGGGCTGGAAACCACCCGCCGCCTGCGCCAGCGCCTGCCGCAACTGCGGGTGTTGTTCTTCAGCATGCACGATGAACTGCCGTTGGTCCGCCAGGCGCTGGACGCCGGTGCTGCGGGCTACCTGACCAAAAACTCGCCCCCCCAGGTGCTGGTGGAGGCGGTGCGCCGGGTGCTGGCCGGCCATGCCTACATTGAGCAATCCCTGGCCACCCAGTTGGCCTGCGCCAGCACCCGGCACAACACCGACCCGCGCTTGCAATGCATGACCCAGCGCGAGTTGGAGATCTTCGTCATGCTCGCCAGGGGCACCCCGGCGCGCACCATTGCCGAACAGCTGTGCATCAGCGCCAAGACCGTGTCCAATCACTTGACGCTGCTCAAGAGCAAGCTGCAGGTCAGTTCCCATGCCGAACTGGTGCACCTGGGGATCGACATGGGCGTGTTGCGGGTGGCGGGGTGAATCCCGGATTCCTGAGCAATGCCCCATTTGTGGCGAGGGGATTTATCCCCGCTGGGGTGCGAAGCGCCCCCAAGAACCTGACATCTCGGTGTATCAGGCTCATTGAGTGAGCGGTATTGGGCTGCTTCGCACCCCAGCGGGGATAAATCCCCTCGCCACAGGAAGAGTGTCTGGCCGGCGCTGTATCAATGCTTCCAACTTGTCGGGCACCCCGTGCAGCCCTGCATATTCGCATCCTGAAAATTCCCATAATGCTGGCGTGAACCGCTCAGGTTGGCGTCTTCCAGGTTGCTTTCGCCCAGCTTGGCTTCCTGCAGGTTGGCATCGCGCAGGTCGGCGCCCTTGAGGTCTGCCTTGCTCAGCCAGGCCATTTCCAGGTCGGCGGCTTGCAGGTTGGTTTCGTGCATTCGGGCTCCGGACAGCCGGGCGAATTGAAGATACGCGGCGCTCAGGTCCGCTTTCTGGAACTGCGCGCCTTGGGCGAACAGGCCCCAACCCTGGATTGCCTTGAGGGTGGCCCCCCTGAAGTCCGCCAGGCGCAGGTTGCTTTGCTGCAGGCTGGCGCGGGTCAGGTTGGCGCCTTGCAGACGGGCCTTTTCCAGATTGGCCAGGTCCAGCCGGGCATGGCGCAGATCAGCGCCGCGCAGGTCGGCACCGCTGAGGTTCATTTTGCGCAGGTCCTGGTTGGCCAGCCGGGCACCGCGAAGATCGGCGCCGGGGCATTGGCTGGATTCGGCGATGATGCAGCCGTTGAGGGTCAGGGGTGTGTCGGTGTCGTCGGCGCTGGCATGGGCGCCGATGAGCAGAAGCAGCAGGGGGAGACATCTCATGGCAATAAACTCGGTTGACTGTGGGAGCGAGCTTGCTCGCGATAGCGGCGGGAGATTCAACATCACCGCTGACTGAACCATCGCTTTCGCGAGCAAGCCCGCTCCCACAGTTGATGGTTGTCGGACACAAAATCTGTGTCCGCCGCAGATCCCTGGTGGGAGCGAGCTTGCTCGCGATAGCGGCGGGACATTCAACATCACCGCTGACTGAACCATCGCTTTCGCGAGCAAGCCCGCTCCCACAGTTGATGGTTGCCGGACACAAAATCTGTGTCCGCCGCAGATCCCTGGTGTGAGCGGGCTTGCTCGCGAAGCCGTCGGGACATTCAGCATCACTGCCAACTGAACCACCGCCATCGTGAGCAGGCTCGCGCCCACAAGGGTCATTGGTGGGCCATCTGGTTATCCCAACTCGGAATCTTGAACACCCAGAACGACCCGCCCTGGGCCACGGGTTTGGTCAGCTCGGCCATGTCGCCCCCCCACAACGGCACGGCGCCGCCATAACCGACCGTCACGCCGATGTACTGCTCGCCGTCCTGCTCCCAGGTGATGGGCGGGGAGACGATGCCGCTGCCGGTCTGGAATTTCCACAGCTCCTTGCCGGTCTTGGCGTCGAAGGCCTTGAAGAAGCCGTCGCCGGTGCCGGTGAACACCAGGTTGCCGTGGGTGGCGAGCACCCCGGCCCACAGCGGCAAGGCTTCCTTGTGCTCCCAGACCACCTTGCCCGTGGTGGGGTTCATCGCCCGCAAGCTGCCGACGTGATCGTCATACATGCGCTTGATACGAAAGCCCATGCCCAGGTAGGCCGAGCCTTTCTTGTAGTTCACTTGTTCGGTCCAGTATTCCTCTTTCCACTGGTTGCCAGGGACATAGAACAACCCGGTGTCCTGGCTGTAGGCCATGGGGTTCCAGTTCTTGCCGCCGAGGAAGGGCGGCGAGACTTCCACCGGTTTGCCCTTGGTTTCGCCCGGCAGTGGCTTGGCCGGCCGTTGGCCGGGATTTTCCACCGGACGGCCGGTCTTCAGGTCGATGTGGCTGGCCCAAGTGATGTTGTCGACGAAAGGGAAGGCGTTCTGCAGCTTGCCGTTGTTGCGATCCACCACGTAGAAAAAACCGTTGCGGTCGGCATGGGCGGTGGCCTTGACCAGCTTGCCGTCCTTGTCTTTGTAGTCGAACAGCACCAGCTCGTTGTTGCCGGAGAAATCCCAGGCATCGTTGGGCGTGTGTTGATAGAACCACTTCACCTCGCCAGTGCTTGGGTCGACGCCCACCTGGCCGGAGGTGTAGAGGCTGTCGTAATCCTGCGGGTTGCCATCCTTGGCGGTGCGCGCCCAGGTGTTCCATGGCCCCGGGTTGCCGGCGCCGACGATGATGGTGTTGGTTTCGGGGTCGAAACTGGCGCTCTGCCAAGGCGCGCCGCCGCCGTGGCTCCAGGCCTCGACCTTGCCGGTCTCGGTGGTTTTGTCGTCGGGCCAGGACGGTGCTTTCACATCGCCGGTCGGCGTGCTGTCCTTGCCATTGAGACGGCCCATGTGGCCTTCGACGAAAGGCCGCATCCAGACCTCTTCACCGGTGTCCGGGTCCCGGGCGAACAACTGGCCGACCACGCCGAACTCATCCCCGGAACTGCCATGGATCAACAGCACCTTGCCGCTGGTTTTGTCCTTGATCAGGACCGGGGCGCCGGTCATGGTGTAGCCGGCCGCGTGGTCGCCGAACTTCTTGTTCCACACCACTTTGCCGGTGTTTTTATTCAGCGCGACCACCCGCGCATCCAGCGTGCCGAAATAGATCTTGTCGCCGTAGATGGCCGCGCCGCGATTGACTACATCGCAGCACGGACGAATGTTGTCCGGCAGCCGATGGCTGTAGGTCCACAGGCGTTTGCCGGTCTTGGCGTCGAGGGCGAACACTCGCGAATATGAGCCGGTGACGTAGACCACGCCGTCGCTGACGATGGCCTGGGACTCCTGACCGCGCTGCTTTTCGTCGCCGAATGAATAAGACCAGGCCGGCGTGAGCTTGAACACGTTCTTGTCATTGACCTGGGCCAGCGGACTCCAGCGCTGGGCGTTGGTGCCCATGCCGTATTGCAGCACATCCTGGGTGGTGAGGTGATCGTTGGCGATGTCTTCCCAGGTGACGGCGGCGTTCGCCTGCGGACTCAGGGACAGGCTGCCGGCCAGCAGCAAGGCAACGGTCAGGGAAGAGAGGGCAGGTAGCGTTTTTATTGTCATGGTGGGATTTCCCAGTGAGGTTTTGGCCTGACTAGGTTGGGTCGCGCCACGGCTCTACCGATACGGAAAAAGTCCCGCCCTTGCCGGGAAGACTTCCCGAACCGGTTGTCTTTGCGAACCGCACCGGATGACCCGCTACCAAGGAACTAGATCGCGGCCACCAAAGCAGCATTCGGCTGGGGCGAGGTGCTTCCTAAGATGACGGCACGGCTTCTGTAAGGAGGTCTTGCGTGCAATCCAGAGGGCATAACAATGACAACAAAACGCAACGCCATCATCGCTACCGCATTGCTGATAGGGCTGACCGGCGCAGGCTCCGTATGGGCCCATGGCGACGTGGTGCCCCAGGCGGTGGAAACCAAGGGTCTGACCCCGGTCAAGGACACCGGCTTGCCGCTGGATGCGGACGGTTGGGCAGCGCAAAACCCGTACCGTGGTTCGCCCGAGCGTGACAGGGCCGTGGAAATCGGCGCTTCGGCCTACAACCAGAACTGTGCGGCCTGCCATGGCCTGGAAGCCAAGTCTGGCGGGATCGCCCCAGACCTGCGCATGCTCGACGCCGCCGAAGTCGGCGACGAGTGGTTCGTCGAGCGCGTGCGCCATGGCGCGGTGCGTGATGGCCGGGTCTACATGCCGAAAATGGCCGACTACCTGAGCCAGGAAGCCTTGTGGGCGGTGCGCACCTATCTTGACAGCGTGCACGTCGAGGAGTGATCGCCATGCGCCTGCTCGCGTGGATATTTTGCAGCCTGTTGTTGTGGGGTCAGACGGCACAGGCGCAGGTGCGCAACTACGACGAAATGATCGCCGCCGGCGAACTGAAAGTAGCGGTGTACAAGGATTTCGCCCCCTACAGCTTCGAAGACCATGGCCAGGCCCGGGGTGTGGACGTGGACCTGGCCCAAGCCCTGGCCAAAGCCCTTGGCGTGCGTCTGCGGTTGATCTGGGCGCCGCCCGGCGAAAAGCTCGATGACGACCTGCGTGATTACATCTGGCGCAGCAGCGCGCTGCATGGTCGGCAACTGGCCGACCTGATGATGCGCGTGCCCTACGACCGCGACTACGTGCAAAAGCGCAACGACATCGGTGAACTGGAAAATGCCCAGGTCGCCATGTTCGGACCGTATCAGCAAGAGTGCTGGCAAGTGGCGTACGACCAACGACGACTGGAAAGCGTCGGCAGTGTCGCGGTGTTCCAGCAGCACCCCATTGGCGTCGAGGTCGACAGCGTGCCGTCGTTCTACCTGACCTCGGTGTTCAACGGCATGCTCAGCGCCAAGACCCATCACTTCCCTGGCGTAGGCCAGGCGTTCAAGGCCATGCGTGCCGGGCAGGTCGACGCGGTCATGGCCATGCGCGGGGAGATCGACTGGCAACTGCATGAGGCGGCCGATCCGCAACTGGCCCTGGCCGAAAATGCTTACCCGAACATGGGCAAGCAACGCTGGGAAATCGGCATGGCGGTGCATGAGAGCAACCGCCAGTTGGCTTACGCGGTGGAAGAAGCGCTGGAAGGGTTGATTCGCGACGGCCGTGTCAAAACCATCTACGCCCATTACGGCCTGCGTTACGAAGTGCCCGACATGTATCAATAGGAGCGCAGGGATGAACTGGCGAGCGTTGGGTCTGCTGTTGTGCTGCCTGCCGTTGACGGCGACAGCGCTCGAGACCGGGAAGGACCCGGTGCCCTCGGTGATGTGGGCCTTCTATCACAAACAACTGCTGAATGAGGCGCCCTTCGTCTTCGACGATCGGGTCCGGTTGCTGGCGCCACCTTTTGCCGAAGATGCGCGCCAGGTGCCGCTGCAAATCGATGCCCGCGCGTTCACCGGCGACGTGGTGCGCATGCTGGTTTGGGCCGAACTGAACCCGCTGCCCAAAATTGTCGACTTCCAGCCGGGGGATCGGGTGCTGCCCTGGCTGGCGATCCGCATTCGTATCGAACAGGCCACGCCGTTGCGCGCCGCCGTGCAGACCCGTGACGGCCTGTGGCACGTTGGCTCGACGTTGATCGACGCGGCCGGTGGTGGCTGCACCGCGCCCAGTGTGGTGCGGACCCAGCCGGGCTGGGAAGAACACCTGGGCCAAGTGCTGGGCGCCCGTTACCCCCGAGGTGAAGACAGTCGCCTACGCCTGCAAGTGGCCCACCCGATGGACAATGGGCTGGTCAGCGGCATCCCGGAGTTTTACCTCAACCAGGCGCAGTTGCTGGATGCCGACGGCCAGGTGCTGGCGCGCCTGGAGCTCTTTGCGGCCGTCAGTGAAAACCCCAACCTGAGCTTCGATATTCAAGGGCCCGGACAGGTCCGCCTGTTGTTGCGTGACAACGGCGGCAATGAATTCGAAGCAACGGTCCCCTGACCACAAGGAGCGCGCCATGCGTTGGTTGTTGCTGATCTGGCTCGGCCTGTGCCTGCCGACATGGGCCGCAGCGGACTATTCACTCAAGCCCCGGCAGATCGCCGAAGGCACCTGGCTGCTGGAAGGCAGCACGGACAATTTTGCCAAGGCCAACGGCGGCAACATCGTCAACACTGCTTTCATTGTCACCGAGGCCGGCGTGGTGGTCATCGACACCGGCCCGTCCCGGCGCTACGGGCAGGCCTTGCGCCAGGCGATTGCCGCGACCACCGATAAGCCGGTGGTCCAGGTGTTGCTGACCCATCATCACCCTGACCATGTCTTGGGCAACCAGGCCTTCAGTGACGTCTCCATCGGCGCATTGGCGGGCACCACCGATCTGTTGCGCCAGCAGGGCGACGCCATGGCCGAGAACATGTACCGGCTGGTCGGTGACTGGATGCGTGGCACCGAAGTGGTGTTACCAAACCAAGTGCTGGTTCCCGGGCCGCTGAAGGTCGGCAACCATTCGTTGCGTCTGCTGGCATTGGCCGGGCACACCGGGGCGGACCTGGCGATCCTCGATGAAACCACTGGCGTGTTGTTTGCCGGTGATCTGGTGTTTTACCAGCGGGCTCTGACCACCCCCAACAGCCCGGGGCTTGAGGTGTGGCTCCAGGACCTGGACACCCTGCAGGCCTTGCCCTGGAAGCAGATCGTTCCCGGCCATGGCCCGGTCGCGACGGACCCGCAGCCGTTTGCCCAGATGCGCGATTACCTGGGCTGGCTCGACCAATTGATGCGCGACGGCGCGGCCCGTGGCGATGACATGGCCGAGATGATCCACAGCCCCATTCCCCAGCGTTTTGCCGGGATCAGCCTGAGTCGGTACGAGCTGATTCGCAGTGTCAGCCATCTGTATCCGCGGTATGAACGCGCGGGGATGAGGCGGGTGGATGCCCACGACCCTGACTGAAGGCGTACCCTGTGGCGAGGGGATTTATCCCCGCTGGGCTGCGCAGCAGCCTCTGAGCCAGTTCAGTCAGCCAATATTCAGCGATGCTAGAGGGCCGCTTCGCGCCCCAGCGGGGATAAATCCCCTCGCCACAAAGGTGGGTGCATGCCTCCAAGGACGGTGGACACCGGCACGACCACCCCCTCACCTGTACCAAGGAACTAGAAAACTCAGCACAGCGGGCAATTGTTGCCAGGGGCTGTGGGGCCAAGAATCTGCGACAGACCGGGAAAATTTCCCGGGTATAACAATAACCGCAGAGGTAGCCGTCATGAGTCATCCCGCACGTCGCCAACCCTTCGCCGTGAGCCTGCTGCTCAGTGCCATGCTGCTGTCCGGTTCGGCCTTGGCCGCCGTGACCGATCAGGAAATTCTCCAGGACCCGAAAAACCCGCAGCAGATCGTGACCAACGGTCTGGGCGTCCAAGGCCAGCGCTACAGTCCACTGGCGACCCTCAACACCGACAACGTCAAGGATCTGCGGCCAGTCTGGGCGTTCTCCTTCGGCGGCGAAAAGCAGCGCGGCCAGCAGGCCCAGCCGATGATCAAGGATGGGGTGATGTACCTCACCGGTTCCTACTCGCGGGTTTTCGCGGTGGATGCACGCACCGGCAAGAAACTCTGGCAGTACGACGCGCGCCTGCCCGATGACATCCGCCCTTGCTGCGACGTGATCAACCGTGGCGTGGCGCTGTATGGCGATCTGGTGTATTTCGGCACCCTGGACGCCAAGTTGGTGGCCTTGAACAAAGACACCGGCAAGGTGGTGTGGAGCAAGAAGGTCGCTGACCACAAGGAAGGTTATTCCATCAGCGCCGCGCCCATGATCGTCAATGGCAAGCTGATTACCGGCGTGGCGGGCGGCGAGTTTGGCGTGGTAGGCAAGATCAGCGCCTACGACCCGAAAAACGGCGAGCTGCTGTGGACTCGCCCGACCGTGGAAGGGCACATGGGCTACGTCTACAAGGACGGCAAGGCCATCGAGAATGGCATTTCCGGTGGCGAAGCCGGCAAGACCTGGCCGGGGGATCTGTGGAAAACCGGTGGCGCCGCGCCCTGGCTGGGCGGTTACTACGACCCGGAAACCAATCTGCTGCTGTTCGGCACCGGCAACCCGGCACCGTGGAACTCCCACTTGCGCCCTGGCGATAACCTCTATTCCTCATCGCGCCTGGCCCTGAACCCGGACGATGGCACCATCAAATGGCACTTTCAGAGCACCCCTCACGACGGTTGGGACTATGACGGCGTCAACGAGCTGATCTCCTTCAACTACAAGGAAGGCGGCAAGGACATCAAAGCTGCGGCCACTGCCGACCGAAACGGCTTTTTCTACGTGCTCGATCGCACCAATGGCAAGTTCATCCGTGGCTTCCCGTTTGTCGACAAGATCACTTGGGCCAGTGGCCTGGACAAGGACGGGCGGCCGATCTACAACGAGGCCGGTCGTCCGGGCGCGCCGGGCAGCGAAGCCAAAGGCGGCTCGGTGTTTGTCGCACCGGCCTTCCTCGGGGCGAAGAACTGGATGCCCATGGCCTACAACCAGGACACCGGGTTGTTCTACGTGCCGTCCAACGAGTGGGGCATGGACATCTGGAACGAAGGCATCGCCTACAAGAAGGGCGCGGCGTTCCTGGGGGCCGGTTTCACCATCAAGCCGCTGAACGAGGACTACATCGGTGTGCTGCGGGCCATCGACCCCAAGACCGGCAAGGAAGTCTGGCGCCACAAGAACTACGCGCCGCTGTGGGGCGGGGTGCTGACCACCAAGGGCAACCTGGTGTTTACCGGCACGCCTGAAGGTTTCCTGCAGGCCTTCAACGCCAAGACCGGGGAAAAGGTCTGGGAATTCCAGACCGGCTCCGGCGTGCTCGGTTCGCCCATCACCTGGGAAATGGACGGCGAGCAATACGTCTCCGTGCTCTCGGGCTGGGGCGGCGCGGTGCCGTTGTGGGGCGGCGAAGTGGCCAAGCGTGTGAAGGACTTCAATCAGGGCGGGATGCTCTGGACCTTCAAGTTGCCGAAGGATCTGGTGGCCAAGCGCTAAGTTGAAACTGGGCCGGGCACTGTTCTTGTGGCGATTGCTCTGTGGGAGCAAGGCTTGCCCGCGATGAAGGCGATGCGATCTCCCAAGGAACCGAGGCGACTGCATCGCGAGCAAGCTTTGCTCCCACAGGGGCAATGTGGCGTTTCGCCAAAAAAATCCCCGTCCCAATGCTTGAAATCTACGACCAAATAACGAGAGCCCCCCCTGCCAACGACGCATTCGTCCGGCAGGCGGGGCTGTCTACCATCGGTCTATCGCCTGTCCCGTGACAGGCATCGACCAGGCAGAGGCCCATCATGATCTATGCACAACCCGGAACCCCAGGCGCCGTCGTTACCTTCAAACCGCGTTATGGCAATTTCATCGGCGGTGAATTTGTCGCGCCGATCAATGGCGAGTACTTCACCAATACGTCCCCGGTCAACGGCGAGGTCATCGCACAGTTTCCGCGCTCCAGCGCCGCCGACATTGACAAGGCTCTGGATGCGGCCCATGCCGCAGCCGATGCTTGGGGCAAGACCTCGGCCCAGGACCGCTCCCTGGTGCTGCTGAAGATCGCTGATCGTATCGAGCAGAACCTGGAAATCCTTGCCGTCAGCGAGACCTGGGACAACGGCAAGGCCGTGCGCGAAACCCTCAATGCCGACGTGCCGCTGGCGGCGGACCACTTTCGTTACTTCGCCGGCTGCATTCGCGCCCAAGAGGGCGGCGCAGCCGAAATCAATGAGCTGACCACCGCCTATCATTTCCACGAGCCGCTGGGCGTGGTCGGGCAGATCATTCCGTGGAATTTTCCACTGTTGATGGCCGCCTGGAAACTCGCCCCGGCCCTGGCCGCTGGCAACTGCGTCGTGCTCAAGCCGGCGGAGCAGACGCCGCTGTCGATCATGATTTTCGTCGAACTGATTGCCGACCTGCTGCCGGCCGGTGTGTTGAACATCGTCCATGGTTTTGGACGCGAAGCCGGTGAGGCCCTGGCCACCAGCAAGCGCATCGCCAAGATCGCCTTCACCGGTTCTACCCCGATCGGCTCGCACATCATGAAATGCGCCGCCGAGAACATCATCCCGTCCACCGTGGAACTGGGCGGCAAGTCGCCAAACATCTTCTTCGAAGACATCATGCAGGCCGAGCCGGCTTTCATTGAGAAGGCTGCCGAAGGCCTGGTGCTGGCGTTCTTCAACCAGGGTGAAGTTTGCACGTGCCCATCGCGGGCGCTGGTGCAGGAGTCGATCTATGAACCGTTCATGGCCGAAGTCATGAAGAAGATCGCCAAAATCAAGCGCGGCGACCCGCTGGACACCGACACGATGGTGGGCGCCCAGGCCTCCGAGCAGCAATACGACAAGATCCTTTCGTACCTGGAGATTGCCCGGCAAGAAGGGGCAGAGCTGCTCACCGGCGGTGCGGCAGAGCGCCTTGAGGGCGACTTGGCGAGTGGTTATTACATCCAGCCGACCCTGCTCAAGGGCCACAACAAGATGCGCGTGTTCCAGGAGGAGATTTTTGGCCCGGTAGTTGGCATTACCACCTTCAAGGACGAAGCCGAAGCCCTGGCGATTGCCAATGACAGCGAGTTCGGCCTCGGTGCCGGCCTGTGGACCCGCGATATCAACCGTGCCTACCGCATGGGCCGGGCGATCAAGGCCGGGCGTGTGTGGACCAACTGCTACCACCTGTACCCGGCCCACGCCGCGTTCGGCGGCTACAAGAAGTCCGGCGTCGGCCGCGAGAACCACAAGATGATGCTCGACCACTACCAACAGACCAAGAACCTGCTGGTGAGCTACGACATCAATCCGTTGGGGTTCTTCTAACCAAGAAACACCCCCTGTGGGAGCGAGCCTGCTCGCGATAGCGGTAGATCATTCAACCGCTATGTTGAATGTTCCGACGTCATCGCGAGCAAGCCCGCTCCCACATTTGGATTTGTGTGATTGCCGCATTGCTACCAACGCACCCCGCCCACCGCTTCGAAAGTAGCATTCGAGCCCCGGGTGTCCTGTGCATTAATGACTTTGCCGGAATGGCCCGGTACAAGAAGAGGAAAGACCCATGTGGACTAAACCCGCGTACACCGACCTGCGTATAGGCTTTGAAGTGACGATGTACTTCGCCAACCGATGAGCGCTGGCCCGGCCTGAGAGGTTCAGGCCGGGCTACCCATTTGGTCTGATTGCAATCACGGTGGGATGCTTTAGGCTCAGGGTATTCCCGGAACAATAAGAACAGGCTTACCGATGAGCCAGAGTCTCAGTCCGCTGCGCAAGTTCGTTTCACCTGAAATCATGTTTGGCGCCGGCTGCCGGCACAATGTTGGCAATTACGCCAAGACGTTCGGCGCACGCAAGGTGCTGATCGTCACCGATCCCGGCGTGATCGCTGCCGGATGGGTCGCCGACATCGAGGCCAGCCTCCAGGCCCAGGCCATCGACTACTGCGTCTACAGTGCCGTTTCACCCAATCCCCGGGTCGAAGAAGTCATGCTCGGCGCCGAGCTGTACCGGGAAAACCACTGCGATGTGATCGTCGCGGTCGGTGGCGGCAGCCCGATGGATTGCGGTAAAGGCATCGGCATCGTCGTGGCCCATGGTCGCAATATCCTGGAATTCGAAGGCGTGGACACCTTGCAGGTGCCCAGTCCACCGCTGATCCTTATTCCCACCACCGCCGGCACCTCGGCGGACGTGTCGCAGTTCGTGATCATTTCCAACCAGCAAGAGCGCATGAAGTTTTCCATCGTCAGCAAGGCCGCGGTGCCGGACGTGTCGCTGATCGACCCGGAAACGACCCTGAGCATGGACCCGTTCCTGTCTGCCTGCACCGGCATCGATGCGCTGGTGCATGCCATCGAGGCGTTCGTTTCCACCGGCCACGGCCCACTCACCGACCCCCATGCGCTGGAGGCGATGCGCCTGATCAACGGCAACCTGGTGCAGATGATCGCCAACCCGGCGGATGTCGCCCTGCGGGAAAAGATCATGCTGGGCAGCATGCAGGCCGGCCTGGCGTTCTCCAACGCGATTCTCGGCGCGGTGCACGCGATGTCCCACAGCCTGGGCGGTTTCCTGGATTTGCCCCATGGCTTGTGCAACGCGGTGCTGGTGGAGCATGTGGTGGCGTTCAACTACAACTCGGCGCCCGACCGTTTCAAGGTGATTGCCCAGACGCTGGGCATTGATTGCCGTGGCCTCAATCACCGGCAGATCCGGACTCGACTGGTGGAGCACCTGATTGCCCTCAAACGCACCATCGGCTTTCACGAAACCCTGGGGCTGCACGGGGTGAGTACCTCGGATATTCCGTTCCTGTCGCAACATGCGATGCATGACCCGTGCATTCTCACCAACCCTCGGGAGTCGAGCCAGCGGGATGTCGAGGTCGTCTATGGCGAAGCCCTCTGACGAACAGCAAAAAGCCCTGGCCGGGCTGCTGGGACTGGGCAATCACTCCACGCGCAAGAGCCACTACCCGGAGCTGGCCGCGCGCCTCAATGAGCTGGAACAGGCCCGGCAGCACTTGCAACAGCTCAATGACCAGTTGGAGCAGCGGGTAGCCGAACGCACCGAAGCGCTGCTGGAGGCCAACCATAACCTGCAGCAACAGATGGCCCAACGCGAGTTGATCGAACAACAACTGCGCGACGCCCGGGACGCTGCGCAGGCGGCCAACCGCAGCAAGGACAAATACCTGGCTGCTGCCAGTCATGACCTGCTGCAACCGCTCAACGCCGCACGCCTGTTGATCGCCACATTGCGCGAACGCACGCTGCCCACCTCCGAACACGTGCTGGTGGAGCGTACCCATCAGGCGCTCGAAGGTGCGGAGGACTTGCTCACCGACCTGCTGGACATTTCCCGGCTGGACCAGGCCGCAGTCAAGCCGGACCTGGCGCCGTATCGGCTGGATGAGCTGCTGGCGCCGCTGGCTTCGGAATTCCAGTCGGTGGCTGGCGCTGCCGGGTTGGAGCTACGGGTACGCTTCGGCGACGAGGCGGTGATGACCGACCTGCGGCTGATGACCCGGATCCTGCGCAACCTGCTCAGCAATGCCTGTCGCTACACCGCCCAGGGCGGCATCCTGTTGGCCGCGCGGCGTCGGGGCGAGCGCTTGAGTCTGGAGGTCTGGGACACCGGGCGCGGCATTGCCGCCGACTGCATGGAGTCGATCTTCCTGGAGTTCAACCAGTTGGACGTAGGCCGGGCAGCGGACCGCAAGGGCGTCGGCCTGGGGCTGGCGATTGTCGAGCGTATCGCCCATGTCCTTGGTTATCGGGTCCAGGTGCACTCCCGACCGGGGCGCGGTTCGGTATTCAGTATCGAGGTGCCGCTGTCCACCGAAAGACCGCCTCCCATGCCCCGGATACCCGTACAGGCGGTCGCCGGAAACCCGTTGCCTGGGCGTCGGCTTTTGGTGATCGACAATGAACTGAGTATTTTGCAAAGCATGGCCGCGCTGCTGGGCCAGTGGGGTTGCGAGGTGTTGATTGCCACGGACGAGGCGGGTGCCTTTGACGTGCTGCAAGGCCGCGCGCCGGAACTGATCCTGGCGGATTTTCATCTGGATCATGGCGTGGTCGGGTGCGAAGTGGTCAAACACCTGCGCGAACATTTCCAGCAAGCGATACCGGCGGTGATCATCACCGCCGATCGCAGCGACCAGTGCCGCCGCGCCTTGCGCAAACTCAATGCGCCACTGCTCAACAAACCGGTCAAGCCCGGCAAGTTGCGGGCGGTGTTGAGTCAGTTGCTCGGGTAGCGAGTGGGGAGATGGCGTCAGACTTCACCGACGATCCTCTGTGGGAGCGAGCCTGCTCGCGATAGCGCTGGGTCAGCTTACATCACTGTCTAATGCGCCACCGCCATCGCGAGCAAGCCCGCTCCCACATTTTTCAGCCAGTGCGCTATCAAAACGCCTTCATTTGGTCGGTGTTTATGCCTTGAATGAAAAAAGGGGCTTCGGTCTGTTTAGTTCATTCTGTAAACTCCCCCCGCTGCGACAATCGGGCACGGCCACGTCAGGCCCGATTACAAGCGTTTTGCAGTGTCCCTCACCCAGCTGAAGCCAAGACCTACAAGAAGTCAGCGCCGGAGAGACATAAACAAGAGGCCGATGTTTCTCGGCCCCTGTAGGTCCTTCCTCCAGTCCCGTCTCGACCCCCCTTGATGCCGTATGCAGGCCATGGCGTGGTCTATCATTGCTGGACTGGTGGGCGGAATGGCGTTCTACCCTAGGGATACACACATGTTGAAGAAAACACACACGGCGCTGCTGGGCCTGGCGATGGCGATGGGTCTTGCGACCACGCACGCCGCCGAGGCAAAAAAAGTGGATGTCTTGCTCATTGGCGGCGGCATCATGAGCTCGACACTCGGCATCTGGCTCAATGAGCTGGAACCGGATTGGACCATGGAAATGGTCGAGCGCCTGGACGGTGTTGCTCAAGAGAGCTCCAACGGCTGGAACAATGCCGGTACCGGCCATTCCGCGCTGGCCGAGCTGAACTACACGCCCGAAGACAAGAATGGCAAGGTGGAAATCGCCAAGGCCATCGAGATCAACGAGGCGTTCCAGGTGTCCCGTCAGTTCTGGGCCTGGCAGGTCAAGAACGGTGTGCTGAAAGATCCGCGCTCGTTCATCAACTCCACGCCGCACATGAGTTTTGTCTGGGGTGAGGACAACATTGCGTTCCTGAAGAAGCGCCATGAAGCCCTTCAGGCCAGCCCGTTGTTCGCCGGCATGCAGTACTCCGAAGATCGCGAGCAGATCAACAAGTGGGTACCGCTGATGATGCAAGGGCGTGACCCGAGCCAGAAAGTCGCGGCCACCTGGAGTCCCTTGGGCACCGACGTGAATTTCGGCGAAATCACGCGTCAGTTCGCGGCTCACCTGCAAACCAAGCCGAACTTCTCCCTCAAGCTGTCCAGCGAAGTGCAGGACATTACCCGCAACGAAGACGGCAGCTGGCGCGTGTCGTACAAGAACCTGAAGGACGGTAGCGAAACCGAGACCGACGCCAAGTTCGTGTTCATCGGCGCTGGCGGCGGTGCCTTGCACCTGCTGCAGGAAGCCGACATCCCGGAAGCCCGTGAATACGCCGGCTTCCCGGTAGGCGGCTCGTTCCTGGTGACCGAGAACCCGACCATCGCCCAGATGCACCTGGCCAAGGCCTACGGCAAGGCTTCGGTTGGCGCACCGCCGATGTCGGTTCCGCACCTGGACACCCGCGTGCTCGACGGCAAGCGCGTCATTCTGTTTGGCCCATTCGCCACCTTCTCCACCAAGTTCCTGAAGAACGGTTCGTACTTTGACCTGTTGACCAGCACCACGACCCACAACGTGTGGCCGATGACCAAGGTCGGTATCGAACAGTACCCGCTGGTGGAATACCTGGCCGGCCAGTTGATGCAGTCGGACGAAGATCGCTTCAACGCCCTGAAGGAATACTTCCCGGACGCCAAACAGCAAGACTGGCGCTTGTGGCAGGCCGGCCAGCGCGTGCAGATCATCAAGCGTGACGAAGAGAAGGGCGGCGTCCTGAAACTGGGCACCGAAGTGGTCGCGTCCCAGGACGGCAGCATTGCCGCTCTGCTGGGTGCTTCGCCAGGTGCCTCGACCGCTGCGCCGATCATGCTGACCGTGCTTGAGAAGGTCTTCAAGGACAAGGTCGCTTCCCCGGCCTGGCAGGAAAAGCTGCATCAGATCGTGCCAAGCTACGGCACCAAGCTCAACGAAAGCCCTGAGCGTGTGGCTCAGGAGTGGGCTTACACCAGCGAAGTCCTGCAGTTGGACACGCCGCCGACGATCGGCCAGCAGGGCACCGCTCCTGCACCGACTGCGCCGGCCGCAGCCCCGCAAAGCAACCCGGCGGCCGACATGGCGCTGTAAACCGGACGCTGTCTGGTGAATAAAAAACGCCGCTCACCGAGCGGCGTTTTTTTTCGTCTATGATTTTTCGATCCCCGAAGAGGATCAAACCATGACTCGCCTGACCGCCAAGGACTTTCCCGCCGAACTGCTCGAACTCTATGACTTTTACGCCCACGGCCAGATATCCCGACGGATGTTCCTGGAACGGGCCAGCCAGTTCGCGGTGGGCGGGCTGACGGCCGGTGCGTTGCTGGCCTCGTTGAGCCCCAACTATGCCCAGGCCATGCAGGTGAACTTCACCGACCCGGACATCGTGGCGCAGTACATCACTTATCCCTCGCCCAACGGTCACGGTCAGGTGCGTGGCTATCTGGTCCGGCCGGCCAACGCCAGCGGCCCGCTGCCCGGTGTGGTGGTTGCCCACGAGAACCGCGGCTTGAACCCCTACATCGAAGACGTCGCCCGGCGCGTGGCCAAGGCCGGTTTCGTGGCACTGGCGCCGGATGGCCTGACCTCGGTGGGCGGGTATCCGGGTAACGATGACAAGGGGCGCGAGCTGCAGGCGCAGGTTGATCCCGAGAAGCTGATGAACGACTTTTTCGCGGCCGTTGAGTTTCTGATGAAACATGAGGCCATCGGCGGCAAAAAAGTCGGCATCACCGGTTTCTGCTACGGCGGCGGGGTGGCCAATGCCGCCGCCGTGGCCTATCCCGAGCTCGGCGCGGCGGTGCCATTTTATGGACGTGGACCCAAGCCTGAGGACGTGCCGCGAATCAAGGCACCGCTGCTGATCCACTACGCCGAACTCGATACCCGCATCAATGAAGGCTGGCCGGCTTACGAAGCAGCGCTCAAGGCCGGGAAGAAGACTTACCGGGCCTATATCTATCCGGGCGTCAACCATGGCTTCCACAACGACTCGACCCCGCGCTATGACGAAGCGGCTGCCGAGCTGGCGTGGGGGCGCACCCTTGAGTGGTTCAAACAGTACCTGGTGTGAGCACCACGTCGCGCTCAGCACGACTATCAACCCTTAAGCGTTGCGTTCGCGCAGCTCCTGAAGACGATCGGAGCCACCTTCAGCCACGCGGTTCTGAAGCAGGCGATCGGAGCCTCCCTCGGCCACGCGGTTCTGAAGCAGACGATCGGAGCCTCCCTCGGCCACGCGGTTCTGAAGCAGACGATCGGAGCCCCCTTCGGCCACGCGGTTCTGGCTCAGGCGATCGGAGCCGCCTTCAGCCAGCAGTTGTGCAGCCTGACCATGCGCCGCTGCACTCATGGCCGTGGCCGAAGCGATGTTCGACAGGCCGAGCCCGCCCACCAGTGCCAGGGCGATTGCCAGAGACGAAACTTTCGAGAGATTGAACATGGTGATTCTCCTTGCGCTTGATTGAGTGAGCCAGTGGCAGCGGGTGTGCTGCTGTCCGGTGATCACAGTTAAACGCGCAGGTGTATCGACGTTGTGTGTCCGCAAGGCTCGAAGTCAACGGTTTCGTATCAATGCGCAGTTCATATACACAGCGATACAAATCTCTGAGGCCAGGCCTGGGGCGAAGGCCTTGAAGCATGATCACGGCTTGGTCAGGGATTGCTCCAACTGCTCCACCCACTCAGGCGTCAGGTAATGGGGGCCGTCGAACAGGTACAGCGGATAGCCGGCATAGGCGGCCAGTTGTGGTGTAAGTTCGGCAACCGTGGCTGAGCGAAAGCCGCCGCCGAACTTGGGGCGGAAGGCTTCGACGATGATCCGCACCCGGTCCTTGCCAAGCCGGTCACGCAGGGTGTCGGCGTAGTCGCGGGCCACCGGGGCGGTGCGGGCGTAGACGCCGACGCCGTCCTGGAAGAACACGCCAATGTCATCCGGCAACCATTGCTTGAGCCAGTCGGCAGTGGCGGCGGGGCCGATGTTGGCGCCGTCGTAGACACTGATCCACAACGGCCGCGGCAGCTTGGCCAGCAGGGCGGGCAGTTCCTTGGCGCGAGACCAGCTGGGATCGACCTCGGCCGGAAAATACCACCCGGTCACGTGCAGCGGCGTCGGCAACCGGGCAATGCGCGCCGACACCGCGGCCAGTTGCTCAATATTGTCCCTGGAGCGGTTTTCACTGAAATGACCGGCCAGCCCGAGGATGACATCCTGGGCCCAGGGCGCCTTGGCGATGCGCGCCCAGTCAGGCAACAGCGGCACGCTGGGCAGGCCGGTGCCGGGCACGAAGGCCTGGTCATCCACCACCGTCCATTGCACCAGCAGCTCGCGCACCCCCAGCTTTTCCCAGTTGCCTTTGATTCCCACGGTCTGGTTGTCTGGCTGCCAGACGATGCCAACGATGTTCGGTGCAACCTCTTGGTTCATCATGTAATACGTCCCTGTGCCTGCGCCGAGGGCCGTTGCCAGCGAGAGTGCCGCCACGGCCCTGCGACTGATGAAATGGCCGAAGATTTTCAAGCGAGCGCCTTCCAGGAGTTGCACATCAGATCAAAGGCCTCAATAGGAGTAGGTCAGGCGAGCGAATACGCCTTTGGCGCGCTCCTCGCCGAACACCCTGGCACGGTATTGCAGGGAAAAATCCACATAGGAACGGGGCGCGTTGTAGGCATCTTCCCGGAACCAGTAGCGTACGTTGTTGCCCACCCCGATCCCACCGGCGTTGCCCGACGAGAAGTCACCGTCGGCGCCGCTTTTCATCTTGGAATCGTAGTCGAACGCCGCCACGACATGGGGGAAGGTCACCCAGCGTGAACCGGTGCCGCCGATGGCATAGCTGCGTCCCACTTGCCATTCGCTGTTGAAATAATTGCGTGAGTCGTTGAGGTAACGACCGACTTCGGCGTACAGCTGCGAAGTCCACCAACTGGGCGCATCAACCCGCAGGTCGGTGCCGATGCTCGAGCCGTAGCCCAGGCGCGCCAGCCAGTCGCCCTCGACGTTCGAGGAGCCCAGGGGAAAGGTGCGTTCAAGGGCGGCCATGATGTTCACGGAGCTGAAGGGTTTGATCCGGACACCGAGTGCGCCTTGCAGGGCGTCTGCACTGGTGTCCGAGTCGCTGTTTTTGCTCCACAGGGTGTCGGTAACGCGCCCGTAGAGTTCGACAAACCGCGCGTTGCGATAGCCCAATGGGCGCCAGGACAGCTCAGTGCTGTTTTGCAGCAAATCATTGCTTTGGCTGCCGCTGCTCCCAGTGCTCGGCGCGGCGCTCAGGCCACTGGAACTGTTGCCGCGATAACTGGTGGTGCTGGTCAGGCCCATCCTGCGCGAAACGTCACCCACGGTGCGACGGGTATCGAACAGTTGTTGTGCGGACATAGGCGTTTCTGCCGTTTTTTGCCCATCAATCACGCGCTTGAAATACGCCACGGCTTCGTCGTCTTCATGGACACGCATGGCGTTGTAGGCGGCGTCCTGGGCTGCTGCCGGCTTCAGGGGGGCAACGGCGTCAGCCTTGCGGAACGCGGCGTGGGCCGCCTCATCGTCACCGGCCCGGACTGAATCATAGGCCAGTTGCAAATCACTGACCGGTGCCCGTCCTTCGGTATTATCCGGCCGGGTGGCGCACGTCAGGCCGAAGGTACTTTCCTGGCACTCGAGAACCGGTGCGTCGCGACCCTCGGCCGTCAGAAGTGCACTGTTGAGCAATTGCTGGTTGGCGGCGATTTCCGGAGCCCAAGCCACGGCTTGGCGAGCCTTGTCCACGGCCAGCACCGCATCGCCCTGCTGCAAGGCATGGTAGCCCTGGACTGCCAACGGCGCCGCCAGTTGGCGGCGAATGTCTTTGCGCCGCATCAGGAGCGCGTCGTCGTTGGCGAAGACCCCGAGCGCATCGCCCACAGCCTGGTCGGCTTCGACCAGAAGATGCTGGCGCTGCAAGGCGTCGATCAGCAACAGCCGGTATTCCCGGCGCCGGGGTGCCTGGGCGATGGCCTTGCGAGCCGATTGCGCGGCCAAAACGAACTGTTCTTGCTCGTAAGCCTTGTAGGCCTGGGAGGCGGCCACGAAACCCGGTGCCGCCGGGGCGGCGCGCGATGACCCCGCGACGCGAGGCTGGTCGCGCAGTTTCTTGTCTCGTTCGGCCATGGCGATCAGGGTGTGCAGACGCGTCACGTCGGCACGCAGGCGCAGGGCCTCGCGCGCCTTGGCGATGGCCAGGTCGTAGTCCTTGCGCTCGTAGGCGCTGTAGGCTTGGTTGGCGGCGGTGTAGGCCGGGCCGGACAACGGCAGCGGCAAGGTTTCGGCAGCCGTCAGGGCCGGTATCAGGCCCAGTCCCGTGGCCAATAGGGTCAAAAGGGCGCGGTTCATGCCGGAAGCTCCATGGGGTAGACGCTGTGCTGACGCGCCACCACCTGTTCGATAGTGGCCCGGGGCAGCACACCGCTGTCGACCAGGTAATCGCCGATCCGACCGTGGTGCTGCGGTCGATACTGCAACATGGCGCGGCTGAATTGATCGCGATCGAGCAGACCCATTTCGATCAGCAAGTCACCCAGCAGCGGTGCGCTGGCATTGGGTACGGCGTGGCCGTTGCGTTCCGGCAACTGGCGCAACAGCGCGAGAATTTCACTTTCCCGGGCGATCAACTGCACCGGCTCGCTGCCCAGCTCAATGCTGATCTGTTGCAGGCCTTCGTCGGACAGGGGGTTGGCCACGGCGATCTGTTCGCAGCCGTCAGCGTTGCGGCCCAGAGGTATTACCCGCCAGCGCAGCGCAAATTCGCCAGTCAGTGACGACGTTGAGGCGGCGGCTTTTTGCGCCACATCAAAGACCCGGGGCAGGTCATTCTGGAACGCAATGGCTTCGGCCAGGGTTTCGTCGTCCAGCCAGCCGTTATTGAGCAAAATGCGCCCCAGCGGCATGTTGCGCGATTGTTGTTGGTCCAGGGCGCTTTGCAAGTGGGTGTCGGTAATCGCCTGCCAGGACAGCAACACACTGCCCAGACGGCGTGGTGCGATGGCCACCAGGTCGGTGGAAGGGAAGTCGTGCATGGTCTTGTCCCAGACCAGTTTACGATTCATCACCTTGCCCACCAGGAACATCCGCCAGGCCCGGGACGCAGCCATGAAGTTGACGAAGTTGCCCACCAGCATGCGCGGGATCGACAGCAAGCCATGCTGCCAGCCGTACAGCACGGTGGTGAAGTAACAGCGGTGCAGGATCCGCCAGAGCAGGGCAATGCCGTTGGCCACCAGCAGGTATTTGATCAGGTCGTTGGTTTCAAAGGGCGTCGGGAAGGTGATGTCCCACCAGCCGCTGTTGCGCAGAATGATCAGGCCCAGCAGTTGCACCAGAATCACGTAGGCGATGATGCTGACGAACGCCGTCACCACGCCCTTGCGGTCGCGAAATAGCAGGTAGCGGTTGGCCAACGAGCCGTTCCAGCCCATTTGTTCCCAGCCTTGCAGGCCGATGCCCAGGGTCCAGCGGGCTTTTTGCCGGAACGCCGTGCGGAAGGTATCCGGGAAGAACTCGCGCACGCACAGTGGCATCGTCAGGGTCGATTCGTAGGGCTTGCGGAACCAGGATTTGCGCAGCACCCGAAACTGCACCGGGAAACGCACGAAGATCGCATTCATGCCGACCTTGGCCAGCCGCGCGCCGACGTCGTAGTCCTCGGTGAGGCTGTCGGTGTTGAATGGCTGGTTTTCGGTGGTGCCGGCCAGCACCCGCAGCGCGCGATGGGAGAAACAGGTGCCGACGCCAGCCGAGGGCACGGTGTCGGTCATGCTTTCACGCACCACCAGGTCCTTGCCGTGCCATTCGGCGAACTCGTCCATGTAGACCCCAGCCACCCATTCGTACCAGTTGCGCTCCAGCGACACCACCGGCAACTGGATCATGTCCTTGCGTGGTAGCAGGTAGTTGAACAGCCGCAATTCCAATGGGTGCAGCACATCTTCGCTGTCGTGCAAAACGACACCGGCGAAGGTCATGCCATGGGTTTTCTCGTGCAGGAAGATCGCCTGGATCACCCAGTTCAGGCAGTCGGCCTTGCAGGTCGGTCCGGCATGGGGCACTTCCACGCGGTGCAGTTGCTTGTAGCGCCGGCGCATCCGCTCGACTTCGTCGATGGTGCGCTGGTCGTTGACATAGGTGCCGACGAAGACCACGTAGTTCTGGTAATCGAGCGTCGAGACCATGTTCTCGATCATCGGTGCGATGACGTCGTATTCCAGCCAGGCCGGCACCATGATCGCCAGGGGCTGTTCGTCCCGGGCCAGCAGTTGGTCGACGGTCAGCGACCGGTATTTTCGGTCCGCGGTGAGCTTGCGGTACAGGCGGCGAGACCAGTACCACAGGTCAATGATCAGGTCGTCCAGGCTGGAGATCAGGATCACCACCGCGACGACGATGGTCGCCGCTTCCAGGTAGTTGTAGTAGTGGGCCAGCCAATAGGGCCAATAAAGCGACGTCATCGAAGGTTACCGTTACTGGCGATTGCGACGGGCGCTACGGCCAGCCAGCAACAGGAGGAGGAACAACACAAGGGCGCCAGGGATCAGCCAGAGCAGCGAAGGTTTACGCCAGGCATCCAGCCCTTTGGGTTCTTCACGGCCGATCAACCGACTGCCGCTGGGGTCTTTGCTGTCGATGATCGTCACCGCGCCGTTGTCGCCGAGAATCGCCACATCGCCACGGGTCAGCACAATCGGCTGGGCGAAGTCGGGCGCTTGACTGCCCAGGGTCCGATACACCAGGCCATGCTGTCCCGAGGCTTGCACCACTTGTAGCGAAGCCAGTTGGTTGAGGGGCTGCACATCCAGCAGTAACTGATCTTCATGGTTGATGCGCAGGCGCCCCTGTTCATCGACCAGGACCGATTCCTTGCTGTCCTCAAGCGGTAATTCGAAGGCCAGGAAGGCGTTGTCCGGGCTGACCACGGCTGTGGGATCGGCGCTGACGTTCAACTGCGCGCGCAACGGTGAAACACCGGCGGCATCGGCCACCGAGATCACCCGGGCCAGACTGGCGGTCGGTTGGTCGAGGTAGGCCTGGGGAACGAGGATCTGGGTAGCCACGGCGAAGCGCGCGGCCATGCCGGAGAAACCGTCGTCCAGGGCAATTTTTTCCAGCACGATATGGCTGCTCGGCAGCACCGCTACCGGGAAGGCCTGGGGTGTTTCCAGGCAGCGATCGCTGACAGGCTGGCGCTGGAACGAGACGCGCAATACGTTTTTTGAGCCCAGGGCATAGCTGGGGATATGGGCCGTTATACGTTGTGATTGACCATCGGTGGTCAACTGCTGGGCACCGATCAGGAAATCGTTGAAAAACAGCGAGGCCACGGGCGGCGTGTGTGAAGCCCCCGGTGCCGCGGATAGATCCACCACGGCTGTCACCGGCAAGCGACCGTCATACGCCACGCTGCCCAAGGGGAAAGAAGTGCTCCAGTCGAATCGGGAGGCCACGTCATAGGTGCCGGGGGCGCCGCCCAGTCGCGACAGGGCCACACGGCCGTCGTTGCTCAAAGGTGTTTGCGCTTCGCTGACGGTCAACTGCCGGCTGCGCGCCAGTTTGTTCCACTGGGAACCGAGCAACGACAGGGCTTTGCCGGTGGCGTGCGGGGCGATCATCAGGACCGGGCGCGTGCCCAGCAGCGCCAGGCGCACATCGTCAGGACCGGTGCCTGCCGTGGCTGCGTTGACGCGTTGTTCGCGCCATTGGGTCAAGGCACTGGCCGCGGTTGGGTCGACGCTCTGGATCTGACTCTGCAAAGCATCCAGGGACTGATTGATGGCCTGGAGCAGTTGCGGGTCGTTGATGGCCAGGTCGGCCTGTACGTTCGGGGTTTGCCCCAGCATCAGCAGTGCGCCGATCTCAGCCGGGTTGGCCAGGCGATGCTGGCCCTTCGCGTTGAGGCTGGCGAAGGCGGGGAGGCTCAACAGTTCGGTCGGGATGCGCAAAGCGCTCAAGTCCACACTGTCTTGTACGGCCGGGAACGGCACGATGCGGCTGTGCTTGCCCATCCGCTCCAGGGCCACGCCCAATCGCCAGGCCGCGTCGTAGCTGTCGGCGGACAACGAGCCCGGTGCGACCAGGATCCCCGGTTCAGCAGGCAACGCCGTCCAGGCAGCGCCGACATCCTGCAGTTGGCGGGCGTCGAAGCTGTAGTTCAAGCGCGTGTCGGGCTGGATGCGCAGCACGTTGCCGATAACCCGGTCGTCTTCGCACAACGGTCGGGAGACCACCGAGGACCAGGCAATGCCCAGTCGCACCAGTCCGTTGTCGCGCGGGGCCTTGTCGACGCCCAGTGTGGCGCTGGCACTGCCTTGAGGCTCGCTGAGTCCTTCGGCGCGCACCGGATAGCCATCAAGCGACAGCAGCAGGGTGTTGCGGCCTCCTTCGCCATTGAGATAGCTGGCGTCCAGTTGCAGCGACGCCTCATTGAGGGCGACGCCGGCCGGCACCGGCAAATACAGTTCCCGTCGGGAATCGCTGGCGCCCAGTAGGATCGGCGCATTGATGCCCAAGTCGCTCAAACGGACCTCGCGCTCCTGGCGGGTATCGGTGTTGAGCCGATGGATAGCCTGGGTGAGCGGACTATCGGCAGCCAAGGCGAAGGTTGGCATGAGCGCGAGCAGGCTCAGGCCATAGGCAAGGGCGCTGAGCGCCCCCGTAGAGAGGGCAACGGAAGGTTTCATTCAGGTAAATCTCGATCTGATAAGGGGGAGCAGCGATTAGGAGGCGAGCAACTGGCGTGGCGCGTACAGCGGTGGGTGAGCCCAGCCTTGAGGTAATGGCGACGGGGCCACGAAAAAATCGTCCACCGGGCGCCCCATCAGGGTATCGACGATGCGCTGACTGGCCTTGCCATCACCATAGGGGTTGGTCGCCTGTGACGCGCGGCGCCACAAGGCCTTGTCGTCAAACAGCGCGTCCACACCGGCAATGATTGAGGCCGGAGAGGTGCCGACCAGACGCACCGTACCTGCGGCGACGGCTTCGGGGCGTTCGGTGACGTCGCGCATCACCAGCACCGGTTTGCCCAGGGACGGTGCTTCTTCCTGCACACCACCGGAGTCGGTGAGGATGACGTGGGCGTGTTGCATCAAGCGTACGAACGCCAGGTAATCCAGGGGCTTGATCAGGTGCACGTTGAGCAGGTCACCCAGTTGTGCAGTCACCGGGCCCAGTACGCTGGGATTGAGATGCACGGGGTAGACGATCTGGATGTCGGGACGCTGGGCGAGGTGACGCAGGGCCTTGCAGATATCCAGGAAGCCATCGCCAAAGTTTTCCCGGCGGTGGCCGGTGACCAGCAATAACTTGCGTCCGGTTTGCAGGAAGGGGAACTGTTGGTCCAGTGCTTGACGCAGTTGGGCATTCTCCTCAATGCGCCGGGCGGTCATCTGCAACGCATCGATGACGGTATTGCCGGTCACGAGGCAGCGGCCTTGCAGACGTTCGTCCAACAGGTTATCGCGAGATTGAGCGGTGGGGGCAAACAGCAGGTCGGCGCTGAGGTCGATGCAACGGCGGTTCATTTCTTCCGGCCATGGGCTGTAGATGTCACCGGTGCGCAGCCCGGCTTCCACATGGCCCACGGGAATGCGTCGATGGAAGGACGCCATGGAAGCCACCATGGCCGAGGTGGTGTCGCCATGGACCAGCACCCGATCGGGCCGGGTCTGTTCCAGTACCGGGTCGATCGCGCCGTACAGCGCAGCGGTCAGCGAGTTGAGCGTCTGGTGCGGCGTCATCACGTTGAGCGTGAAATCGGCCTTGAGATCGAACAGGTCCAACACCTGCTCAAGCATGCTTTGATGCTGGCCGGTGACACAGATCAGCGACTCTATGCCCGGTTCGGCGGTGAGGGCCTTGACCAAAGGTGCCATCTTGATGGCTTCCGGACGGGTACCGAAGATCGACAGAATCCTGATCCGTGACTGATGAGTAGCGATGACGCCCTTCCTCGCGCAGTTTGCTGCGCCGCACAACTGTTCGCCCAAGCGCGATCATGCGTTTGAGTAAACAAGCGAGTTGAATTAAGTGGGATCCAATAACAGGCAGGCGCGTAACGCACGCGAAAAGTTGCGTAATGGCCTATTGCAGCTTGGAGCGGCGAAGTAATAACACCAAAGAACACGAGCGCAAAGTTTTATTTGAAAGGTATTTGGTTGTTTTGACTGGGAAGGATTGAGGGGGGGTTGAAAAGTTGTGCCCTTGTTCTGCAATCAAAAGTATCTAACATTTTGAATATTAAGAGTTTTTTGTAATTTTTTGAATGCTGGCAAGGGCGGCTTGATCACGCCAAGTCCATCGAGGTCTTATTTTTGGCGCCGCTTTATATAAAGGTGATTAGATGTTTGTCATTGAAATGACGCCTGTTTGTTGTCGAGGTTGGACATGTTAGCGAGGTGGCTGATCGGCGCTAAAGTGCGGAAGTTAAATAAGGTTCAATTTTATTATTGGTTTTTCGGATCAGTGGGGTTGAGCAGTTTTGTGTTGGACTAGTTCATAAAGAAAGTTGTTTGTTGATAAATAAAAAACGCACTCGAGCATTGTGTCGAACACGAAAAATACCGGATAAGCCGGCCCACGCGCTTATCCGATAATCGCACGCTTTGTGTGAGGCTCCTGCCAAGGTGATTGACCGAACTAACCGGTTGGTACATTTTAGGCGCAACACCTCTTGCTCAGCTTGAGCAAGACCATAATAAAAATTGAGGAACCCCCATGCGTACCCGTCTGCAAGCGCTCAGCCCCTATCCCTCGCTTCGTTGCTCCGGACCCGGAACAACGCTCAGCTGCTGTGTCCTGACCCGATAGCTTCCCGCCCATCGTTGCGGTCCTATCGCGCCGGTTGCTGGATGCCGGCGCTCGACAAGTCCGGGAGGTCTTCAAGATGACAAAGGTCGTCGATCTGTATTTCAAACTGCTCAAACTGCTGATTGTGCTGTGCATGGTCGCAATGATCGTGCTGGTGTTCGGCAATGTGGTGCTGCGTTACGCCTTCAACTCCGGTATCAGCGTTTCGGAGGAGCTGTCGCGCTGGTTCTTCGTCTGGATGATTTTTCTCGGCGCCCTGGTGGCGCTCAAGGACCGCGCCCATCTGGGGCTCGACAGTCTGGTCAAACGCCTGCCGCCGACCGGCAAGCGCATCTGCCTGGTGATCGGGCACCTGATGATGCTGTACATCTGCTGGTTGATCTTCAGCGGCAGTTGGCAGCAGGCAGTGATCAACGTGGATGTGGTCGCGCCGGCCTCGGGGTTGTCGATGGCGCTGTTCTACGCCGCCGGCCTGGTGTTCGGCGCCAGTGCCGCCGCCATCCTGGTCTACGAGCTCTACCTGGCGCTGTTCGGCAAGCTCAGGGATGACGAAATGGTCATGGTCAAGGACAACGACGCCGCCGAGGCGAGCGCCCATAACCCCATCAAGAGTACCCGCCCATGACACTGGTTATTTTCCTCGGGTCATTGATAGGCAGCATGGCGCTGGGCATTCCCATTGCATTCGCCTTGCTGGTGGTCAGTGTGGCGCTGATGTTTTACCTGGATCTGTTTGACGCACAGATCATCGCCCAGAACCTGCTTAACGGCGCCGACAGTTTTCCGTTGATGGCTGTGCCGTTCTTCATGCTGGCCGGCGAAGTGATGAACGCCGGCGGCCTGTCCAAACGCATCGTCAACATCGCCATGGCGCTGGTGGGACACAAGCGTGGCGGCCTGGGTTATGTGGCGATCATCGCGTCCTGCCTGTTGGCTTCGCTCTCGGGTTCGGCAGTGGCCGATGCCGCGGCGCTGGCGGCCTTGCTGGTGCCGATGATGGTGCTGGCGGGGCACAACCGGGCGCGTTCGGCCGGCTTGATTGCCGCCGGAGGCATCATTGCCCCGGTCATTCCACCGAGCATTGGTTTCATTGTGTTTGGCGTGGCGTCCGGGGTATCGATTTCCAAGCTGTTTTTGGCCGGAATCGTGCCGGGGCTGATGCTCGGTGTCGCCCTGGCCATTGCCTGGTGGTTCATCTCCCGCAGTGAGCATGTGCAGACACCGCCCAAGCGTTCGCGGGCCGAAGTGATACGGGCCCTGGTCGAGGGCAGTTGGGCCATGGGCCTGCCGCTGATCATCATCCTGGGTCTGAAGTTCGGCATTTTCACCCCGACGGAAGCGGCGGTGGTGGCAGCGGTCTATTCGCTGTTTGTGTCCCTGGTCATCTACCGGGAAATGAAAGTCAGCCAGGTGTACGAAGTGATCCTGTCCTCGGCCAAGACCACCTCGGTGGTGATGCTCCTGGTGGCGGCGGCCATGGTGTCCTCGTGGCTGGTGACCATTGCCGACTTGCCGGGCCAGTTGGCGGCCGTGCTCGAGCCGTTCATGGACAGCCCGACCTTGCTCTTGGTGGTGATCATGCTGTTGATCATCATGGTCGGAACGGTCATGGACATGACGCCCACCATCCTCATCCTCACCCCGGTGCTGATGCCAGCGGTGACCCAGGCGGGTATCGATCCGGTTTATTTCGGCGTGCTGTTTCTCATCAACACCGCCATCGGCCTGATTACTCCACCGGTGGGTACCGTGCTCAATGTGGTGAGCGGGGTTTCGAAACTCAATATCGAAGAGATCGTGCGGGGCGTGTGGCCGTTCCTGCTCGCGCAACTGGCGGTGCTGTTCCTTTTGGTCCTGTTTCCGCAACTGGTTCTGGGACCTTTGAAATTCTTCACCGGTTGACGCCGGTGCAAGCGGTAGTAGCTCGACTTCTAAAACAATAATGATCGGAGAGTGACATGGGACAACTGATGAAAACCTTGTTGGCCGGGGCATGTGCAACGGGGCTGCTGCTGGGCAGCGTGGTCAGCCACGCCGATGAGATCCGCGAGCGTACCCTGCGATTTGCGTTCCAGAACGTCAAGGAGCACCCACAAGGGCAGGGCGCACAGAAGTTCGCCGACCTGCTGAGTGAGAAGAGCGGCGGCAAGCTCAAGGTCCGTCTGTTTCCCGGTGGAACCCTGGGTGGCGACGTGCAGACGGTCTCGGCCTTGCAGGGCGGCACGCTGGACATCACCGTGCTCAACTCCGGCATCCTGGCCGCCCAGGCAGCGGATTTCGCGATGCTCGATTTTCCCTTCCTGTTCAACAACGCCGAAGAAGCCCACGCGGTGATCGACGGGCCGGTCGGCCAGAAACTGGCGGCGCAATTGGACAGCAAAGGGCTGGTTGGCCTGGGCTACTGGGACCTGGGTTTCCGCAACCTGACCAACAGCAAGCATCCCGTGACCAAGCTTGAAGACATGCAAGGCTTGAAGATTCGCGTGATCCAGTCGCCGATCTACCTGGAAACCTTCTCCGCCCTGGGTGCCAACCCGGTGCCGATGGCGTTCCCCGAGGTCTACACCGGCCTTGAGCAGCACACCATCGACGGTCAGGAGAACCCCTTCACGGTGATTGAGGGCAACAAGTTTTTTGAGGTGCAGAAGTATCTGTCGGAGACTGGCCACATCTTCAATCCCCAGTCACTGATCATCAGCCAGAAAACCTGGAACCGTCTGAATGACGATGAAAAGAACCTGATCCGCCAGGCCGCCGCCGAGGCGCAGAAGTTCCAGCGGGAAGTCACCGCTGCGAGCATGGACAAGGCCAAAGCTACATTGGCCGGCGCGATGACCTTCAACGAGATCAGCCCGGCCGAGAAAGATCGCTTTCGTGAGCGTGTGCAACCGGTGATCGATAAATTCGCCAAGTCCCTGGATGCCAACCTGGTGAAGATGATGTACGACGAAATTGCCAAGGTACGCGCCGCGCAGTGAGCTGAGCCGGGCGACACATCGGCTGATCAACGGGCGCCGGGGCAATCCTGGCGCCTTTTTTTTCCTTGCGATTCAGGCTTTTCCAGCCGTGATGCCGGCCCCTTGAGGTGCCCGCGCAGGAGGCATTTTCCCAGTCGGGGAACGCTTGAACGGCCGCAATGTCCCAGACTGGCTCATAAGCTTGTTAAGATACATGCGCACACATCTCGTTTTTACCATAGGAACAGCGGGGCTTATCAGACCATGCGCGCCCAAGCGCGCGGATAACAAAAGGAGGTTCTCGTGGGAAAAAACCCTGTAGACGATCTATCAGGACAACCCCAGTCAACCGGCACAGAGGGGATACCAGCCCCCAGCGGCAAAGCCAATCTCATCGACACCGACTACGTGATCGGGCAAGACAATATCCGAGGTCAGTTCTCTTTCTCCCTGGATATCCACGGCAAAGTTTTCATCATCTCCGCGGCGACCATTCTGCTGTTCGTCATCGTGACGCTTGCGCTGCAGAATGAAGTTGAACCGCTTTTCAGCGCCATGCGCAGTTGGTTGACCAAGCATCTGGCCTGGTTCTTCATGAGTGTGGCCAACATCTTCGTAGTGCTGTGTCTGGCGCTGATCGTCTCGCCATTGGGCAAGGTTCGATTGGGCGGTCAGGATGCCACGCCGGACCACACCTATGTGGGCTGGTTCTCCATGTTGTTCGCCGCCGGGATGGGCATCGGCCTGATGTTCTACGGTGTGGCAGAACCCATGTCCCATTACGCTGCCGCCATGGGCGGTGTCACGCTCGACGCCAGCGGGGCACGTACCGACTGGGCACCGCTGGGCGGTGCCGCGGGGGATGTGAAAGCCTCCGCCGACCTGGCCATGGCCGCGACCATTTTCCACTGGGGTCTGCACCCTTGGGCCATCTACGCCATCGTCGCGCTGTCTCTGGCGCTGTTTTCCTTCAACAAAGGTTTGCCACTTTCGATACGCTCGATTTTTTACCCGCTGCTGGGTGAGCGCGTCTGGGGATGGCCCGGCCATATCATCGACATTCTGGCGGTATTCGCAACGCTGTTCGGTCTGGCGACGTCGCTGGGCATCGGTGCCGAGCAGGCCGCTGCGGGGATCGAACACCTGTTTGGCATTCAATCGACCAGCGTGAGCAAAGTCGTGCTGATCATCGGCATCACCCTGATTGCCCTGTGGTCGGTGCTCGCCGGGCTGGAGAAGGGCGTCAAGCTGTTGTCCGAAATCAACATGGGCCTGGCCTTGCTGTTGCTTTTGTTCATTATCGTGGTGGGGCCAACCGTGGCGATCCTCACCGGTTTCTTCAAGAACCTGGTGACCTACGCCGAGTACCTGCCGGCCTTGTCCAACCCCTTCGGTCGCACGGACACTGAATTCACCCAAGGCTGGACGGCGTTCTACTGGGCCTGGTGGATCAGCTGGTCGCCGTTTGTGGGGATGTTCATTGCCCGCGTCAGTCGTGGCCGTACCGTTCGCGAGTTCCTGATCTCGGTGCTGCTGGTGCCTTCGCTGGTATCGGTATTGTGGATGACCACCTTTGGCGGGACCGCCATCGACCAGGCCACCCTCCAGGGGCTGAGCGGGGTCAAGGATGCGGTGTTGGAGCTCAAGCTGTTTGCCATGCTTGAAGGGCTCCCCCTCAAGGAAATCACGTCACTGCTCGGTATCGTGCTGGTGATTGTGTTTTTCATCACCTCTTCGGATTCCGGCTCGCTGGTCATCGATACCATCACCGCTGGCGGCAAGGTCGATGCGCCCGTTCCACAGCGGGTGTTCTGGGCCATCATCGAAGGTGTGATCGCTATTGCGCTGTTGTTGGGCGGCGGTTTGATCGCGTTGCAAGCCATGGCGGTTTCCACCGGCTTACCGTTTGCCATTGTCCTGCTGTTGGGTTGTATTTCCCTGGTCAAGGGATTGATGTCGGAACCGCGCACCTGACCTTTTAATCCCACAGCTGGCCGATGGGGATGGACGGGCTGTAGTGAGTGGCTATTTGCGCTTGCAACAGCTCGGCCGTCGCCAGGGCATCGGTCAAGGCATGGTGGGCGTGATAGGGCGGCAGGTGGTAGCGCAAGCGACTGTCCGCCAACCGGATGGATTCGGGCGGACGGCGTAACAGTCGGTCCAGCCAACGGCGCTGACCGCGCACCTGCCGCGCTTCCAGCTGCATCGTGTCAATCACCGGAAAGTGCAGGCCCTCCCCAAGGTGATTGCGTAACGCCTGGTCCAGGAAGTTGCGTTCGATGGCCCGGTAATGCACCACCATGACTTTCCCCGCCATGGCTTCCAGCACTTTCTCCATGACGTCCGGCAATCGGGGGGCATGACGGATGTCGGAGTGTGTGATGTGGTGAAACGTCACCGACTCATGGCTGAGCTGCGAGGGCTTGATCACCCAGTACAGGGCTTCGCCGCAGCGTATGCGCCTAAGGGTGAACGGCAGCAGGCCGATGCTGACGATACTGTCAGTGCGCGCGTTCAGGCCGGTGGTTTCAAGGTCCATGGCCAGCAGTTCCACCTGCTCCAGCGCAGTCGCGGCGTCGATGACCCCGTGTTGGTAGAACCGTTGCAGAAGCGGGTGGCGGGCTTGTTCTGCCAGAACTTTGAAACGTGCCGCCCAATCCAGCGTTTCTTGCCCCTTCGGATTGTTCATCAGGATGGCCGAGCGTGGCCGGGGTAGCGGAATCGCAGGAATTTCTGCGCATTGCTCAATACCTGGAACGCCTCCTTGAGGTTGTGCCGCTCAGTGGTGGAAAAACGCTCCGGTTCGATGTAGTTATCCGGTTTCTGGCCCTGTTCGATGGCATCGACCTGGTGTCGGATACGCACCATCGACAGAAACTCCAAGGCGTAGCGTAGATGCTCAATGGCCTGCGGTTGCACCAGCTGTGTGGTGCTGATGGCGTCGAGACGATCAAAGGAATTTTGTGCCGTGGTCCCACAGGCCAGGGCGTGGATACGGATCAGGTCGGTCAGTGGCGCCGTACCACGGCCCTTGAGATTGATGATCTGTTTTTGCTTGCCGTCAGTTTCCATCACGAAGGTGCGAAAGAAACCCAAGGGGGGCGTGCGGTTCAAGGCATTACGGGCCATCGCCGCCAGGAAGGCGGGTGTCACCTTGGATTTTTCAGCGCAGAGCGCCTTGAGTTCATTGACCATTTCCAACTGCCCATAGACCCCGTCCAGGTCAAAGAAGATGCAGCTGTTGAGCAGAGTGGCGGCATTGGGCTTTTCGATCCACTGGCTGAAATACGCGCGCCATACTCGTAACGGCTGACGCCATTGCGCGTTGGTGGCCATGATGCCGCCCTTGCAGTAGCTGTAACCGCACTCTGCCAGGCCGTCGCTGACAAAGGTGGCCAGTTTGCTGAAGTATTCGTCGTGCAGGGCCGGGTCGAAACGATCATCCAGCACCAGGGCGTTGTCCTGGTCGGTGACCAGCAGTTGTTCATCCCGCGCCATCGATCCCAGCACCATGAAGCAGTACGGAACCGGCGGCGGCCCCAGTTCTCGTTCGGCCAATTCGAGCAGCCGCTGGGTGAAGGCGCGGCCAATGCCCGAGATGGCGCTGCCGATCATGTGAGCCGTCGCACCGTCGCGCACCATGCGAATGTAGGTGCCGCGCAGATCCCGCAACAATGAGCGCAAGCCCTCGACAGACGTCTGGTTGGAGATGCTATTGACCAGGTACAGACTGCTCTGGGACTCGTGCCGGATGATGTCCGACAGGTTGATCAACCCCAGCGTGCGCCCCTTGTGCACCACCGGCAGGTGGTGGATGTTGCTGCGAAGCATGCACAACATGGCTTCGAACAACGAGTCATCGGCCTGGATGACCACCGGATCGGTCGACATCACTTCACCGATGCAGGTATCGCCGCTGCGGTTGGCGGCCACTACTCGGGTGCGCAGGTCGCGGTCGGTGACAATACCGAGCATTTTTTCCGGGTGTTGTCCGGCAGGTTCCAGGACGACGACGCAGGAAACACTTTCCTGGGACATCAACCGTGCCGCTTCGTGAACGCTGGTGTGCGGGGTGACCCAGACCAGGTCCCGGGAAATCAGCGCGCGGGATTTCAGCTGGATCAGTTCGCTGGCGCGGCCCTGGGCCTCGACGGCGGACTTGAGCCTGGAGTGTCCTTCGGCCTCGACAAAGTCGGCGAAGCTGTCATGTTGCTCGCACAGCTGGGCAAACACATCCGCCGGGATGAAGTAGATCAGGCTGTCTTCAAGGGCCCGCGCCGGAAAACGCACTTTGTTGCTGCGCAGCAGGCTGGCCTGACCAAAGATATCGCCTTCCACCAGACGGTTGTACAACTGGCCGTTACGCCGGTAGATCTCGACTGCGCCACTGCGCACATAATGCAGGTCGTGAACGATGGAGCCTGCCTCGAGAATATCGCTGCCGGCCTTGAAGTAGCTGACTTCGACGCGCTGCGCTATGGCCTCCAGGGTTTGCTGGGGCAGGGCATCGAAAGGGGGAAAACGATGCAGGTGCTCGCTGATTTCCAGTAACTCGATCTGCATGGAACCTCGTGGCTGATCAATTGAGAGACCAACATGCCAGTTCCTGGGGCCGCACACAAACCCGGGATGAGCGGCTTGTGTGCGGCGTCGGTGTTGTCACGGCTGCTGGGGCACCGCCAGCCACTGGCCGATGACTTTCTGGTAGCTGCCATTGGCTTTGCTCAGGTGCAGCCACTGGTCGACGTACATTTTCCAAGTGATGTCGTCCCGCGGCAGCAGGTAAGCCTTCTCGCCATACTGCAAGTACTGACTCGGGTTGACGGCGCAAAGACCGGGTTTGAGCTTCTGCTGATAGAGCGCTTCCGAGGCGTCGGTGATCATCACGTCGGCCCGCTTGTCCAGCAGTTCCTGGAAGATGGTCACGTTGTCGTGGAACTTGAGTTGCCCTTTGGGCAGGAACGCTCGGACGAACGCTTCGTTGGTGCCGCCGGCCGGTTCCACCAGGCGCACCGAAGGCTGGTTGAGCTGCTCAATGGTCTGGTAGCGCGCCTGGTCCTCGCAACGCACCAGTGGGATTTTGCCATCCACATCCAGTGTGGTGCTGAAGTTCGCTTTTTTCTGACGCTCCAGGGTCACGGAAATCCCACCCATGCCGATATCGCATTTACCGGCGACCATATCCGGCATCAGGGTTTTCCAGCTGGTCTGCACCCATTGAACCTTGACCCCGAGGCTGGCGGCCAGCGAACGGGCCATGTCAATGTCGATCCCCTCGTATTCACCTGTTTCGGCTTTGTAGGTGTAAGGCTTGTAGTCGCCCGTCGTACATACTTTCAGCTCGCCGCGCTGCAGGACCTGATCAAGGTGTGAAGGGGCTGGTTCGGCTAGGGCGTTGCCGCAGAACACCAGCAGACCACAGAACGTCATTGTGTTTGTTATGTTCTTCATACGGATTGCACGTCTCGCAAGGGAGGGGACAAGACAGCCAGTGTAGTGAAAAGGTTGGCGGGCTGTCATCGCAGTCTCAAACTTCGCAGGTGTGCTGCCTTTGCCTCTGTCATCATGGGCGATTGCAGACCTGGGTCAGGGGAGAAACACGTTTCGAATGGACGCATCAGTCGTCAGAATTACGCTTATGTTGATGGTCCCAGGGATCTTGTCGGTCTTCGGGATTGCGTTCGTCTGCGCCTGGCTTATCGACAAAAAACGCAACTATCTGCTGCTCCTGGCCGGTGGCTGTGGCCTGTTCGCATGTGGCGCCATGTCGCAGATTTTCGGCTGGCCTCCCGGGGTCGGGTCCAATGCCATTGTGTCCGGCGCGCTGTATACCTCGGCGGTCCTGGCAGTGGCCGAAGGCGTTTTGCTGCGTTCGCAAAAACGCCTCGGCTGGTGGCTGGACGTTGCCGTGGTGTGCGTCATTTCCCTGGCTCTGGCCTGGTTCTTTTATATCGACCGTAACCTGCTTGCGCGCATCTACGTCCAGAACTTCGGGTATGGTGCGATTTTGCTTGTGGCGGCGGTCAAGCTCAGATCGCTGTTACGCGGGCGACTCGTCGACAAGGCGCTGTTCTGGGTATTGCTGGTCTTCGCGTTGCATTTCTTTCCGCGGACCCTGCTGACCGTCGGGCTGTCGGTGCCTCTGGACCGGATCGCTTTCGCCAACTCGGTGTTCTGGCAGGCGCTGCAGCTGTCCCTGGCGGTGCTCGGCGTCGGGCTCGCCTTTGTGATTCTCGCCGCGGCCATTGCCGACGTGATTGATGACCTGCGTCGCGAACGCGATTTTGACCCGCTGACCGGCGTCCTGAACCGTCGAGGCTTCGAGGATCGGGTGTCGCAGCTGCTGATGAAGAGCCGGCGCGGCATGACAGCGCTGGCTCTGTGCGATATCGACAACTTCAAGAACATCAACGACAGCCATGGTCATGATGTGGGCGATAATGTCTTGCGCGAGGTCGGGCAGTTGCTGCGTGTCTCGGCGCGCAAACGGGATATCGTCGGTCGGCTCGGCGGCGAAGAGTTTGCCGTATTCCTGCCGGACACCGATGCCCGGGAAGCACATGAGTGCGCGGAGCGCTTGAGAACGGCCATCGAGAACGGTGGTTCGGCCACACTGGAGGCTGTCGGCCCGGTCACCGCGAGCTTTGGTGTCGGGAGTCTAGGCCCCAGGGAAACCTGGCAGGATCTCTACAAACGTGTCGATACCTTGCTTTACCAGGCGAAGCGAACCGGGCGCAATCGGACGGTGGCCGATGAAGTCCCGGGTCGGATCGATAGGCCCGTCGAGGTTCAGTCATAGGCCGCGAGCGTGAGTCGGGTTCCTAGCGCGAAATGATCCCGTGATCGATCGCATATTTCACCAGGGCCGCGGGTTTATCGATGTTGAGCTTGCGACGGATGCTCAAGCGATGGGTTTCGACGGTGCGCACGCTGATGTCCAGTTCCCGGGCCATTTCCTTGTTGTTCAGTCCCTGGACCATTTTGTACAACACCTGGCTCTCGCGCGGCGTCAGCTCGTTCTCGGTGGTCGGGTCGGTGGCCAGCCGCTGGGCAATCTCGGCGCTGTAGAAGGTGCCACCGCTGATGATGGCTTCAATGGCCGCGATGATTTCCCGCGAAGGGGCGTTCTTGAGCACGTAGCCACTGGCGCCGGAGCGCACGGACTCGCTCACATACTCATAATTGTCGTACATGCTCAGGATGAGGATCTTGAGGCTGGGGTATTGCTTGCCCAGCAGACGGGTCAGCTCAAGCCCGTTCATGTCCTTGAGGCTGATGTCCATCAGCAGCAGGTCGGGTTGACAGCGTCCGACCATCTCGATGGCCTGTGCACCATCCTCGGCTTCGCCCACCACGTCCAGTTGGGGCATGACGGACAGCAGGGCCCTGATGCCATCGCGGACCAGGGAATGATCGTCGACCAGCGCGACGCGGATCACAGAGGGCGGGTTCATCGGCAGGTGCTCTTGTCAGGTTGGGCGCGCATCAGCTTTGTGTCGCCATCATGTTCATGGGCAGCAGGATATCCAGCTCGCTTCGTCCCGGCACCGAGGTCATTTCCAGCCGTCCGCCGAAATGCTCGACCCGCTCGCGGATATTACGCAGGCCGATGCCGGCGTGGCCACGTTCGACCTGCGGGACGTTGAAACCCATCCCGTCATCCACCACCGTCAGGCGCAAGGACTGGCCGGACCCGAACAGGGTGATACCGACACTTTTCGCCCCGGCGTGACGCTCGATATTGGTCAAGGCTTCCTGAGCAATGCGAAACAGCGAAACCGGTGCTCCATGTTCCAGGCGGCAATCGAATTCGTTGCTTTTGTACGACACTTCAAGCCCGCTGCGTTGCTGGAATTCGGCCGCGAGCTGGCCGATGGCGGCGGACAGGCCCAGGGTGTCGAGCAGGGAGGAGCGCAAGTCGTGGGAGATGGTGCGGATCTCGCCAATGGCTTCTCCCAGCCGATCTGTCGCGTTCTTCAGGATGCCCAGGCCGTTTTCCTGCCCCTTTTCGAGGACGTGACTGGCCAATTCAAACTGGAATTTTATCGACACCAGCAATTGGCTGATGCCGTCGTGCAGCTCACGTGACACCCGCGCGCGTTCCTCTTCCTGCAAGCTGACGATGCGCTGGTTCAGCCGTTGCAGTTTTTTGTCGGCCAGGCGGTGTTCGCTGACGTTGAGGGTCATGCCGCCGGCAAACACCAGCAGCACCGCCACCAGTGCAATGGCGGCGATGGCCTGCATGGTGGTGTGGATGCCTTGGGCCACTTCAGCGCGGGCTTGTTGGGTGGCGCGCTCGACATCCTCCAGGTAAATTCCGGTCCCGAGCATCCAGCCCCAGCGATCGAGCATCACCACATAGGCCAGCTTGTCGGTCACCTGGCCGGAGGAGGGCTTGTTCCAGGCGTAGCGCTGGAAACCTTCGCCGGATTCGGCGCTCTTGAGCAGGGCCTGGATCACCGGCAGCCCCTGGGGATCTTTCATGTCCCAGAGGTATTGGCCCACCAGTTCGGACTGGCGGGCATGCATCAGGCTGCGGCCCTGGCGGTCGTAGACGAAAAAGTAGCCATTGATGCCGAAACTGAGCTTGCGCAGTTCCTCCAGCACCTGCTGCTGCGCGCGTGCGTCGCCCTGGCCGTTGTTGTACAGCGGGGCGATCAGGCTTTGCGCCATCTCCACATAGTTTTTCAGCTCGGCGCGCTTGCTGGCCAGGATGCTGTCTTCGATCAATTGCGCCTGTTGATCACCCAACTGGCGATTGAGCGAGATCACCAAGGCGCAGATAACGGCAATCGCCAGTACCAGGGGCAGAATTCCCAAGGCGACGATTTTGTGTTTGAGCAGCATGTGTACTCCTGTCCAGGCTCGGCGGGGGAGAGGCGGATGGCGGGCATCATATGCCAAACCTACGTGGGCTCAATAACTCTACCGGACATTAGGCACAAAACCTGTGGGAGCGGGCTTGCTCGCGAATGCGATAGGTCAGTGGCATCTTCGTTGACTGGCACACCGCATTCGCGAACAAGCCCGCTCCCACAGATGGAAACGGGTTGTCTACGTAGAACTACGTAGATGGCTCGTACGTAGTACTGCGGATTTATTTATTGACGCCTTCCACGGATATTGGGCCCGCTCCGAATAGTCGGGGCACATTATAAAAACAATCGCCGCAATCCACTGGATATCGGCAGGAGACACGCAATGACAACCCGTCTGGTTAAACACCTTGCCTGGTTTGCCGTGGCTGTTCTGGGAGCTTGTGCGTTGAGTGTCGTGGCCTTGCGCCGCGGCGAACCGATCAACGCCCTCTGGATCGTCGTCGCAGCCGTGGCCATCTACCTGGTCGCCTACCGCTACTACAGCCTGTTCATCGCCAATAACGTGATGCAACTCGATGCGCGCCGGGCCACCCCCGCCGTGCTCAACAACGATGGCCTGGACTATGTCCCGACCAACAAACACATCCTGTTCGGCCACCACTTCGCGGCCATTGCCGGTGCGGGGCCGCTGGTCGGGCCGGTCCTGGCGGCGCAGATGGGCTACCTGCCCGGTACGCTCTGGCTGATCGCCGGGGTGGTGCTGGCCGGTGCCGTGCAGGACTTCATGGTCCTGTTCCTGTCCACCCGTCGCAACGGTCGTTCCCTGGGCGACATGGTGCGTGAGGAAATGGGCCGTGTTCCCGGCACCATCGCGCTGTTCGGCTGCTTCCTGATCATGATCATCATCCTCGCGGTGCTGGCGCTGATCGTGGTCAAGGCCCTGGCCGAGAGCCCGTGGGGGATCTTCACGGTGATGGCGACCATTCCGATCGCGATGTTCATGGGCATCTACATGCGCTACATCCGCCCGGGCCGCATCGGTGAAATCTCCCTCATCGGCGTGCTGTTGCTGCTGGGCTCGATCTGGCTCGGCGGGCAAGTGGCCGCAGACCCGGTCTGGGCCGAGGCTTTTACGTTCACCGGCGTGCAGATCACCTGGATGCTGATCGGCTACGGTTTCGTCGCCGCGGTGTTGCCGATCTGGCTGATCCTGGCGCCGCGCGATTACCTGTCCACCTTCTTGAAGATCGGCACCATCGTCGCCCTGGCGATCGGCATCCTGATCACCATGCCCGAGCTGAAAATGCCGGCACTGACCCAGTTCACCGACGGCACCGGGCCGGTGTGGAAGGGCGGGCTGTTCCCGTTCCTGTTCATCACCATTGCCTGTGGCGCGGTTTCGGGTTTCCACGCGCTGATTTCTTCGGGCACCACGCCGAAGATGCTCGATAACGAAGTCAACGCCCGCTACATCGGTTACGGCGGCATGCTGATGGAGTCGTTCGTGGCAATCATGGCCATGGTCGCCGCTTCGGTGATCGAGCCGGGCGTGTACTTCGCCATGAACAGCCCGGCGGCGATCGTCGGCAGCGATGTGGTGAGCGTGGCGCAGACCGTCAGCAGCTGGGGTTTTGCAATCACCCCCGAAGCGCTGCAGGCGGTGGCCAATGACATCGGCGAGACCACCGTGCTGGCCCGTGCCGGCGGTGCGCCAACGCTGGCGGTGGGCATCGCGCAGATCCTGCACTCGGTGTTGCCGGGTGAGAACACCATGGCGTTCTGGTACCACTTCGCGATCCTGTTCGAAGCGCTGTTCATCCTCACCGCGGTAGACGCCGGTACCCGTGCCGGGCGCTTCATGCTGCAGGACCTGCTGGGCTCGTTCGTGCCGGCCCTCAAGCGGACCGAATCCTGGGTCGCCAACCTGATCGCCACCGCCGGCTGCGTGGCGATGTGGGGCTACTTGCTGTACCAGGGCGTGATCGATCCGCTGGGCGGCATCAACACCTTGTGGCCGCTGTTCGGCATCTCCAACCAGATGCTGGCCGGTATCGCCCTGATGCTTGGCACCGTGGTGCTGATCAAGATGAAGCGCCAGCGCTACGTCTGGGTGACCATGCTGCCGGCGGTCTGGCTGTTGATCTGCACCACCACGGCGGGCCTGATCAAGCTGTTCGACGCCAACCCGGCGATCGGCTTCCTGTCCCTGGCGCGCAAATACAACGATGCCCTGGCCGCCGGCCAGATCCTGGCCCCGGCCAAGAGCATCGAGCAGATGCAACATGTGGTGTACAACGCCTACACCAACGCCACGCTGACGGTATTGTTTCTGCTGGTGGTCTTCAGCATCCTGTTCTACGCGCTCAAGGTCGGCATTGCCGCCTGGGGACACAAGGAACGCACGGATAAAGAAGCGCCATTCCAGGCTGTGCCGGACGCCTGAATCGAGGATTGCAACGATGTTCAATGACTTGAGTCGCCTCGGTAAATACCTCGGTCAGGCCGCCCGCCTGATGGTCGGCATGCCCGACTACGACAACTACGTCGAGCACATGCAAAGCAAACACCCGGACAAACCGCTGATGGACTACGAGGCGTTCTTCCGCGAACGCCAGGAAGCCCGTTATGGCGGCAAGGCCGGGCCCAAGTGCTGTTGAAGCACCGCTTGGGTTGAAGTACCCCCTTGTGGGAGCGGGCTTGCTCGCGAAGGCGCCGGGTCAGTCGCCATTGATGTGGCAGACACACCGCTTTCGCGAGCAAGCCCGCTCCCACAGTTGTTTTGGGGTGGCCTTGGGATTTGCCTACACCACAGAACCCGTGTGGGAGCGGGCTTGCTCGCGAAGGCGTCGTGTCAGTCGCCATTGATGTGGCAGACCCACCGCTATCGCGAGCAAGCTCGCTCCCACAGTTGTTTTAGGATGGCCTCGGGATTTGCCTACACCACAGAA